>JBCCFB010000113.1:0-18568 GCA_039029995.1 Planctomycetota bacterium
CTCCATGATCCCTGACTTCCGTAGAGGATGGCGTCAGTTCCGAAAATCCGGGCAGCCACGAAAATCGCCAGGCCCGTATAAATCAATGTTGAGATAACCGCGATCAAAGAAGGAGCTGGGATCACCTGCTGTTGAAGAACGTCCCGGGCCAGGAGCAGCAAGTTGACCATCGGCGTTACGCACAATGGGCCTGCCAGTGAAAGGCCCGGAGTCATCGCCATCAAACCCGGAGCCATAGAGAGCAGAATGATCGGAATCAGATACGACTGAGCTTCTTTGAAGCTGCGCGCGTAGCTGGTTACCGCCAGCAGGATTGCAGAAAAGAATGAAGCAAAGAGGACCAGCAGTCCGAATATCCGCAAAATCATTCCGGCAGTAAGTCCGGCTTCATGCCCGAAGAACGCGTCCAGGCCAAAGGCCCAAACGGTGGCGGCCATCCCCAGAATATTCAAACTTGCGGTGAGTACTGCAACGGTTAGAACCGCAACGAATTTTGAAAACAGGATTCCCATACGCGGCACCGGCGCTGCCATGAGTGTTTCGAGTGTTCCGCGCTCGCGCTCGCCGGCGGTAAGATCGATCGCCGGATAAACGGCACCGGTAATCGTCATCAATACGAGAATCAATGGAATCATCGCTGCGAGTGAAACACGGCCTGACCCGCCACCGGCTTCTTCACTCAGCGAAACTCGATTCTCACCGACTTCCTGAATCGGATCGTACGAAGCGCGCAATGCATTGCTGAGCATTGCTTTGTTTGCTTTTGTGATCGCCTCACGCAGATATCTTGCCGCCGCTGAAGAAGTTGCATCTTCCGGATCGTAGATGATCTCGTAACGAGCAAGCTGGAAACGTTCCCGACCTTCCAGAATCAATCGCAAACCGGCGTCGGCTTGCCCCGTTTCGACGATCGTTTCCACCGTCTGCGGCAATTCCCTGGACGGAAATGCCCAGTTGTGCTCCCAGTAATCACCTATCCGGCGGGCAGGATCAAACTGAGGTGATTCATCGACTGCTTCCCCGTCGTTTCCTTGCTCGTCATTGCCTTGCGCAGCACGCTCCATAATCTCCTCCGGAGAAGAGGGAACATCATTGCCACCGTCGGCATCGTTCTGGCGTACCTGTCCGGGACTCGCGTCATCCGGAACGTAACCTTCTACAATCAATCCGAGCTGCGTAATTACGGCGAACAGATCCCTGTCGGGCGCCTCACCATCAACAACAAAGCTGTAACGCTCAGGCCCTGACTGTCTCAGTGAATCTGCTGTGTTGAACAGAAACGTCCTGAATACCAGGCTCAAAATCGGATACACAAGTAACGGCATCAGGATCAGCGTGACAATCGTGCGCCGATCGCGCAGAGTTTCCCGCAACTCCTTCATCGCAAGGCGACTGATTCGAGGAGCCGCAAATCTGGAATTCTCGTTTCGGGCAGGCGGCGACGGTTCGGAGGCTACATCGCCTGGGACCTCATCGACCAGTTCGTCAGCTGTCCCATCCTCTGGAAGGTTCGCATCATCCATCAGGCCTGTCCCTCCGGAGCGAAGTGAGCATCCTCAAGTCGATTGTCGTGCGGGTCACTCTCAATCATTCCTACAAAAATCTCCACCAGATCACGCCCGCCCGTACTGGCCGTCAGCTGCTCAAGATCACCTTCATGTACGAGTTCACCCCGATGAAGCAGCCCGAACCTGTCGCAAACACGCTCTGCCTGAGCCAGCCGATGCGTACAAAGTATCGTTGCCTTGCCCGACGTCTTCAGCAGATTGATGTAATTAAAGATCACCTGGGATCCGACAACGTCCAGACCCAGCGTCGGTTCGTCAAGAATCATGACGTCCGGATCGTGAACCAGCGCCCGCGCGAGATTCAGTCGCTGGCGTTGTCCAGTACTCAGAGTGGAACAACGCTGGTTGATAAACTCGGTCAGACCGAGAAGTCCGGACAGTTCTTCGATGCGTTCGAAAGTGATCGACGGCTTCTGGCCGTAAACGTCGCCAAAAAATTCAAGCAGCTCCCGGGCAGTCAGCCATTGATAAATTCCAGCTTGCGCAGATACGAACCCCACCTGCCGCTTCAGCTCGTTGGATCGGGCAGACGATCGGTAACCGTTGATCTCCGCATACCCCGCATCCGGTTCCAGTAACCCGAGAATCATCCGCATCGTCGTCGTCTTGCCGGCACCGTTAGGACCGAGCAGTCCATAGACTTCGCCCGCCGACACATCGAATGACACATCCGAGACCGCACGGGTTTCCTGCTGTCCCTGATAGAAAGTCTTGCTCAGTTCCCTGACTATGATCATTCCGCTAATCGACCCCGAGATTCTGACCGCCTCATCCGGGCGATCCTGCCGTCTTTGAAGAACACTAATCTACGCAAAATTCTCTTCCGTTGTTTGTCACCCGGCCTAATTCAGGCGATGTTCCGGGATTTGGCGTGCCGGATTGTTAACAGATAACGATTCGCTAACGGATAGTACACAGTCCCTGAGGTAAGTTCCGTCGTCAAACCGGCAATGTAACTCGCGTGGACAGGTTTACGTCCCGTCGAAAACAGAGCGCCGTGCGGATATATTCGTAGCTCCACCCACGAAACGGACTGACGTGAATAAGACTGTAGCGGATCCAGAGAGTCTCCTGCCGCGCTTCGGATTGACGAAGTTCCGCCGCGGCCAGCGCAATGTCATCGATGCGATTCTGGCGGGCAGAGACACCCTGTGCATCATGCCGACAGGAGGTGGAAAGAGTCTTTGCTACCAGCTGCCGGCGCTGGCGAGGGACGGGATCACAATCGTGATTTCGCCTCTGATCGCACTGATGAAGGACCAGGTCGATTCGCTGTCAGAACTTGATATTCCGGCAACATTCATCAACAGCACACTCGCCTCGCAGCAACAACACGCTCGCATCGATGGAATGATCCGCGGTGAGTACAAGCTCGTTTACATCGCACCGGAGCGATTGCGAAGCAGCACATTCATGCGCGCGACCGGTCGGGCAAACATCGCCATGCTCGCCATCGATGAGGCCCACTGTATCAGTCAATGGGGTCATGACTTCCGGCCGGATTATGCAAGGCTCGGCCGGATGCGCAGCCGGCTCGGCAATCCACAAACCGTAGCGCTTACTGCGACTGCGACTGAGCTCGTCCGTCAGGACATCGTGCAGATTCTCGAACTTGAAGAACCGGCGACTTTTATTTCCGGATTCGCGAGAGAAAATCTCTACCTTCGTGTCGATAGTCCGGGCAGCAACAGTGAAAAAGACGAGCAGTTGATTTCATTTCTGAACAGCCATCCCGGTTGTGGAATCGTTTACGCGTCAACACGGAAAAGCTGTGAGCACATCGTCGAACTTCTGGACGGGCAGATCGACCGTCCAGTCACGTTCTATCATGCCGGACTTCCCCCGGAGACACGCAAGAAGGTGCAGGAAGACTTCATGAGCGGCCGCATGCCGGTCATCGTCGCGACCAACGCTTTCGGCATGGGTATCGACAAAGCCGATCTTCGCTTCGTCGCCCACTACAACATTCCCGGCAGCATCGAAGCCTACTATCAGGAAGCGGGAAGGGCAGGGCGTGACGGAAAGCCATCGGAATGCATGCTGCTGTATTCCTACCAGGACAAGTTTATTCAGGAGTTCTTCATCGAGAACTCCTACCCGTCGCGGCAGATCGTAAAGGAGATCTACGAGTTCCTGCGTTCGGTGAAAGCCGACCCGATTGAGATGACCTTGATGGAAATCAAAGACGAACTCGATCTGGACATCGGCACCAGCGGCATTGCTAACTGCGAGAATCTGCTCGAAAAAGCAGGTGCCATCGAACGTCTGGATTCCCGCGAAAACATGGCCGCAATCCGTATCGATTCGGAGCTTACCACGCTCATCGATCTGCTCCCGCGTGACGCCAGGGTTCAGCGACATGTCATGAGAGGACTGGAAAAGCTCGTCGGTCCGCTACGCGGTGAACGCGTGATGTTTGTGCCGCAAAAGCTGGCTGACCGACTGGAAATGAAATGGCAGACATTGAACCGGCACATCCGTGAACTGACACGTCTGGACGCCGTCGACTACGTGCCGCCGTTTCGTGGCCGCGCGATCCATCTGCTTTGCCGCGACAAAAGATTTGCAGAACTCGATATAGACTTTGCCGAACTCGAACGCCGCAAACAGTCCGAGTTTAAAAAGCTTCAATCGGTAATCGATTTCTGTACCACCAGACGGTGCAGGCAACTTCAGATACTGGAGTACTTCGGAGATCCCGAACGTCATCTCTGCCGCAGTTGTGACAACTGCAAAAAAGCGAAGCAGCGACCTGCCGGCCCTGCGCCAAAACATGCTGACAATGACGCATGTCTCTACGCGGCCCAGGTGGCGTTGTCGGGGATCGCTCGTACTCACGGCAGATTCGGAAAGACGATAATCGCGCAGATGCTTACCGGCAGTACCGCCAAAAAAGTTGAGCGATTCGGACTGTCGCGTCTCAGCACATTCGGACTCCTGAAAGGCTTGAAGCAGAACGATGCTTCCTCCTTGATCGACTGGCTGGTTGACGAAGGATATGCCGTCCAGTCTGAAACGACCCGTTATCGGCCTCAAGTGAAAATCACGCCGCGCGGACTGGAACTTGTCGGGGGCAGATTGCAACCGGACCTTGTGGCCCACATGCCCGGTCCCGTCGTGAACAGCCTCTCGATCAAGTTTAAAGGCAAGGTACCGCACAGGGTTGAGGAATCCCCTGATGACGAAATTGAGATCGTTCGTCCCGACGGTGAAGAAAAGTCTGCTGCTTCGGTTGACGTAGAACTTGATGTGTCTTCTTCGCCGGCAGAAGAAGTCACAGAAGAAATCGAAGAGAATCTGCCCGGAGAAGAAGAAGAAGAAGAGAATCTGCCCGGGGAAGGGGCTGCTCCCGGTCAACCGGAAGAATCAATTCTTGAATCGACCGGTAGCGTTGCAAAACCTTTGCGAATCCATCGGGAGGATCTTCCTCACCCGGAAAAAGTACAGCCATCGTTCTACTGGACATGGCGCCTGATTGCCGACGGATATTCACCGTTGCACCTTCAACAGGCGCGCGATATCGATCTGGATACGATTTACGACCACCTGATCCAGGCTGCAGATAACGACTACGAAGTTGAAGCTTCGTGGATGCTCAGCGGGCACGAAGCCAGCGCGATCGCAAAGATCGTAGATTCAGGTGAGAACAAGCGATTAACCGCACTCATTGCGGAATTGCCCGCTGAAATCAGTCCAAAGCAACTGATGTTCTTTTTGAAGTGCCAGTAGAGCCGCGCGGCCGGTTTGACGACGGTCATGTCCGGATGCGACTCAAATCGTGCTCAAGGTTCATCATTCAATACAAGCAGTTCAAAAATCCCGGTCCTACCACCGGTTCTATCAATGGTCAGGAGATGGACAGCTGGCTGGACTTTTCAGCATTTTTGTTCGTGTGCGACCGCGATGATCTCGAATTTTTGAATTCACAAACGGTCTTAACGTCTACCCCGCAACATTGGAATTTGTTTCCCCGATCTGCATCAACAGGGTGTCGCGTCACCTGCGCGCATTGCATTACAAGTCCGCACAGATGGAAATTCCGGTGTTTTACGAACCTAAGCCGGACGAAGGTAGCGATCGAATGATCCAGCGTCGCCAATAAACTCTTTTCGGGCTACAATTTCCTGTCGAATATCGCTGAATCAAGGCGGGTTTGCATTACGACCAAGGTAGCTGCCCTGAACCACTTTTTCGGGGAATCCGCTGAGGCTGGCCGGTGGGTCACAAACAGCAGCGGCAACAGTCGCGAGCTGAGGACATAAATGGAAGACAACCGACAAAACGAACAGGAACCGGAAAACAGACCCGGCCCTTCAACTCGAAACCTGCCGTTTCTCATCATGCTGATGGTGCTCGCGTTTGCACTATTCATGGTGTTCTCAGGGTCAGTTTTCAATGACGCCGATGAGATTTCACGTCATTACTTTCTGAATCTTCTCGAGGGTAAGGACTACGACAGCGCCGACCTTGAACAAGATCCCGGCGTTAACCGGATTCAGTCACTTGAATACTGGCCGGACACAGGTATCGCCAAAGGTGTGTTCACCGAACCACCATTGGCTGAACCTAAGAAAGACAGTGACGAAAACTATATCGATAGCGCGATAGAGAACCGCCGGCAGCTCAAGAAGAAGTTTACTGTTCAGCTCAGCACCAATGAGCAACTGCTGGCGAACGACATTGATAAGGTCGAAGCCAGAGGTGTGCTTGCCCAGCCGCGTCAGTCCAGCGATCTGCTCGGCCTGTACACCACGATGATCATTCTGTTCTCGCTCGGGCTTCTGTTATTCATGTTCCTTTCGCTGAGGCGAAGTCAGAATCAGATGATGGGCGGCGGCGGATTTCTGTCCAACTTCTCCCGCTCTCCCGCCAAGAAATATGAAGCCGAAGCAGAACCGGTAACATTCAAAGACGTCGCCGGACTGGAAGGCGTCAAAGCCGACCTGCAGGAGATCGTTGAGTTCCTGAAAGATCCCGGCAAGTTCAAGAAGCTTGGTGGCCGCGTACCGAAAGGTGTTCTGCTTGTCGGCCCTCCGGGAACCGGTAAGACGTTGCTCGCCCGCGCTGTCGCAGGTGAAGCGGAAGTTCCCTACTTCAGCGTTAACGGATCCGAGTTCATTCAAATGTTCGTCGGCGTCGGTGCCAGCCGTGTTCGCGATCTGTTTTCAACTGCCAAGAGTCAGTCACCTGCGATCATCTTTATTGATGAGATCGATGCCGTCGGTCGTCAGCGCGGTGCCGGACTGGGCGGTGGACATGACGAGCGCGAACAGACTCTGAACCAGATTCTAGGGGAGATGGATGGATTTCAGGGCAGCGATTCCGTCATCATCCTTGCCGCGACGAACCGGCCTGACATTCTTGACCCTGCGTTGCTGCGACCGGGACGTTTTGACCGCCACGTAACGGTCAGTCGCCCGACACTCAATGGCCGGCTGAAGATATTCAAAGTACACGTTCGCGATGTTCCTCTCGATAAAGACGTCGACCTGGAAGTCATGGCACAGGCAACTGCAGGGATGACCGGGGCGGATATTCAAAACCTTGTGAATGAAGCCGCACTCTGGGCGGCGAGACTGAACAAAAGTAAAGTCCAGATGGAGGACTTCTACTACGCTCACGACAAAGTCCTGATGGGCGCAAAACGCGAAGAAGTGCTCACCAAAAAAGAAAAAGAGCGCACAGCATACCATGAAGTCGGCCACACACTTGCCGCGTGGTATCTCGAAGGAGCCAACCCCGTACACAAGGTGACCATCATTCCGCGCGGACAGGCGCTGGGTGTTACGCAGATGGTTCCCGACGAAGACAAGATGAACATGTCGGAAAATGAAATCCGCGATCATCTCGTTGTCCTTCTGGCCGGTCGAGCTGCAGAACAACTTATCTACGATGAATTGACCGTCGGAGCTGAAAACGATCTTGAGCGTGCGACATCGATGGCGCGGCGGATGGTGACTCACTGGGGCATGAGCAGCGAACTCGGCCCGGTTTCCTACAAGATGACCGACGAAGATCCGTTCCTTGGCCGAGAAATGCAAAAGAGCCGCCAGTTCAGTGAACACACGATGGAGCGGATCGACGACGAGGTCACCAACATCCTCCGGGCCGCGGCTGCCAGTGCTCTTGAATTACTGAAGGACAAGAAAGGCGAACTTGAAAAACTCACGCACGCCCTGATTGAACATGAGGAACTCGATCGCAATCAGATCGAGGAACAAATCGGTAAAGGTGCACACTCCGACAAGCCGGCACTGTTTACCAGGCCTGATCGCACCGAGATGGAGGAAGCGCAACGGGCCAATGGTAGCGGCACGGATTCCGATGATTCTGCCGGGAAATCTCCAGACAGCACCGGCACTCCTGCCCCCGAAAACGGCTCGGTGGGCGGATCGGACAACGGAGATGGAAATTCCGAAACCGGCAGCACAGTCGGTGAAGAGTCTGCCTAGCTGATTTCGAACAGATCACGGAGACCGAACTCCGCTCTGTGCCTGCGATTTTCTTTTGCGAACGTTCTTTGCGCACAATAAACGACGCCAACGCAGTCGTATTCGTGCTATCATCAATCGCTGAGTTTGACGCCTGTGACGGTCGCGCCGTTGCCGTTACCGGCGACGTCAAAATCAATGTGCCGGCAGTCACGATCAGGACGAAATCAAACTAGTGTGCCGGATCGCAAATCATCCGTCGGATTGCGAACCCTTCATCGCCTGCCGCTTGTTCAGACCCGACTATTCTCTTGTTCATTCCCGATCGCAAGTCATCGGTTTTCATCCTGTTTGCCGTAGCCCTGCTAATGCCGGGGCTACTGCTGCTCGCACTGCGCGTTGAGGCAAATACCCAGGACGTACACACGTGGTTGCCGGGCGGTACCAGTGCACGCGCAGAGTACGACAGGTTTGTCGAATTGTTCGGCGACGATGACGATATCGTTATCAGCTGGGATGGTTGCACGACAGAGGACCCTCGACTCTTTGCCTTAACGAAGCGCCTTCGGGAACGCGTCGGGGATGATCTCGAATTCTGCGGCGCGGCAAACGGCCGCGATGTCTTGAATCGCCTGACTTCTTCCGGCGGCGCCGGCCTGACTGAACAACAGGCCCGCGAAAGAATGGCCGGCGTCTTTTTTGGTGAGGACGGCCGGACAACCGGAGTCTGTGTGCGTCTTGGGGAAGCAGGGCGGGACAACCGCATGGCCTGCTTCGAAAAGATCTACGAGTCGGCTGACGAGGTGGACGGATTGGGGCGGGAGCGTCTACGAATCGGTGGCGGCAGCTTTATCAGTGTTCAGATCCACAAGGCAACCAACCAGGCGCTTTCGTACAGCGTTCCTGCAGGACTGCTTGCCGTTCTTGTCACTTTCTTTTCTCTGCGAAGTATCCGGCTGACAACGATCACCCTGTCCGTGGCGGCCACCTCGGCGCTGGTCAGCGTGGCGTTCGTGACATTCTGCGGATATAAGATCAATGGACTACTGGTGATGATGCCGGTAATCGTCATGGTGCTTACGTTGTCCGGCGGGGTTCATCTTGCCGGGTACTATCGCAAAGCGGTGAGGTTTGACCCTTTCGGGGACGCGGTTGCCTCCATGTTCAAAGTTGGCTGGCGCCCGTGTGCTTTGGCGACGATCACCACCAGTGTCGGCATCCTGATGCTCTGCACCAGCCACATCGAAGCGGTACGTCATTTTGGAATGTTCACCTCAATCGGGCTGATGCTCGCACTGTGTATGCTCCTGCTGACTTATCCGGCGCTACTGCGCGTGTGGCCGATTTCAATGACGGAGATTCAGAGATTCACCTCTGACAAGCCAACCGAAATCGAATCGCGTGCTCAGGATCACATTGTTCAACGGCCATGGCTGGCGACGGCAGGTGTCGCGGTCGTACTCTGCCTTTTCCCGGCACTGATGATCGGAGCCGCGCGGCTGAAGACGACACTGAGTCCCGAGAACATGTTCCCGCCGGACTCGGCCGTGCGCGTGAATCACGACTGGCTGGAAGAAAACCTGACGCCGGTTCAATGTGTCGAAATCGTAGCCACATTCGAGAATGACGAGCGAGACAGACTTACCTCGCAGATTCACAGCCTGCATCAGATCCAGCAACACCTCAGCGAATTGCCGGAGATTCGGACTGTATTTTCCTTTGCGAGTCTATGTGATCCGATTCCGCAGGGCAGGGGATTCCGCTCAGTATCAAGACGCAGCTTTATCAATTCACGACTTCGTCAGGAACTTCCCAACCTGATGGATCAACGGCTTTTGATTCAGGAAGACAATCTGACTCACTGGCGTATCCGCGTCGGACTGAACATCCAGGATGAGGAGCAATACGCGACGCTGATGGATGACATTGCGTTTGCCGCGAAAGAATGTTCTGCGGACATGGAGACCGAACCGGAGTTTCTGGTCACAGGAATCTGGCCATTGTCGGCGATCGGCCGACAGCAGCTCTTCAGTGATCTCGCTATGAGCTTCATGCTGGCGTTTCTCATGATCACACCCCTGATCATGCTGATCCTACGCGGCGTAAGCACGGGGCTGGTAGCTATGATCCCGAATGTTTTTCCGGCATTGTTGTTTTTCGGTGGCATGGGCTGGCTGGGCTGGTCTGTCGATATCGGGACAATTTTAACCGCGAGCGTCGGCCTCGGAATCGCTGTCGATGACACTTTGCACTTCCTTGAAACGTACGTCCGGACCAGAGAGACATCGACCTGCCGCCGGACCGCCGTGTGGCGCGCGATTACTCATTGCGGACGGCCGATGCTATACACAACCCTGATCTGTTGCGCGGGGCTCGCGGTATTCTCAGCCAGCCAGTTCATTCCCGCGCGACAATTCGCAATCGCCATTGTCGTGCTTCTCGGCATCGCTCTGGTCAGCGACTTACTGCTGTTACCTGCTCTCATCCTTGGTCCGTTTGGACGCCTGTTCGACAGGCGGCAGAAATCAGACGACGCTGACGCGACACCAAAAAACTCGCGCAGTGACATTACTTCACGGATGGTCGCATAACAGACTCCGGCACCGTCTAATCGCAAGGGGATCAGCGGCCACCAAAGCCGCCTCCGCCCTGATCACCCCCGCCCGCAGCAGGAGGTTTTTGAACAGGCACCGGTGCATTGCGACCAGCTCCCCCGCCAAAGCCGCCACCGATCATCGGGTCAGGGCCGAACTCTTCTTCAAATTCAATTCCACTGAACTCTCCGTCTAGCCACAGTTCGAACTGATCCAGGGGAAAGTCAGCCGTTCTCGTGGACTGATTGGTTCTGCAAAGCACAAACAGTGGCAGGTCGCTCGCCCCGGGAATCAGCTTGCCATCGTTATCAAGATCCCAGGCATCGAAGTTGATTCCAAACTCCGTATTCTCGAGCACGATTCGTTCAAGCGACGACGAATCAAGCAGGTGCTTCAGCCAGTCGACAGGCACATTCGCTTTTCGCAGTTTGACTTCCTTGATCTGATCACATTGCCCTAGGTGCAGGAACATCTGTTCGGTGTACCCGTCCGAAGTAAGCCTCACCGACTCCAATGAACTGCATTGTGAAAGCGGTGCAAGATCGAATTGCGACCAGGTTTTCGCTGAGCTATCGAATTTGATATCTACTTCGCGAAGCATCGGAAGGTCGGCCAATGGCTCAAGATCATACGCGCCTTCTGACGCCGGTCCGGGTATATCGAAATGCCCGACAAACCTCTCGACGTCGTCGAGGATTTCCAGGAACCCGAGCTCGAGCGATATCTTCTCAAGCCCGTAGTGTTGCTCTGTGACGTATGCCCTGATTTCTGTGACTTCACAAAAGTAATCAGGGCCCAGTTTTTCCATCAACCAATTCGGAACTCGGGAATCCTCAGGGTCCGGCGAATAGGAATACCCATACCCCAGTTCCTCGAGGCGTTTGACGGCCTGCTGTTGTCTCTGTGACCTTGGTACCCAGAACCCGAATACGCAGCCCAGCATGACAGCGAAAAGAGTTGTCAAAAGAAGGGCGGCTCGCAGTGAAAACTTGAACCGCCGCTGCCTGTTTCTTTTTTCGTTCAATGAAGCTTCCGTTTCTCACCCCGGTACAATCTTACAGCCATTGCATTCGAAAGGGCAGGAAATTCTCAGCTCACAACGGACAGTTTAATCCTCGGGACGACTTCCGTCGCCACACATCATTACGATGCGAGGCATGAATTCGCCGATGATATCAACCAGATCCTGCTGAGCCGCCATCACTTCATGAATATCCTTATAGGCACCCGGAACTTCATCGAGACCGCCGGCGAGCAGCCGGACATTTTTCTTTGCCAGGTGATCGCGCCATGAAGCCCAATTGAATTGCTCTTTCGCCTTCTTACGACTCATCCGGCGTCCTGCTCCATGTGATGCCGAGTCGAGGCTTTCAGCATTGCCTTTCCCGCGAACAATGAACGCGGAATCAGCCATAGTTCCGGGAATAACTCCCAGAACGCCCTCTCCGGCCGGGGTAGCGCCTTTGCGATGGACGTAAAGCTCCTGTCCGTTGTGCTTTTCGATCCAGGCAAAATTGTGATGGTTCTCAATTGTCGCCAGTGACTTCGCACCTGAGATCCGCGTCACGTTGCGATGGATAACAGCGTGATTCGCTGATGCGTAACGTCCCATTAGATTCATAGCGGCCCAGTATTCCTGTCCGACTTCACTATCCATATCCAGCCATGCGAGATGCTTGAGCTGGCGATCCGACTTCAGCCAATGCGGTGCATTCTTCATTGCGATATCTGTGTAGCGTTTGCAGACTGCAGCGCCGGCACCGCGACTGCCACTATGGGACAACAGCGCCACATACCGCCCTGGTTCCAGTCCGAATTCGCCTTCCGGCAAAGTCAGTACGCCCCATTCCACGAAGTGGTTGCCACTTCCGCTTGTGCCAAGTTGTTTGACCGCCTTGTCCCGGTTCTGGCGAGTCACCGCGGTGATCGTCCAGTCCTCATCCAGCACCTCGTGGTACTGGGGTCGTTTCCAGCCGACACCGACACCGAACCTCGTTCCATCCTTCAGGGCTCTATCGAGCTCGCGGCATTTTGAAGCTTCATTCTGATGAACAGTTTCGACGGGAAGGTCAGTAATTGTCATCTTCATACGGCACGCAATATCGACGCCGACGCCGTAGGGAATGATGGCGTTTTCACAACCGAGTACCCCGCCGATCGGCAGTCCATAGCCGCTGTGCGCGTCCGGCATCAATGCGGCGGCACGTGAAACCGGCAGACGGCACGCGTTGCCGATCTGCTGCAGTGAAGCATCGTCAAGGTCTTCACCCCACTGTGCGAAATCAATTGGATCAATCGCAGTTCCTGCCTCACGCGATTCGATGATCGCCTCGGCAAGCGTGCCGTAGTGTTCGTTTGCGCGGTAGACTTCAGGAGCGAGAACAATCTGTGGAATGATCTTCTTCGGCTTCATGTCTCCTTTCAGTCGAGCCGCCTGCTGAATACAGCCGATCGCTTCAGCCACACAGTCTGCAGGGACTCCCAGCTCCAGAAGCTGTTTCTTATTCATTGCTGTTTCGCCCCCGATTCCTATCGTTAACTTTGATGCTTGATTCCATCATTCCTGTTCTGCTACGACAGTCTAACGCATCCCGGGGTTCGATAATCGCGCAAGAAAAAATCCGGCACCTCAAGCGAAGAGCCGGATTCGAATTTCATGTCTGCGTCGTCCATCAGGACATTTTCAGATTCTGCATCTCCTGCTGGAACAGCCGGTTTGCCTCTTCGATGGATGTAGCCTCCGGGCATTCGTTGGAATCCGGATCAAACCAGCCGTGTTCGAACTGAATAAAGCCATGGCCGCCGCGACGCTGGGAATTCTTGATCGCCTGTTTCGCCGTCAACGCGATTGTCGCATCGGCCAGAGCAATCGGCCCGTTACAACGCGGCTGATTGTCGGGGCTGCCCGATGCAATGCACCATGCCCAGTGCTCGATTTCCTCACGATAACCACGACTGACCGGACCACTCTGGGCTGCCTGTGCAGGAGCTGCGTCGCCGCTGGCCGAGGTATCCAGCACCGCACTGCCACCTTTCGGTTTCACTCCCGCTTTCGCGTAGGTGTCTGATTTCTTGTAGAGCAGCGCTTCTTTTTCGCGATCAAGAATCAGTGTTCCTTTAGAGCCCATCACGATCTCACCATAGCCACCGTAGCCATTTCCGTTGATCGATGAGTAGGAGACAACGATCTTCTTGTCGTTGACTTCATCATAGGAAGGAATGCCACGCTCGGTGTCCGGGTAGTTGTTCACAACATCGTCGTAGCCGACATCAAAATCGTAGTCGTAACCCTGCCCCGGGAATTCAAACATGCAGTAGACGTGATCTTCCGCATCACGATCCTGAGGGAAGGTATGACGTCCACCAACCGCATGAACCGTGAGAGGATGGACGTGTTTACCGGTCTTCTTACCGAGCGCTGAGATAAAGATACTGGCCGCGTCGAGCTGGTGACTTCCCAGTTCGGCCATCAAACCACCACCGGTCCGGTCCCACAGTCTCCAGCGAATCAACTCCTCAAGCGCAGTTCTCGTGCGGCCTTCTCCGTACACCTCGTGGTCGTCGATGTAGCCGTAACGTGCAGCGTCAACTTCCCGGTCAGCATCCATGGCCAGCCACTGCGCCATTTTCGCTCGTAGTTTCAGAATATCGCGACGATCCGAACTACTGTCTTCGTTCAGGTCCGCGATCTGTCTTTCGAATGAACGCACGTCAGACATGATTTTGTCAACGCGGATCGGATTGCCATTGCGATCAAGTCGTCGCGAAAGCTCACCACCTGGCATCGGCACACACCACGAATCAGATCCCGGCAGATTGCCACGGTGCCACTGGGCACGGATATGGTGCAACTCTCCAAGAAGGCCCCATTCAATCAGGTTTACAGCGTTGTCGTAGAGGATGCTGTAATGGCGTTGATGGCCGACAGACAAAAACGCTCCGTTTTCTGCTGCTGCGCGACACATCAACTTGCATTGCGGCACATTATGGGCCATCAGTTTTTCGCACAGGACGTGCTTGCCAGCATTCATCGCAGCAACCGCCATCGGTGCGTGCAGGAACAGCGGAGTCGCGATGATCACGCCCTGAATATCAGGATCGCGTACACACTCCTGCCAGTCGGTGTAAACCTTGACGTTGCGTCTGGCTTCGTCCTCTGTATTCCACCCGTATACATCCATCAATCCCGGCCGGACTTTCTTCGCGTTGTTCGACGACCAGTCGCCATGAAAAGCACGATGAATACTTGACGGACGGATGTCACAGATCGCTTTGACCGTCACATAGTCCGGATTGATCGCACCCATCAGAACACTGCCTTCATCCCCGGTGCCGATGACGGCGACATTTACAGGATCAGAAGGCTGGTTGTAGCCGAAGTACATTGCGCCGACGCCGGCAGCAGTCGCTCCACCGGCAATGATCGATCTCCACATAAAATCACGACGACTCATGCGCCGTTCGTACTCGGTCACTGCCGAGTAGTAATTGTGCTGACCGACTTCGCGTTGTTCAGGTGTCAGATTAACCATTTCGCAAACTCTTGATTTTCAACTGGTAATTCGAAATCGTCTGTTATGAATAACTCTCAGCTGGATTCCGCCTGGCTTTCCTGTGAATCCGGATGCGACGGTGCCTGTGGATCGGCTCCATCTTTTGAGGCCGAATGCAGGAAGTAGTCGAGTCCTCCGCAGCGACCTGCACACGTCGCAAAGATGACAAGCAACGCGAACAGTTCGATTGACTGATAGTACGTCGGAGCTGCATCAGCGACCCAGGGGGGCTGCGTCGCAACGACTGAGGCTAGAAAACCGGCACCAGCTATGGAAGCAAACCGCGTAAACAGGCCCACAATCAACAGCACTCCCACAATCGTGTCAAACCATGGGATAATCCGGTTGATCACCTTCAGGTTACTCACATCCTGATCGTATGGCCGGTGCACCTTGATTGTACCTCCAGCCTTCTGCTGTTCTGTCGCAAGATCATTGATCTGTCCTTCAAACGAATCCCAGATCGCTTCGACTTCACTCTTCCAACCGTTTAATTCGGTCAGGCGATCCTTTTTGATTTCGTCCACCTGCCAGCGAAGTGATTCGACGCCGGAGGCGACATTGCCGCGATTGCTACCGTCGCGCTCGAATCCGGTAAGGCGATCATCAGTCTGGTAAAAGGCAACCAGCTCCACACGGTTCCCTGCCAGCCACTGTGTCAATGCATCCTGATGCTGAAGAAGAATGGCTTCTGCATTTGCAGCTTGATCCCGGATGGCGATAGAGTCCTGCTCCAGCCGGTCACGTTGTGCCTCCAGCTCGGAGGTGTCAATTCGCGTATTTTGCTCCTGCCTTGCCTCACGAATTTGATCTGCGAGTTCCTCCCTTTGCTCCGCAATTTCCTCGCGTAGCTTTTCGCTTCCGAATTCGTATTCCTCAAACGCACGGTTCAGGAAGTCTTCCCACAAAAGAAAGGTGATCTCAGGATCAAATTCGACTTTGGTCGAGCCATCATCAAGTTCGGTCTCTTTGATACACATCCGTTCGCGACCGTCCACATCGCGGACGATACTACGGAATACGGGAGCGAGCGGCCCTTTGGCGTCGATCAGAAAATATCGAGCGTCGAACTTGCCGTCGCGCAGCTTTGTCGAGCCTTCCATGAAAAAATGGAAGCCAACAATCATCCGCAACAGCATCAAGGCGACAAAGGCCGCTAGTAAATGAAATCGGTTTAGCGAATTGAACAGCGTACTGCCCTTTGAAAATCACGCGCGAGAACTCTGCAGCAACAACAGCTCTATTATGGTTGAACAGCTGAAATCCGCCAAGATTCATGCAGACCCATTGGACGAATTGAACGCGAACAGCTGACAGCCTTCACGACCGGAAGGGCAAAACACAATCAAAGCAGGCTCTGAGGCATTCTCAGGCCGGCTGTGCGCTGCTGCCTTCGGTAAGGAGGTCCGGCTCGATAACCGTCATCGTCCGCCAGCGGCCGCTTAAAAAGCGCAGGGTGTACGCCACGCAAAGCAGAATGATCCAGCCGGTCAGGCACCACCACCACCAACGCACTTGACCATCGACTTCCTGAAAAAATTGCGGCGCCAAACGACCGGCAAAGATAAACAAGGCCGCTGAAATCACAGTAAATGCGACCACAAACAGCGTATCGCCTGCCCCCTTGATCGCGCTCACAAAGATGATCTGTACCGTATCAAAAAAGCAGTAGACCGCTACGAAAGCCAGCATCGAGATCGCCTGGGCTTCAACCAATTCAAAGTGGTTTCCTTCTGCATCCGCCGCCCCGGCTCCGTGCGCGGCGAGGAACCAGTCCGGAATGGCAATGTACGCGACGGCGAAGATCAGCGTGTAAATCGTTCCAATCCAGAATGCCGTCCATGTCGCCCGTGCACCGAGTTCCGGGCTGCCCTCACCGATCTGCTGCCCGACGAGTGTGGACACCGCTATGCCAAGCCCGAATATCGGCACAAACACGATCATATTTATACTGAACGCCAGAGCAGTAGCAGCCGAAGCATCTTCACTGATTCGCGCGATGATCAATACGAACAGGGTGATCGCCATCCCTTCGATCGTAAACTGAAAACCGTTGGGTACTCCAAAACGCAGGAGCTGCAGAAACGGCCTCCTCTTCGGTGCCCATCCTGAAACGGTACCGAATTCAGCGCGGAATACCGGCCGGAAATACAGCCATGCAAGAATCAACATCTTGATCCACTGTGCAGATGCCGTTGCCAGTCCGGCTCCATAAATGCCGCCTTCGGGAATCAACACCGAACTATTAGCGGCTAATCCGAAAATGAAGAAGTAATCAAGAAGGACATTGACCAGCGCACTGAATATATCGACGGCCATGATGACCGTGGTCTTTCCGCGCCCGATAAAAAACGCGCCAAGCGCTGCGTTGACAATGACGATGCCCGAGCCCAGCGAAAGCGTAAAAAAGTAGTCGGCTTCGCGACTCACTAGCTCAGGAGAGTGCCCGATCCACGTGAAGAAGTCTTCGGCAAAGCACCCGAGCACAATGTAGAGCGGAATGCATGCGAACCCCAGCCACATCGCCTGCCAGACGATCCTGCCGATATGCGACCGCAATGAAGCGCCTTCATACTGCGCAACGAAAGTATTGGCGTAGGTTGCAATTCCAAGCGGAAGGCTGGCTGCTGTCCATGACAAAGCGCCGGCAGGAAGTGATGCTGCGAGATCCAGCCCGGAGTGCCAGGTCAGAAACAACCGGTCGCAAAACTGCATCACCACGAACGACATCGTCGAGATGACCAGTGGAAACGCGAGAACGAGAACATCGCGACCTCCGCACTTTCGAGTCCACCAGTTGCCCGACTCCTGATCGGGGGCGGCTTCGGTTTCCTGCATGAAACGACTCGTGGTTTGAACAGCCGCAAAAAATGAAGCGGCGAATTGCGGTCAAGGCCGACGGCGGGCCATTATCCTGCTGCTGGACAAGTTTGGGCAGCGGGGGTTCACGGAAATTGAAGGCAATTCGGCGGCTAAGAAATCGCGGCGCGTTGATCGACTGCAGAAGGCAACTCACAGTCGGGAAAGCTAAACCGTTCCCCAAGGAAAGTGCTGAACGGGAGATCGAAAAAGATCTTTGCAGGACGACGGTAAAGCAGGCAGAAAACTAGCCCGCCTGCGGGTCGTATTCGTCTAGAACTTCATCGAACCGTGCTTGTTCCTCAAGGAACATATCCAGTTGCAGCTGGAGAAATTCGTTCAACCCCGATGGAGTTGAGCGAATGATATCGAGCTGTTCACGCGCTTTGTCGTGCTGCTCCAGCCCGCGATAGGCTTCGACCATACCAATTCTCGCGGAAACCAGATTCGGCTCGTATGCAAGTGCCTGTTCAAAATCAGGAAGCGCCTGTTCATAGTTTTCGCTGCGAATTCTCAAACGGCCACGAGTCTGGTAATAGACCGGCTGCTCAGGGAACATCTGC
>JBCCFB010000114.1:0-18496 GCA_039029995.1 Planctomycetota bacterium
CCGAGAACTCAAAGATGAAAGGCGGGCGGAAGCACTTCGGCAAACGTGGTGGAACACCCGAAGCCGGCAAGAACGGTGGCAGCAACAATCTGCACGACGGCCGCTGGGATCAGGCTTTTCACCCCGGGGGCCGGAACAAACGGACCGTCTGGTCGATTCCGCTAAGCAAGTTTCGCGAAGCCCACTTTGCGGTCTACCCGCAAAAGCTGGTTCAAACGTGTATCGATGCCAGTTGTCCGCCAGAGGGCATTGTCCTCGATCCTTTTTCCGGTGCCGGAACAACGGCGCTCGCAGCGTCCGATTCAGGGCGTCACTTTGTCGCATTCGACTGTGTTCGCGAATACAACGAAATCGCACGGAAAAGGCTGGCGTCGGCGGCCACTCAATTGCCTCAATTCTGATTGGATCATTTCGGCAGATTACCAGTGGCGGACCCTATACCCCTGCGGTTATTTTGTGGTGCATCCGGCGAGCAGGATTTGCCGGCAACCTGATATGCGACGGGCAAGACTGTCCGTCCCCAACGGACAACCTGATGAAAATTCCCCTTTCAAAAATTGCATACGCACGGTCCGGCGACAAAGGTGACGGCAGCAACGTTGGCGTTGTCGCTTATGACGACCAGTGCTACGAGATCATTTGCCGTGAACTTACGACCGAACGGGTCAAGGAACACTTCAGCGAAATCTGCTTCGGTGACGTTGATCGCTACGAGGCTCCGAATCTACGTGCTCTGAATTTTATTCTGCACGATTCCCTCGGTGGTGGCGGCAGCGAGAGTCTGAAAACAGATGCTCAGGGAAAGACTCACGGCCTCGGAATGCTGTACATGGAAGTCGAAGTTCCTGACGATTTTTTTGCTCCGTCAACCTAGATCCATCCGATGTTGTCTCTCGAAGGCGCGGGGACGCGAAGAACGGCCTTAATTTTCTTCGTGACTCTGCGCCTTCGTTGATTCAAGACCTAACTGCTGTTCAATGCTATGAACGAAACGACCACCCATTCTGTAGATCTAACGGCAATGGCTGACCGCGCTGTTGAGCTGGCGGCCGAAATTCTCGATGCATCACGCGCCAACGAATCATCTGAAGAACGTTCGCGGTCCGCAATGATGGCGAGGATGATGAAAGATGAGCCGGGTAAGAAATTCACGATTGCGATGGCCGACCAGGTGCTGCGAATGCCCGGCCCGAGGCGCGCCGCCAAACGCATGGACTCTCTCGTTGATGAATACGGAGTACCGAAATATTTCGGCTGGTTTGATCGTATGTCAGCCGGAATCGGCAATACCATTGCAGGGTTCATGCCCGGACTGGTTATGCCGCAGGTCCGCAAGAAAGTTCGTGAGGACTCCGAGCATGTCATCATCTCTGCAGAGCCCGACGACTTTGCAAAATACCTGCAGATGCGCAAGAAATCGCAGATTCGCATCAACTTTAATCAATTGGGAGAAGCTGTCCTTGGCGACAAAGAAGCCGATCGCCGGCTGCACGACAACATCCAGCGTTTGATCGATCCGGGCGTTGACTATATCTCGATCAAGCTGTCATCGATTGTCTCTCAAATCAGTCTGACCGGCTACGAACAGACGATGGATGCAATCAAGCCACGGCTGCGTGAGGTCTATAGAGCCGCGATCAAAGGTGGCGGCGCAGACGGGCCGAAGTTCGTCAACCTCGACATGGAAGAGTATCGTGACCTCGATCTTACCGTCGACATCTTCCAGTCGATCCTCGATGAACCTGAATTTGAAAAGCTGGAAGCCGGAATTGTTCTGCAGGGATACCTTCCTGACTCGTTCGAGTTTCTCAAATCTCTAACAGCCTGGGCCAGACAACGCTTCGAACGAACAGGAACTGGAATCAAGATCCGGCTGGTCAAAGGTGCAAACCTTGCCATGGAAACTGTTGAAGCCTCAATGCATCACTGGGCTCAGGCTCCGTACGAGTCCAAGCTGGAGGTAGACGCAAACTACAAACGGATGGTGGAGTTTGCAACGCGTCCCGAAAACGCGGAGGCCGTACGAATCGGTATCGGCTCCCACAACCTGTTTGATATCGCGCTGGCGATGGTTCTGCGGAAAGAAAGAAGTGTGGAGAGTCGCGTCGAGTTTGAAATGCTCGAAGGCATGGCGAATGCACAGGCCCTCGAAGTCCGCGATCGCGCTGGAGGCCTGCTGGTCTATGCGCCAGTCGTGCTCGATGCCGAATTCGAAAGCGCGGTTGCATATCTCGTGAGACGCCTCGATGAAAACACAGCTCCAGGCAGCTTTCTCGGCGCGCTTTTCTCGCTTGAGAAAGGCTCAGAAGAATGGAAGCTTCAGCGGCAGATGTTTCTCGATGCCTGTCAGCTTGCGGTCAGCCCTGAACTGAAGAGCGGTCCCAACCGGCTTCAAAATCGTGAGACTGAACAGCCCCGTCAGGTTGGCCCCAATGAACCGTTCCAGAACGTTGCGGATACTGACTTTTCATTGCCCGCCAATCGCCAATGGGCGGCTGCCATTATTGAAAAATGGAAAGATCACAGACCTGAGGATATTCCCGTTCAGGTTGCCGGCGAGTTCCGCACGGACAAGATGACAGGGCAGGGCAAAGACCCGTCGCGTCACGGGCATGACGCATACAGCTTTGCCCAGGCTGACCGTGAAGATATCGAGCTCGCGCTCAAGACAGCCACCGAGGCTCAACCAGCGTGGGAAGCCCGCAGTATCGAAGACCGCGCAAAAATTCTGCGCGACGTCGCAGTTGAATTCGCCAGAGAACGTGGCGAGACGATCGGCGCAATGCTGCTGGATGCCGGCAAGAACATCATCGAAGCGGATGTTGAAATCAGTGAAGCGATTGACTTTGCCAACTACTACGCGGAATCACTCAGTCGTCCCGGTTGGTTCGATGGAACGTCTGCAAAAGCATTCGGCGTCGTCGTAGTTACGCCGCCCTGGAACTTTCCGTATGCGATTCCCGCCGGTGGTGTTCTGGCGGCACTGATGGCCGGAAACACAGTCATCCTGAAACCGGCGAGAGAGAGTGTTCTGGTTGCGTGGCAGCTTGCTCAGCAATTCTGGAATGCAGGAGTCCCCAAAGACGTGCTGCAGTTTACGCCGACAGTCGATGGAGAGACGGGAAAGTTCCTGATCTCGGACGAGCGTGTGGCCGCCGTCATCCTGACCGGCAGTATCTTCACGGCTCAACTCTTTCAGTCGTGGCGACCCCGCATGCGATTGTTCGCAGAAACCAGCGGCAAGAACGCAATGATCGTCTCGGCCGCCGCTGATCTGGATCTTGCGGCAAAAGATCTGGTCAGAGGAGCATTCGGACACGCCGGTCAGAAATGTTCCGCTACAAGCATCGGACTAATTGATGCTGAGGTGTACGACAATCCGAAGTTCATGAATCAGGTGAAAGATGCGGCGGAAAGTCTTATCGTCGGTGGCTCGTGGGACGCATCCTCCTCGGTGACGCCTGTCATCCGCAAACCCGACCAGTACCTTGAGCAGGGTCTGACGAAACTGGAATCAGGCGAACAGTGGCTGCTGGAACCGAAGATGATCGACGGGAACCCCTGCCACTGGAGCCCCGGCATTCGGATCAACGTTAAACCTGGAAGCTGGTATCACCAGACGGAATGTTTCGGCCCGGTACTCGGCCTGATCCGCTACGAGTCGTTTGAGCAGGCGATCAAGATTCAAAACAGCAGCGAATTCGGACTGACCGGCGGTCTCCACACGCTTGATCCTGAAGAGATCGATGTCTGGAGAGAAAAAGTCGAGGTTGGAAATGCGTACATTAATCGCCCGACTACTGGAGCGATTGTACAGCGACAACCGTTTGGCGGATGGAAAGATTCCGTTGTCGGCCCCGGGCCTAAGGCTGGCGGACCCAACTATGTTTCGACGTTTTCAACCTGGACACAGAACTCGATTCCTGAACAACGAAGTGCACCTTCTGATGAGGTTTCGGCGCTCTTCGGTGAGCTGAAAGGACTGCTCAGAGATCAGCCCGATTCGGATCAGTGGATGCAGGAACTCGATGCTGCTGCCGGCAGCTATTCCCACTGGTGGAAGAACGAATTCGGCGTGATGCATGATCCGTCCCAGATCCATGGTGAGACCAATGACTTCCGCTACCGCTCACGGCCCTGGCATCTCATACGTTTTCAGGACGTAGATTCGGCTGACAATATTTTCACTGCCTGCAAACTTGCAATTGCAGCAAAAACCGTTGGAATCGGACTGCTGATGGTTTCTCTGCCTTCGTCCGCACCGTGGACCAGCTCTTTCGCGCGAGCAACAGGGGCGGAAATCGACATTGAATCTGATGCCGAACTTGCAACCCGTTTAAAGAAGTTCAAGGGCGGCACCATGAGAATCGCGGGTGACTTTGATGAACAGCAGTTCGCACCTTCGGAAATCGGCAACATCCCGATCATTGAGGGTGCCGTTCTTCTCAATGGAAGAATCGAGTTGTTGAACTACTTGAAAGAGCAATCCATCACAGAAACGGTTCACCGCTACGGCAACATTGTCTAGCACTACCAGTCCAGTCGGCCACTACTCTGACCGAATTGTTCAGCCTCCACTCCGGACCGGTTGAGCATCGCGACAAAGAGATTGCTGAGCGGAGTCTCATCGGCTGGATCGAACGCAACATATCGTCCGTGCCGGTAACCACCGCCCGCGAGAAAGATCGGTAGATTCCGTGCGTCATGCGAGTTCGCGTTGCCGAGGTTACTGCCGAACAAGACCGTCGTATTGTCCAGCAGCGGCGATCCCGATTCCGACTTCTCCTTAAGGCTGCCAAGTAAGCCTCCGAAACATTTAACGATCTCGGATTCAATTTTCTCCAGTTGATCAATCTTCGAATCGTCCTGGCCATGATGGGAAAGGTTGTGGTGGTTTCCCGTCACCCCCTCCACTTTCGGCACGGCAAAGTGGTCCTGGATCATCACACTTACGACCCGCGAAGAGTCTGATTGAATAATCAGAGGTACGAGATCCATCAGCAGTTTTGTTCGTCCGATCAGGTCTGTGATATCCCGGATATCTGTCGGTTGCGCAGCATCGGTCTCCGGTTTCGGTCGATCCATCCACCCTCTTGCACGGGCGATGTTCTTTTCGGCTTCACGAACGGATGTGAAATAGTCATCCAGCAGATGGTTGTCGGCTGTACTTGCAGCACGTCGGACCGAGCGTGACTGATCGCCAAGCTGATCGAGAATACTGCGACCGTCCTCCAGCCTCATCTGCTGGGCCCGGATTTCGTCCTGCTTGCCTTCAAGAAACAGCTGTGCAAACAGGCTGGCAGGGCTGGTCGTGGCGGGGATCATGACACCGCCTTCGGTGTAGGACTGACTCTGAGCTTTCAAAGTGCCCAGTGTGATTGAGGGAAACCTCGTGACGTCGCCCAGTCGCGCAGCAGCAACCTGATCTACCGAAACAGTGTTCCGGAACCCGCCCATGCCCGGCTTTCGCGCAGCGGTCAGCCAGGTCATTTCGCTGTCGTGCGGTTGTCTGCCGGTTTGATCCGCGTGCTGAAGCCCTGAAAACAGCGTGAATTCATTCCGGTGTTCTCTCAGGATGTCGAGATAGGGAGTCGACTCATATTCCTCGCCTGAGTTTTCCGGCCAGAGATTGGGCGAATGCAAGCCGAGTGTCGTGCAAACAAACACCATACGATTCGGCGGAACGTCGCTCACCAGCGAGGCAGCCGGGCTCATCGACTCCAGCATCGGCAGCGCCAAAGCAACGCCGGATGCTTTTAGAAATGTCCTTCTGGCAAGGTCTTTGCGCATGATTTGTCTCAACGGAATTCGATTTATTTTTCGCGGAACATTCGTGATTGAACGACTTCATGAATGAGGTCACGGACAGGAAAGCCAGCTTCGCGTGACCTCGCGACGATTTCCTCAATCACCGCGCGGTCTGCAAACTGGACCTCACCTCCAGTTGAATAAACAACAAGCTGCGAAACGAAGTTCCGTGCGACCTGTTCCTTATCTTGAATCAACCGCTGTTTGTATTCTTCAATCCCGTCAAACTCGCGGCCATCTGCCGTAACTCCTCCTGCGTCTACCCGTTGCCGTTCAACGTACATCTGTCTCGGATCAAACGGATCTTTCCTTTCGCCTGTTGATGCACGATAACGAGTCCGGAACCCGCCGATCGGATCAAAACTCTCAAGCGCGAAACCGGGAGGATCGATGTGTCTGTGACAGGCAGCGCAAGACTCAACATTCCGATGAGCCTCCAGCATCTCACGAATTGTCGTCGTCCCCCTCGTATCGGGTTCGATCGAGCCGACATTCGGCGGTGGCGGTGAGAGTGGTGTCCCGAGCAGATTGGAAAGCACAAAATTGCCTCGCGTAACCGGTGAAGTCACGGTCCCGTTCGCCGTTGTTTTCAGGACTGCCGCATGTGTCAGCACTCCACCTCTAGGACTACCTTCGGGAATCACGACCTTGCGAAAATGCTGGCCCTCCACCGGTGGCAATCCGTAGTGTTCCGCGAGTCTGCGGTTCACAAAGGTAAATTCCGAGTCGACCAGGTTCGTCACACTGAGATTTTCACGAACTAGTTCTTCAAAAAACAACTGTGTCTCATCGACCAGGGAATTTCCAAGTATTTCATCGAACTCCGGGTATAGATCTTCATCCGGAGTCGTCGCGTTTATTTTGTCGAGGCGTAGCCACTGGCCGGTAAAATCTGTAACGAACCGGTAGGCTTTCCCGTCATCAAGCATCCGTTCTACTTGAGCGCGAAGGACCTCCGGTTCGGTCAATGTCCCCTGTTCTGCCAGATCGTAAAGTTCTTTGTCCGGAGCACTCTTCCACAAAAAATACGACAGCCGGCTCGCTAGTGCGTAACCGTCGAGTTCGCCCGGGGATTCGTCGAAAAGTAAAAACTGCGGTGAGCTGATCATTGCTCGCAGCGGCAATCTCAAAACGTCAGCGAAGTCCCGCCCTTCGGAAATCGCCGGGCTGGCGAGGCTCACAAACGGCTGCATCGCCTGGTCGTCTACCGGCCGGCGAAAAAGGCGCGGCGCGAGATGATGAACAATCTCATCGACGTGGGATTCCGCTGATCTCTCAAGCACCAGTTCGAAAGGGCCTCGAGTCCGGTTGCCGGCGGGAGCTATTTCAATGCCATGAAACAGATTCGCAGTACTTGCTGGTGGCCACGAATCGTAAATCGGCCCTTCCACGATCTGTGACAAAATCTCAATACCCTTGCCGCGGTAGTTTGCCGAGCCGCCCACCGCAAACACGCGGCTGTACGCAATGACTCCATCCGCGTCAAACGTGAGATAGGCAGAGTCTCCGGAGTCCATCCATGTCTCAATCTCGATCGTTTCTGCTTCATTCGGAACGAGGTCATGTGCTTTCAGCAACGTCGCACCACCACCGGGATGTTTAAGAATGACTTTGAGCGTAACCGGCTCATCAGTTTGATAAGCCGCAACTTCACAGGTCAGGCGATGGATTCCGGGCGAAAGGACGTTGAACTGAAACCCCGTCAGATAGTCGGTATCAACGAACAATGCGATTCCGTTTTCGGTCTCACGAGTAACACTTCCCCCGAGGTCAATTGGTTTGTCATGCCATTCCCTCAACCACGAAAAATCGGTCTGCCGCTTGCGGAACCTGTATCTTTCCAGATGAATGGCATGATCGAGCGCATTGTCGGCCGCCGAAAGATAACTCTCGAGGTGGACGGCTGAAATTCGCTGGTTGGCTCCCACGGTATCGAATGTTCCTGATTCGACTTCGTCCGGCAGAACTGATTCGATATCACCATCGATGTCGAGCAGATCGCGCAGAGTGTTGCCGAATTCCAATTTGGTCAGCCTGCGCGCCTGAACTCTTCCGGTCTCCTGTTGCAACCTCCGGCTGACAATTGTCAGTTGTTCTTGTAAAGCCGACATGGCCTGCTCAAGCTCTTCGTGGTCAGGCTTCCCTTCCGACGAAGGAGGCATTTCACCACTCTCGACCCGGAAAAAGACCCGCTCCCATTTGTCAAAGGTTGTCTGATCGTTGAGATCAAAATCGAGGTCCGCGATATTCAGTCCCGATTCGGCATCGTCTTCATGACAATAGAGACAACTTGATTCAAGCAGCGGTGTTACCGCATTCTTGAGGCGATCGCTGGAATCCTGGACAGACTCCTGTGCTCCAGCTAGACCGGTGGGCCCGGGCACGAGGAAAAGAGCCACCGCGAGTACTGCCACCGGGAACGGCCTGAATTCGACGAACGCACACATAGACTGCTGATCCCTGAAACTTCTTCCTTCATCCCTCGATGAATTCGTACCTGACCTGATCGAGGAAAGTTCCGGCTGTCCGGCAACCGGATGAAATTATCTCACGAATCTGAAAATGAGACTATTGAGCCCGGCCACTTACCCTTCTCATTCATTTACCCTTCAAATCCGTGAAAATTACGCGATAATTCAATCATCGTCGGCCTCATTGACCAAACGTGTCACTGCCCGGGCCGAAGATTCACCTGCGGTTCGAAGAACTTGGCGGGTGATCGAACCGTATCGCACGGTTCCATGATGGAGCGCCCGCATCCTTGCCAGCTGTCCACCCTGTGGTCAGGAGCAAACGGTGATTACAAGGATTGAAATAACCAACCTGATGTCGCACGAGCAGTCGGTGATTGAACCGGCTGACGGTTTGACGGTTATTTGTGGTCCCAACAATATCGGCAAGAGTTCTGTCGTCGCCGCACTCCAACTGCTTTGCTACAACGACACCTCCACGTATGTAATGCGTCACGGCGCGAAAGACTGCCGAGTCGTCGTGGAGACGAGCGATGGCCACCGGATCGAATGGGCGCGAAAAAACAGCCCGTCATACATGATCGACGGTGAGCGATTTGATCGCCTGAAAGGCGGAGTCCCCGATCAACTCCACGAAATCCTGCGGATGCCTCGCATCGTTTCAAAATCAGGTAAGCAGGAGTTTGATCTTCATTTTGGTGAACAGAAATCGCCCGTCTTTCTGCTCAACGAATCCCCCGGAACGATCGCACAATTCTTTGCGGCTTCGTCGGATGCCGGGCACCTGATCGCGATGCAGAGCCTGCACAAGGAGAACATCAAATCCAGAAAACGCGAAAAGGAGCGACTGGAAGCAGAAAAACAAGAGCTTAAGTCACGGCTGAAAATGGTCAGCCCGGTTGATGCGATCCGCGGCGAAGCGGCGAAATGCAGTGAGCAGTTTGAAGCGATCTCGGTTCTCGAACGCGAATCAAAGCTGCTGGGTCAACGAATCACTGGACTCAAACAGGCTGCAGCGGAAACCGAACGACTACTGGCAACGGAAAAAGTGCTGGAACAACTCGAGCCCGCGCCTGAACTTCATAACACTTCCGCACTCGACAAGACAACAGCCGAAATTGAAAGAGTCACTGATCTGATCGCAGCCTGCAAAGCAAAAGCGGACTGCCTGCGGCAACTGCAGTCACCGCCCGAACTATTCGACACTTCCAGTCTGGAAAACAGCTGTACGCAAATCGAAATCAATCAGGAGTCAGCAGTTTGCTCCAAAGCAAAACTGGGTGCGTTGAGCGATCTGAAAGCGCCACCGGTGCTACAGCCTGTCGGGCCGCTTCAGGTATCCATCGATGAACTCGAGCGATCCAGTAATCGTGTTCGGTCGTTGTCATGCAGATTTAAGGTATTTGAAGGACTTGAAGCACCACCTGCTCCGCTACCTGTAACAGAACTGGCGGAGACAATTCAACGGCTTGAAAACGAATACGTCACGCTTACCGCAATCGAAAAACAATCTGCAAGGCTTGGGTCGCGCTATCGCTCGCTCCACGCTGAAATAGAGCAGTGGGCCAAAGACAATCCCTCCTGCCCGACCTGTGGTGGTGAGATTCATTCCGATCAGCTGATTTGCAACCTGACGGGCGATCAGGAGACGGCAGAATGAACGGGAATAAAGATCTGAAAGGAATTCTGCTGATCGGCGACCCGCATGTTCAGGCCCGCCAGCCGGACTTTCGCAGGGATAATTTTGCGGAGACCGTTCTGCGCAAGATCCAGTGGTGCCTCGACTATGCAAAAGAAAACTGCCTGCTACCCGCGTTTCTGGGCGACCTGTTCGACCACGCCCGCAACAACCGCAACTTTATCATTGTGAAACTGATGGAGATGCTACAGGGTTCCGGTGCTGTCGGGATATACGGAAATCACGACTGCGTTGGGCGCCAGCTGGATGAAAACGACTCGCTAAGCATTCTCGTGACCGCCGGCTGCCTGCGTCTGGTCAGCGTTGATGATCCCTGGGTGGGAAGAATGAACGGCCGAAGAGTGGTGGTGACCGGCTCGTCCTATCGCGAAGAGATTCGGCATGAGTTTGATCCTGCGACGGTCGCCAGTCGATTCGGGCCCGCTGAAACCCTTTTCGACTCGGAACCGTTTGTCGTATGGCTGACCCATGAGGATCTGGTCCTGAAGGGATATGACTCCGGTCGATGCACACCGTTTCAGATCAGGAATGTGGAGTTGCTGGTCAACGGACACATCCACCGCGAACTGGAACCGGTTCAAGCTGGTCACACACTATGGATGAATCCGGGCAGCATCACACGGACCAAGCGTTCTGATGCAACACGCGAGCACAAACCTCATGTAACGCGGGTTGACGTGGACATGGACTCGTGGGAGGTGACTTGTGTTGAAGTTCCCCACGCCCCATTTGAAGAAGTCTTTTACGAACAGCTGATAGAAGCTGACCCTGAAAGACCCGAAGGCGTGACATTCGCAGCCGGACTTAAAGAACTGCAAACGCGAAGCACGGATACCGGAGCAGGACTACATCAATTTATTCAAGCGAACACCGATCAATTCGACGAACCGGTTGCCAATGAACTCCTCGCGCTGGCGGCTGCGGTTACCAATGTAAAAGAACCAGAGTAGTAGAAAAGGGAAGCCATGAGCGAAGCCACAACGATCGAGCAACTCAAACAGCGGTTCGATAAATGCAGTCACGACAAGACGCGGATTGAAACGCAGTTGAAGACGGCTCAGGAAAACCTGAACAAACTGAAAAAAGAAGCGCTCGAACAGCATGGCTCTGATGACTTGAAGACGCTCAAAGCCCAGCTCGCTGAAATGAAAAAAGAGAACGAAGCCAGGCGCGCGAAGTATGAGCAACTGCTGGACAAGATTGAATCGGATCTGGCAGATATCGAAGAACAGTTCACCGGTGAAGATTCAGCCGGTGAGTGACCTGCGTCATCTTACGATATAGAAACAAACTGAAACTGAACCAATCCTGCCTTCATGAGCAAACCAGGCAAGTCTACAGATATCGCACTTCCGGCACCGGGCAACCGGCTGGGAGACCTTGTGCCAACAGAATCCGCCGGCGAAGGTTCAATCCGCTCGCCGCAGAATATCATCCGTCGTGTTGACCAGTTGACCTACCGGCAGAAAGAAACGAAACGCAACCTGAAAGAGGTCGAGAAAAAACTGGCGGCAGTCGAAGCACTGCTCGGTATCGCGGATCAGGTAACTGACGCCCTCGATCTACTCAGTGAGCAGCTGTTCCGCAAAGAACTGGACATCCTCGAAGAAAAGCTGACCATCGCCCTCGATGAAGTTCTGGGACAATCGATAAAGTTCCGTTCAGATGTGTCCACAAAACGTGGTCAGGCGTCCATCGAATTCTACATCGAACGGGAAGGAAACAAGGAAGACATCCAGAAAGGCTCAGGGGGCTCGGTTCAGAATATCCTGAGCGTCGGCCTGCGTTTCTTCGCGCTGCAGCGACTGGCCGAACAGGAACATCGCAGATTCGTGGTACTCGATGAGCAGGATTGCTGGCTGCGCCCGGACGTCGTACCCAATCTCGTGAAGGTCATCGATGCTGTTGTGAGAGAACTCGGGTTTCAGATCATCGTCATCTCACATCACGACATCAGTTTATTCGAACAGTATGCGGACAAGATCTACCGCTTCGAACCTGTTCGCACACCTGACGGTGCGGCAACGGTGAAGGTTGTCGAAGCAACCAGCGCGCGGACACATGAACCAGGCGTCGAATGAAGCTCTGCCGAATGAGCTAGGCTACAAAAAACAAAGGTACGGCGACCGCACAAAATAGCCGCACCGAATAGCCGCACAAAATAGCCGCGTAGGGAACGTCGGTGCCGTATTTTCTGTCCGGCTCTTTTCTCGTCACGCCAGCTCTATTTCTCGTCGAGAACGTCCACCGCGTCGAACTTGCGTCCCTCCAGCATCGCCAGAGAAGCACCGCCACCTGTGCTGACATGGGAGACAGAGTCTTCAAAGCCCAGAACTGAAATAGCCGCTGCGCTGTCGCCGCCGCCGATTACGCTGATCGAATCGCTGTCTGCAATCGCCTGCGCAACGGCTTTGGTGCCCTCATCAAATGGTGGCATTTCGAAGACTCCCATCGGTCCGTTCCAGACGACCGTCTTTGAGCCGCGAATAATCTCTCCAAATCTCGCCGCGGTCTCAGGTCCGATATCAAGTCCTTCGAAACCGTCAGGAATCGCTCCGGCAGCAACCACCTGTTTGTTGCAGTCGCCGGAAAAACCATCACCGCAATGTGTGTCCACTGGAAGTTCGATCTTGTCGCTTCCTTTTTCCAGCAGCTCCCGCGCGAGATCCACTTTGTCCGGTTCGACGAGCGAGTTGCCGACATTACCGTTCTGAGCCAGCGAGAACGTATACGCCATCGCACCGCCGATCAAAACCTTGTCGCAAATGCCAAGCAGATTTTCGATGACCTTGATTTTATCACTGACCTTTGCGCCTCCCAGAATGGCAACAAACGGTCTCTCAGGATTGCCGATGACATCGGTCAGGTACTTGATTTCTTTCTCGACAAGGAAGCCGACGACTTTGGGCTTATCCCCCATCGCGACCGGGACACCGTACATCGATGCATCTTTGCGGTGACAGGTTCCGAACGCGTCGTTGCAGTAGATTTCGCCGAACGCGGCCAGCTTCGAAGCAAATGCCTGATCGCCGGCTTTCTCTCCGTCGTCAAATCGCAGGTTTTCCAGAACAACGATGTTGCCATCGGTCAATGTCGCAACTTTCGCGACTGCGTCTTCACCTACGGTGTCCTCAGCGAGCGAGACGTTGCAGGAAACCAGCTCCCCCAGTCGTTTTGCCGCCGGCGCCAGAGAGAACCTTGTCTCCGGTCCGCTTTTCGGGCGCCCGAGGTGGCTCATCAGGACCAGTCGCCCGCCACGATCGATGACGGACCTTATCGACGGAAGCGCCATTTCGATCCGGCGATCGTCAGTAACATTCAAGTCGTCATCAAGGGGCACGTTGAAATCGACTCGCATCAACACGCGTTTGCCGGCAACATCAACGTCTGCAATTGTCTTTCTGGCCATCGAAATCGGCATCCGATCAACTTACTGGTGCTGTGATATCAGCCCGATAATTTATCGGCAGCCCCGCATTGACGGAAGGCGCCGGAAACTCCTGCTCGGTGATTGACTGATTAATGCTCTGCTCGATCGGGTACTGTTTACCAACTCCATTTCAAAATCTGCAGATACCCAAACTGTACCTGCACAAAAAAAGCCGGCGAAGATTCGCCGGCTTTGGAATTCGATGCCGAGAGACGACCTATGAGGTTGTTTCTTTGGGCTGAACACGCTTGGTGATGTCGGTTTCGATTGCTCCGAAAACCTCTTCATGCCGCTGGACGGAAACATGAAGTGCATGCAACAATCGCTTGGCGGTGTAGAAGTTGAGTACGATACGCTGCTGGATTTCCACCGGACGGTCGTTGGAACCCATGGGCGAGGCATTCATGCCGAAGTCTACGATCAGTTCTTCCGGAGAACCTGTGACGCGGCAGAAATTCGCATAGCAGCTGATCGCTTTGGAATCGTCAACGGGAATCGGTTGTTGTTGCTGTTGTGGTGCGTTTTCAGCCATTTGTTTCCTTTGCAGATTTTGTAGACCGCGCCGTGCTGATCGACAAACGCGTTGGCAGCGTTTTTCCCAGACCATTTCTCAGGCCTTGCAGACGGCTCGCTGAAGAAAAGCCATGAAAAGAGTTTGCATCATTCACACCGGCGGCACAATAGGAATGCGTATGTCCGAGCGGGGATTAATGCCCGAGCCCGGCTATCTTGCTGCCCAGATGGAAAAAATGTCCGAGCTATTCGAAGGAATGCTCCCCGAATTCGAGGTTCTCGAATACGAACCACTCATCGATTCCTCCAATCTGACTCCGGATCACTGGCAACAGATCGCTCAGGATATCAAGAGCAACTATCACCGCTTCGACGGGTTCGTCGTACTTCACGGCACCGACTCGATGGCCTATACGTCCTCGATTCTCCCTTTCATGCTTGAAGGTCTGAACAAGTCCGTAGTCGTCACCGGGGCGCAGTTACCGCTGGGACAGGTTCGCAATGACGCGAGAGAGAACCTCAAGACGGCGATGATGCTAGCGGCTGGATACCACATTCCTGAAGTCACGCTGTTTTTCGGTGAGGTCCTGCTGCGTGGCTGTCGCGCAACCAAGTCCAGCGCCACCAAGCTGGACGCATTTGAATCACCGAACTATCCCGTGCTCGGTTCCGTCGAGACCAACATCGAGATTTTCAATCGTAGGATTCGTTTTCCAGAAACCGCGGATGACAAACTGACGGTTCACCAGATCAAGCCGGTTGAGATCGCAACGTTTCGCCTTTTCCCGGGAATGTCCATCGACGTTTTGAAGAACGTCCTTCTGCGGCCGCTGAAAGCGTTGATCATCGAAAGCTACGGAGTCGGTAATGGTCCAGCAGACAATCCCCGATTCATCGAAGCTATCCAGTCAGCTGTTGATGATGGAATCGTAATCGTCAATTGCACTCAGTGTGGACATGGCTGCGTGGCTCAGACTTCCTACGCGACCGGCACGGCGTTATCGGATGCCGGCGTCGTATCAGGCAGGGACATGACCGTTGAAGCAGCGATCGCCAAGCTCTATTACCTCTTCAGCCGAGATCTCTCCGTCAGCGAAATCAGGAATTCTGTTCCTCAAGATCTTGTCGGCGAATTGACGGAACAATCGAGCAATTAGAAAGCTCTGCTCCAGCACCATTCACGGCATTGACGCCAATTGATAATTCGAAAAAACGGCTGTGTTCCCTGACTCTGCCGCGCCGCCGCTTCTAGTTTTCCGGAAACAAACGGTGTTCTGCTGCTCCCCCCTCGCGCTGTCAATTCCGTTTTGCAGCCAACGTGGAACACAGAACGAAATAAATGGCGGTGGTTCGCTCTATCATCTAGATTCAATGAGCTTGCGTTCTTAGAACACCTTTTAGTTGAAATTCAAATGAGCAACCTGGCACGAAAATTCAAACTCCCTGCGCCTCTTTTCTCCCCTGACAGCGCCTGGCGACAGCCGGTCAGAGACGTTGCCATACGGGAAAACAATTCTCGTTTCATCCATGAGATGTTTCAGATGTTGCGCGGGCATCAGCAGAATTTCTGCTATCTGAACTACGACGATTTTACGATTCCCGTTTTTAAGTCAAATCCGGAACCGGATTGCGAAAACAACAGGATAGAGCTGCTGAACTACTGGGGCGATTCGTGGGCGAGTTCAACCCTTGCCGGCCAGATGCTCGAAGAGGATGGCAAGAGGTTTATATGCGGAGTCCCGCAACCCGCTGCAATCGTCCGACCTTCAGGACCTCAAAGCACTGATGCTGACGGGCACCTGGTCCTGGTAGACATCGAAAAAGGGACATCCTGGGAATTCTGGCATGCAACAACTCGTTTTGAAGTTGAGACTTCGGCGGGTGGAGGATTCAACGGCGAAAAGGTCCTGCAGTCCGGCGCGATCGAAAAATTTGTACTTGATGGACAAGGTGCCCAACGCCCGGCCGGAACGTGCCAGTTCAGAGGGAGTGCGCGCGCGACGGGAGTATCACTACTGGCTGGCCTGTTGCTGCCTGAGGATTTTCAATCACGGGCAATCGAGCACGCGATGGTATTTTCTATTCCGAGGCTTCGGCACGTTTATCCCGTCCACGACACCACGCAATATGACTATGTCTATCCCGCGACAAAAACAGAGACGTCCGCCTACAACGGCTCCCCATGGGCAATGGGGGGCGGCGAGCGGATCCGTTTGAAGGATGAACTTTTTGACAGGAACGGCCAGCCGCTCGCAGTTCATTCGTTTTCCAACGCTACGAGGAAACTCCTGGATGCGCTGAGAGAATTCGGGGCTTATCTGGTTGATGGTGGAGGTGGATTCGGATTCTATGCTGAGGACTACCGGACAGGAAATCTAGCCCTACCGGAAAACGAGTTTGAAGAATTGACGGCCAGTACACATCGTGATGAATGCGAAATCACCTGCCGGGAGTCGCAGTGGCACTACCTGGTTCAGCTCCTGAACTGTGAATTCCAGCAGGTTCCGTTCGCTGTTTTGAAAGAAGGCCAGATCGTTAGCAATTTTGACTTTGTTGAAAATGCAATCGTTCCAGACGGTTTCAACACCGTTTGCACCGTTGGCGCAATCAATGAGGAAGTAGATTATTCAGTTCACGGTTGACCTGCTGCCATTGCGCCTGAAGTAGAACGCAACATGCGCCAGCTGAACCGTACTCAGTCCTGCTGGACTTTCGAACCGGTTTCAGGCGAGGATGCGCTCGCGACGTTTGAAATTGCCCTGCGGATTCATGGTAGGATACTCTGCTGTTTTTCAATCACTGTAAGGCTCATGGTTCACCTCATGCCATCTAACATTTTGCGTTTTTTGACATTCGTCTTTGTTGCGACCACCGCCGGGGCTCTCGTAGTCTCCGCGCCATCAGTTGCAGTTCAGGAAGCTGCCGTTGATGAAACGCAGGAGTCACAGGAAGCCTCGCTGCCTCAGGGAATTAGTGAACAGCAGCCGGAATCAGGGCAGTTCGTTGAGCTGACGGAGGGACCATTTGCCGGAAAATTCATGGTTGAGTACACGGCGACCATTCCCGGTACCGATGTCACGTTCGAGATGGTACCGGTACCATCGGGAACCTTCATGATGGGCAGCCCTGAGACCGAGGAAGGTCGAAATGAGGATGAGGGACCGCAGAGAAGCGTTGCCGTCGAACCCTTCTGGATCGGAAAACATGAAGTCACCTGGGCCTGCTACAAGACCTACATGAAACTGGACAAGCAGTTCCGCAAAATAGCCGATAAAGAAATTCGTGTCGTCAATGAAGAAAACGGAATCGATGCCGTAACAGCTCCGTCTTCGCTGTATGACCCCGGATTCACCTACTCACAGGGTGAAGAACCCGAACAGCCGGCGGCTTCGATGACTCGTTACGCCGCAATGCAATACACGAAATGGCTGAGCCTGCTGACCGGCGACTTCTACCGGCTACCTACCGAAGCGCAGTGGGAATACGCCTGCAGAGCGGGAACGAACACGGCGTATTATTTCGGTGACGATCCGGATGACCTCGAAGACCATGCATGGATTCTGGACACCTCTGACGAAGAGCGACAGGAAGTCGGGCAACTGGAGCCCAATCCATGGGGGCTTTACGACATGTACGGCAACGTTGCCGAGTGGACTCTGGATGCGTACAGCGAAGATGGCTATGCCGTCCCCGAAATGCGAGACGGCTGGACAGCTTTTTCCGAAGAGCAGGTTTATGTACGACCAGCAGAAGTCTATCCGTGTGTCGTCCGTGGCGGCACGTTCGAAGCCGATGAGCCTGAACTGTGCCGCAGTGCTTCGAGAATGCCATCAGACGATCCGCTCTGGAAGAACATTGACCCCTGTACTCCTAAAAGCCCGTGGTGGTTCACGACTGAACCGGCACTCGGAGTCGGAATGCGTATCGTGAGACCTTTGTCCGCCCCCGCGACGCGTGATGAAATGGAGTTCTGGTGGGACGAACAGCTCGAAAGTATCGAACTCGACGTCCGCAACAGAATCGACTTCAACGGGCGCGGAGCGCGCGGATTGGTCGATCCGGAATTGCCTGAAGCGATTGAGGCAACCGGACGGCGCAGACGATAGCCGGCGCTCGCTGCGCGTTGTCACGCACTGTCACGCACTCATGTCAGTTTCCGCCACTTCCACCGGAAGCCCCGGCACGGTTTGAGCCTGCGCGTTGACATTCAAAAGTAATGATCTGCGGCCCGCTTTCGGACTGATCAACAACAACTTCGATTTTCATTTCGTTGTCATTAATCCGGGTAAATGTCAGGCCTTTGAATTTCACTTCGTTTTCTGACACCGATTCGAGAGGGAACTCGACTGACTCGTCCTTTTCCTCCCAACCATTGAGATCTTTGTCAAAGTGCTTAAGGCGGTAGACCAGAGATCCATCCACTGGAACGATCGTGAGAATCTCATAGAAACCGATCTCGCCATCGCTGACAAACTTGAAAACACCGACCATCGTTCCACCCATCGGAGGATTCCAGGTTTCTTCGAACTGGCCGCCCATGGCGTCACCCGTCCAGTGTCCTGCGATCCACGCGAC
>JBCCFB010000115.1:0-18459 GCA_039029995.1 Planctomycetota bacterium
GAAAGTCGTCGTCGGGAAAGTCGTCGTCGGGAAAGTCGTGCTGGAAAAAGCGTCGAGTCAGCCAGTCTCATTGGGCCAGCGAGCAGAACGAGGTGTCTTCACCGGTTGACCAGCGAACACGACTTGAGCTGATGCGCAACTTCGGCGACTTTTCGCTTGCCTACTCAACCGCTGTTCAGCCAAGGCTGTTTCATTGTGGTGACAATGATGGCTATGTTGCGTGGCGTGCCCGTTGGGGTGTGACCTTTGCGCTTGGGGATCCGGTGACGGAGAAGGACCGGGTGATTCCGCTGCTTCAACGTTTTATCCATGAACGCCGCGGACTGACTGGTCAGGGTCCGACGTTCTGCCAGATCTCACGTAACACAGCGCGTCGCCTGCACGAGATGGGTTATTTCGTGAACGAAATGGGAGTGGACACCACTCTGTATCTTCGGGAGTACGATTTCGCCGGTAAAGAAAAAGAGTGGCTCAGGTACGCAGCGAACTGGACGCGCCGTCGCAATTTCAAGATTCGCGAATGCACTGCGCGGGAACTACCGCCTGAAACGGTGGAGGAGGTTTCCGAAGCGTGGCGCCGGACGAGAACCGTGAAACGAAAAGAGGTGCGCTTTCTCAACCGGCCGATTGTTCTTGACGACGAGAAAGACGTCCGCAAGTTCTACTTGTTCGATGCGGATGAGAAGCTGCTGGCGTTTGTTTTTCTTGATCCGCTATACCGCGACGGAGAGTTGATCGGCTACGTGACCGCCTTTAAACGCCGGCATCCGGATGCTCCGCAATATGGTGAGCAGGCGATCATGAAGCACATCATCGAGACCTTGAAAGAGGAAGATGTATCCCAGCTGAAGCTCGGACTCTCTCCAATGGCCTATCTGCAGGATCGCCGGTTCCGGCACAGCCGGTTGTCATCACGAGCGATGCAGTGGTGCTTTGATTCGGGCATCATCAACAACTGGTTCTACAACGTTCAGGGGCATGCCGGATATAAGCGGCGTTTTCGTGGCGAAGAGGAAAAGGCCTACATCGCTTCTCCCGTTCGTTTTGACCTGATTCGGCTGTGTGCTCTAGTCGGCCTTTGCGGCGTTGCCTGAGCCGGGTTTTGTTGGGCAATTACCAGCGTTCTGCTGGATTCACACTGAGCTGCTGCGTTCAGAACGCCTTCAGGACATGGATTTCAGCCATGTTTTTCAGATTGTAAATTTTTCCGTTGTCGGCTTTCGGAGATTTCAGCTATCAACCGCCCCGTGTAGGGGTTGAGTCAGTCGAAATCTCCGGAGGCGGCGATGTTTGCCAAAGCGAAATTCTACCTTTCGGCCTGTTGCGCTGTTGTTGCGACGAGCGTTTGCGCGATGTCTGCGCTGGCTCAAAACCAGATCTCTTTGTCGGGATTCGGGCAGGGTTCCGCGGTTGTACAGCCCGTTGGTACCTCTGTTGTCTTTGATGGCGCACAACCCGCACTCAATGGTCCACCATCGGTTTTCTCACCGCTGGTTCCCATCATTCAAGCCGACGATGTGACACCTGAAGGTGATGTCTACGATTCAGTGACCGGAGATTCAGTGACCGGATCGACGCAGCAACGGGAAAGTGGTGGAGCAACCGGTGCGACGGGGTTTGTACCCGACGACTACGGGTTCGGGGCACCGATTCCCGACGCGCCGCATGGGCCGGCTGCTTATCAGAGTGAATTTATTCCATCCGGTGAGATTACCGGAGGCGCTTTTGGAATTCCGAATCAGCAGTGGCAATTCGGAAAGCCATCTGACGGAATGTTCGGCTGCATCCGGCGTATTGTTGGAGGAAGAGGTTCGGGCGCGAGAACCTTCAGTGTTTTCGGCGGCTGGAGCTGGATGATGTCCTCTAATTCATGGTGGGGTGGAAACTACGAGTATCAGGATGGGAATTCAGCTGGTTTCAGTTTCGGTCAACGCCGGAATTCGAGGTGGCGAAGTGATTTCGAGTTTTCCTGGAACCGGAATGAACAGGAGCCCTACTTTTCCGTCTGGCCCGTGACGCAAGGCATTCAGAGCTTCGGCGCTTCATCAAACCAGGTCAGCGGATTGACACCATCAAGATACTATCCGCCGGTCTATGGCCAGATTGATACGTACTCCTCGTTCTTCAACATCTACTGTGATCTCGACCGGCCCAACGGCAGGTGCCTGACTCCATACGTCGGCTGCGGTGTGGGTGTGATCCTGCTCGACGGTGATTTGTCGCAGTATTCCCAGAGAGCAGACTTTGAAGACGATACGTTATTCGGATTTCAGGCGATTGGAGGAGTGTCAAAGCGATTGCGTTGGGGAAGTGAACTGTTTGTCGAGTATCGTTATCTTCTGACGTCGCACACGTACATTAACGTTCCTCCCCGGCAGTCCAACAACTACACTTTCTCAGGATACTCTTTTCGATACCGGCAACAGGCCAGTGATTTGATTCTTGGCTTGCGCTGGACGTTCTAGCAACGCGGGTTCGACAGGAAACCAGAGAGAAGGAGAGCAATTCGCGATGCAGGGGTCAGCCATCATCTCCCGCCCGGCTTCGCGCTACATCAGAGAGTTTGATGGCCTGCGCGCAATCGCTGCGATTTCTGTGATCGCGGGCCACGCTGCTATAGCGGGCCATATCGTCAAATCGATGAGTCCGGCATTCATCGCGGTGCGTTTCTTTTTTGTTCTCAGCGGTTTCCTGATCACCGGTATCCTGATCGATCAGGTTGTCAACTCGTCACGACCGGGGCAGAGCCTGAAGGCGTTTTACGCGCGAAGATGTTTAAGGATTTTTCCACCCTACTTTGCGTTCCTGATCTTCTTTCTAGCCATCGGCAATGAGTATGTCTGGAAGACGATTGCGTGGACCGCAACCTATACATCGAATTTCTGTTTTGCCTTCGTCACAGCTCCGGCGCCGCCGCTTTCGCATTTCTGGACGCTGGCGGTTGAAGAGCAGTTCTATTTGATCTGGCCACTGGCCATCCTTCTGCTATTCAGAAAAAGTCGAAACACGGTCATCGTGTTCATGCTGGCATTGATAACCACTTCGGTGATCTATCGAATCGCCGCGGCTAATGGTGGAGCAAGCCGTCAGCAGATACTCCATTTGCCGATTGCTTCACTTGATTCGCTTGTCTTCGGAGCTTTGATCGCAAGCCTGTTTCGTGTTGACAATTCATGGGCGAAGAAGCTGCTGACGTTTATGAAGTGGACTGGCCTTCTGGTTGCTATTCCCGTTGTCACTTCTGTGCTGGTTGCCAAACATTTCGGATGGGCAGGTTTTCCAGATCTCAATACGACGGGACAGCTGTTCGTCGCAGTTGCTTCGGGAGCAGTCGTCATCCACTTTGCGTCTGTAGAAACAAATTCGATCTTTGCGCGAATCCTGAGGTCGCCGGTAGCCCGATTCCTTGGAATGATCAGCTACGGGATTTATATCTATCACTTCCCGTTCGACCGGATTGTCTATGAGCAGTTTCTTATGAAGCAGTTCGGGTGGCCTGACTACTTTCCCTACCATTTCGGGTTCGTTCTGGTGGCGACGATCATCACAGCGTCAATCAGCTGGTATCTGCTTGAACGTCCTTTGCTGCGTCTGAAGTCAAGATTTCCCTATTCCGACGCAGGACATCAAGTTGCGAATTCAGACGCCGGTTTATCCGGTAACAAAGATAAGGACGACAGTGAGACTATCGAGCCCGATGAGAAAATTCGCCGGCATGTCGCCTGAGTATCGTCGTGGCAACGACATGGAAAGTGCTTTCTAAACTTCGCCTCCGGAAAAATTTGAATCGGTTTGTTTTATGAGCGATAATTCAAACGGAACTTTTCCCGGGGAATATTGCGATGATCATCTTCGGCTGGCGTGGCGTCACCTATACAAAAGACAACGGTGAGTTTTATTGCCCGCATTGCAGCGGTCAGTGTCAGTACCGCCTGAAGCGCGTGCGGAATTTCTTTACGCTTTATTTCATTCCGCTTATTCCTCTGAACCTGCTCGGTGAATTCATCGAGTGTGCCCATTGCGGCAACCAGTACGCACCTGAAGTCCTCGCGATCAATCCGCAGACGATCGCAGCGGCGCAACAACAGGCGGCTGAACAGGCAGTCAATGAAGCACGTGATGCCTACTTTATTGCTGTCCGTCGCGTCATGGTCGAAACGATGGTGGCCAAAGGGCACGTTACCGATGCCGAACGCAGTGAAGTTGCAGCAGCATTCGCCGAGTTGAGCGGGCAGGAACTATCGGTGCAGGATCTGGACCATGAAATCAGTCAGGCTCAAAGGGAGACAGCCGCTATCTCTGCACTGCGGCAACTGGCTCCCGGTTTGAATGAAAAAGGCAAAGAGAATGTTCTGTTTGCTGCCTACCGCATCGCAATGGCTGACGGACAGATTGCCGACGAGGAGTGGGCGTTGATTGCCGAGGTCGGCGAGGCGTTACAGATGACCCCGTCGCATATCAATGGTGCGATCGCTGAGGCCGAGGTTAAATACGGCAGGCCGACGTTTGATTGAAGCTGCGTTCCGGAGTTTCGTCGGATCGTGTGCGTATAAAGACCGGTCGTGTTCCAGGTTTTTCTACCGGCGTGTTTTCTGTCAGCGGAGCCACTGCCGCGCAATCTGCGCGACGGACTCCGCTTCGACCTCATCATGGGTTAGCAGCTGGTCGGCCAGGTCGCCGAGTGCTGCGTGGACGTTGTCATCTCGAAGAAAGTGGTAAAGCTCGTTCACGATATCCTGTAATAGCCGGTGTTGCTTTTCCGGGTTCTGTGTAATCGCCCGTGTATGAGCCATCGCGATTTCCCAGTCCAGAGCGTGAGCGGATTGAACTCGAAGCGAGTCGTATTCGCCGGCATAGATCATTTCTGCAACCGGACCGGCGAGGGAAACACGGATTTCACGCATCGCGTGCTCTTTGGAGGTTGAATAACCGCCCCGCCATTCGACTGCGGTGCTTCCTGCCTGTTCTTCGTCTTCCGAGTAAATCGATACGCGCCTGACGGATCCGCCAAGCGCTGCCGCCATAATTGCGTGGCCTGCTTCGTGCCACGCCGTCAGTTCGTCGGACACAAAAGAGCCTATGTCGATTCGAGTGTTGGGAACATCGATTTGCAGATAGATGATCAGAGCCGAACAAAGATCAGAGCTGCGAATAAGGGGTCGGAGTCAGGAACCACTTGTGGATTGCTGAAACAGTGTCCTTATATTCGGGAAGGTCTTTGATCCGTTTCCACTCCGGATGATCGATGAAAGCTTTCCAGTGTTCGTCATGAGCCTCGCGGCTCTCAGCTGACAACATATAAATCAGATTGGGCGCATCCTGTCCGATCAGGGTTTCACCAAAAAAGACCGGCGCGAGCCCGGCATCCCGCATGATTTGAATTTCACCGCCGCCGTCATTGAACATGTCAATCTTCCGCGTAGCGTGACCTTCTGTATGGCTTTCATACAGCCGAAGCTCGAAGATCCGGTCGGTACTATTTGTGGAAGCTTCGGGGATTTCCATTACCGGGATTCCCGCGAACGCCTTCAAAAAGCGGCTTTCGATCCTGCTGTACAACGGGTCATCGAGAGTGCGATCAAAATACGGCGCAGCCGTAGTCTGATAGTCCTCATCGGCCAGCAGAGCATCGCTACAGCCCGCGAACGAATCCATCGTAGGATAGGGGATCAGCACGTATACCGAATGATCGTTGTAGTCTTCCATGTCAGTGAAGACTCCGATCCGATCGATTCCCTGACGTCCGAGGGCAGGCATCAACGCCATTTGCAAATACTCTTCCAGGAGAGCCTGTTTTTCAAAGTCATTCACCCGGTAGATTCTGAGTTCGTAGTATTCGCGTGCCGGCGGATCCGTTTCCTGTGCCGCAGCGGGTTGACCGGACATGCCCGCGACAAAGATCGCGACGACGGAGAGAATTAGACTGTGTTGCAACGAGTTCGACTTTTTCATTATTGGTCCTGTCTCGACATCAAGCGGCATTTAGAATGAACCCCGATTGTACAGAGTCGGATGTCCAGCGTGCGAGATCCTGAAACCGCCGGCGAATGAACCATAAGCAGACTTCAAATCGAAGACCGATCGCTGAAGTGTTTCGTGCTACGGCACGCGCTGCGTCTTCGTGGTGCGTGAAAAACGGAGTGTCGGCCGACACTGTCTCCTATCTCTCGATTGCAGCTTCTTCAGCCGCCGCATTGTGTTTTCTATTCAGTAGTCAGCAAAATCTGCTTCTGATCGGCGCAATCATCAGTTGTATTCTACGGTTGTGGTGCAACATGCTCGACGGAATGGTGGCCATTGAGTCGGGAACCACTTCAAAGCGCGGCGAGATTGTCAATGAATTTCCTGACCGGATATCTGATGTATTGATATTCGCAGGTGTTGCTCACAGCGGCCTTTGCCACGTCGCGCTTGGGTACTGGGCGGCCATCATGGCATTGATGACAGCCTACTCAGGCGTAATCGGACAGACAGTCGGAACCCCGAGACAATTTGGTGGAATCATGTCAAAACCGTGGAGGATGGTGGTCCTGGCAATAGCGGCAGCTTCGGTGCTGATTTTCGGCGACCAGAAATTGGAACTTGCAGATGGAATTCCTGTCTTCTCAACAGCTTGCGTCATAGTTATTACCGGATGTGTTCAGACCATCAGTGTTCGCCTGTTACGTACTTTCAAGCTTCTTTCCAGCGAGGAAAGTGACGCCATTTGAGCCGAACAATGCTTGCCAAAAAGGCTTCCCCGGCATTACAAGCCACTTAGCCGGGCGGCAGGATCAGGATCTTCTATCACTACTTGAACTCCCGGTTTTTCAGGTCATCATTTAGGGCCCAGACGAGGAGAAGAGTGCTGGACCAGTCGCCCGACTGAGCCCGGCAAAGAGAGGAAACTGTGGCCGCCCTGCTTCGGTCACGGTGGGAAACGGGACGAACCATGGAAACAATTCGGCGCTGCTTGCTGGCGACTTTGATACTTCTGTTTCCAGCTTCAGTTCTTGCCCAGCCATCCGGCTATTTCATGTACAAGGAGCGGTACGAGGCTGCGCAGGATGGCACCATCGAAAAGATGGACGTGGCGATGAAGATGATTGATGTCATCTTTCACTACGATCTTGATGAGGCGATTGCCATTGCCGAGGACGTCGCGCAGATGGCGCGCGAGTCCGGAAACTCGGATGCCGAAGCCGCCGCACTTATGGATCAGGCGGTCTGGATAGCCTACAAGCATGGATCGGCACGTGCCGAGGAACGCTTCCAGCAGGCCCTGGAAAAATTTGACGAAGACGGTGATCGACGCTTTCTCGCGCACTTCTATGCCTCCCGATTCGGCTACGCGCTGATCAATGAACAGGAGGAATACGATCCCAATATGTACCTCGATCTTGTCAGAGGCATTGCGGAGGAACTGGATGATCCGCACCTGATGATGTCGTACTGTTACATGGCGGCAACGTCGAAGGTTTTTGTTGGCGGCTTGCCGCCGACAGATCCTGAAATTATTCCTTTGCGAGACCGCCTTCGGGAATTGACTGATGCCAACAGCTACGAGACGGGCAGATTGAATTCAATGTTGATCGACGCCCGCGAAGCTCAGATGTCCGGCGATGCGATGCGCGCGGCTATGATACTGGCCGAAACGACCAGCTTTGCACAGGAAAAGCAGTACAGACTGTTTGAGGTTCGTGCGCAATTGGCGCTTGCGTACGGACAGATGCAGATTGCGTTCGACGCGTACGTTGAAAAAAACGGTCCTGTAGACGAGATGTCCGACCAGCAGCGTGATACGCTTCGTCAACAGATGCTTCCGGTCCGTGAGCGATATCTTTCGTGTCTTGAAGTAGCACAGCAGGTGAAGATGTCCGCTTACACATTCGAAGCGCTGGTTTACCTCGCGTTTGTCGAAATGCAATGCGGAGATCTGGAGCAGGCAGCGCGTTATGTCTCTCAGGCGGAGGAACTGCCTTACGAGTGTTTTCGTTCGTGGGTATTGCGTGACCGTCTTTATCGATATGCCGTGATGATCTATGCCGAGGCGGGGGATGATGAGAATCTGGAAAAGTACGTCAACAAGCTCGCCTCTCGTGATCACATCACGAAATACAACGAAGCGAGCGAGAAATCAGTCCGCTTCCGCCAGCAGTTGACAAGCCTTGAGATCCGGCGACGACAGGAGGCCGACGAGAATCGACAGGTAACACAACAGCTCGTCGTCAGTCGCGACCAGGAAAAAGAGCGGGCTGACATGCTGAGCAGCATTCTCGGCTACACCGTTCTCATTACAGGACTGCTGTTGCTGACGGCGGCATTGATCTGGAGCCGGCGCCGATTGAAAGAAACGCAGATACAGCTGACCGACGAAAAAGCGACTTCGCGAAAAGCACAACAGATTCGCAAGACTCTCGAAGAGAGAGTCAATCGACTGCAGCGGATGGAGAGCCTGGGGATGCTTGCCGGGGGAGTCGCGCACGATTTCAATAATCTGCTCGTGGGTGTCATTTCGAATGCTGAAATGTTGCAGAATCTTGAGAACGAAACTGTCGAGTTCACTCAGGAGAGAATTGACGGGATCATCGCGTCAGCGGAGAAGGCGGCTGATTTGAGCCGGCAGATGCTTGCTTACACCGGCAAGCAGCCGCTTCGTAGAGAAATACACGATCTCAACCTGATCTGCTCCGAGATGCAGAAAGTGCTTCGAGCTACTGCCGGAGATGATGTCAGCCTGACGATCGAAAGCAATGAAGCGGCTATCAAGGTCGAGATCGATCGGCCTCAGATTGAGCAGGTATTATTGAACCTCGTTACCAACGCAAGGCAGGCTTCCGGGCCGGCCGGCAAGGTCGTTGTGCGGACCGGCATCGAAGCGGTGGGCGAGATCGAACGTGATGCTGAACTGCATGGAACGCGCGAAAAAGGCGGCGAGTTCGGATTTGTCGAAGTACAGGACTTTGGCAGTGGCTTTGATGCGACGGAAAAAGACCGGATTTTCGAACCGTTCTATTCCATCGACGAACAAGGTCGCGGGCTTGGTCTGTCGGTCGTATACGGCATCGTAAACGGGCACGACGGTTTTGTCCGCGTTAAGAGTGAACCGGGCAAAGGCGCATGCTTCCGGGCTCTGTTCCCTTTGGCGGGTCTGCGTGAAAAACTCAGGGCTCCGCTGTTTCTCAAAACAGGAGATGGTGAAGTTAGAACGCGCGATGGCAACCGGAATCGCAGAATTCTGGTCGCCGACGATGAACCGGGCATTCGAAAACTGATGGACAAACTGCTGGCCAGAAACGGCTGGGAAGTCTGCGTTGTGGCTAATGGCCGAGAAGCGGTAGAGTACTTTGACTCTCCTGATTTCGATCTCGTGCTACTTGATGTCGTGATGCCGGAAATGGGAGCACAGGAAGTTCTCGAATATATGGCGGTTCACCGCATCAATCTGCCGGTGGTGCTGATGAGCGGTTACAGTAATGTTCAACTTGAACAGTATCGTAAGAACCAGTTCGTCGTTGATGTTATTTGCAAGCCATTTCGAATTCCGGTTCTCCTCGAGGCGCTTGAGGGGGCCTACCGGCTCGCGTCCGGAGCGGCACAGGCAGGACGCAGCTAACGGACGCCGATCTTCTGCGCGTAATTTCCACGCTTATCAGTTTGCGGGATTCGTATTTGCTGTTTGCAATCCGGCAGCGCGGTGGACCGGTGTGAAATTCGGAAGCAGGTGCTGTTGATGGACCCGCTATTTGAGCAGTACGCACTGATTCTGGTTGGCTGCCTTGTCGCCGGTGGACTGGCAGTTGTCGTCCTGACTCGCGCTGAGAATCCCGTCGCTGCTTCAATTCAAAAGACCTACTTCAGCTGGCTGATCATGATTCCGATCGCATTCGCCGTACTGTTGGCGGGTCGATTGCCGACGGTTGCCGGGTTCACGATGCTCTCGATCGCCGGATTCTATGAATTTGCCAGGGTCACAGAGGTTGCGACGAATCGCTGGCAGACATGGTCTGTCTTATTACTGATTTGCGTTACCTTCGGTTGTATCGCATTACCTCAGCCCGATCAGCCTGGATGGATGGGGCTTTTTCAGGCGATGCCGGCATGGGCAGCCGGTATCCTGCTGGCAATCCCGGTATTGCAGGACCGGGCCAGCGGCGAGTTGCGGAAGGTCGCGCTTTCGATTGTCGGCTTCCTGTACATCGGATGGATGTTCGCGCACATCGGCTGGCTGGCGAATTCTGAATATGCAGCCGGCTATCTGCTGTATTTCCTGTTTGCGGTGGGGGTCACAGACGTTTCTGCATTTACCTTCGGTTCAGTTTTTGGACGGCGCGCACTGCGGCCGAACATCAGCCCGAACAAAACGGTGGAGGGCGCGATAGGAGCTTTTCTGGTGGCGATGGTGCTGCCATGGTTGCTGCGGTTTTCGTTTCCGGAGTCCGTCGGGCCCCTGCAACTGATCCTCTTCGGATTGATCGTCGGAATCGGTGGTCAACTTGGCGACCTTGCAATCAGTATGGTAAAACGAGACCGCAACGTGAAAGACATGGGCGACGCAATCCCCGGGCACGGTGGCGTGCTGGACCGAATCGACAGTTTGATATTTACGTCACCCGTCCTGTTTCACACGCTCAAGTTTTTTGACTGCCTCTAGGCCAGTCTTTCTGCAGGTCATTCTTTTCATACACAGCCGGAACTGCCGTGTCAGAGTCAACCGGAATCTCCGGCAAGATCGAGTCGGACCGCTCATCGGTGCGTGTTTGTAGTAAGCGAACCGTCAAGCTGCGCGACGGAACGGAACTCTTCTACCGTGTCTGGAGCCCTGTAAATGGTGATGAGAAATGCGACCGGGCAGTCGTGCTTTTCCATCGAGGGCATGAGCATTCGGGACGTTTTGAAGATGTCATTGACGAACTAGGTGTTGACGATTGTCTGGTATTTGCATGGGATTCCCGCGGCCATGGGAAAAGTCCCGGTGAACGTGGTGTTGCGGAAAGTGTCGCGTGCCTTGCACACGATGCTGATGAATTTGTCGGCAAGATGTCGGAAGATTACGGCGTGCCGATTGAGAATATGGCGGTTGTGGCTCATAGCATCGGCGCGGTCGTGGTGGCTGCCTGGGTGCATGACTACGCGCCACCGATAAGGGCTATGGTGCTTATCACGCCTGCGTTTCGGGTGAAGTTGTACGTGCCGCTGGCGATACCGGGCTTGCGTTTGTTACATAAAGTACGGCCCCGATCGATGGTTAAGAGCTATGTTCGCCCATCGATGCTGACTCACGACAAAGATGCAGCGCAGGCCTACGCTGACGATGAACTGATTTCACCGGGTGTCTCAGTCCAGCTGCTCCTGGATCTGCACGATACGTCAACTCGTTTACTGGACGACGCCGGCGCTATTACGATTCCGGCGATGGTTCTGGTCGCAGGTAGTGACTGGGTGGTTCATACCCGCGCGCAGGAGGAGTTCTTCGACAAGTTGTCATCATCCCACAAAGTCGTTCACAAATTTCCGGGGATGTATCACGATATCCTTCACGAAAAGGGCCGTGAACAGCCATTGGCGGAGATCAGGGGATTCCTTCGCGAACGACTTGCAACGTCGCTTCCCGAAGCGGAGCTGGAAGATTCGGATAAGCGCGGGCCTTCCTTCGATAAGTGGAAACAGATCAGCTCTCCCCTGCCCCTTTATCACCCGAAGCGATGGAATTTTGCTTTGACCAGGCTGGTCATCGGGACGGTCGGGCAACTCAGTGATGGAATGCGGCTGGGCTGGAACAGCGGTTTTAATTCGGGGCGCATGCTCGACTACATCTACGCTGATCGCGCGAAAGGGATAACTCCGGTCGGCACCCTGGCCGATCGTATCTACTTGAGTTCGCCCGGCTGGTCGGGAGTTCGTATCCGGCGGATGCATCTGAACCAGTTGCTGGACGCGGCGATCTCACGAATAGCGTCGCGCGATCGCGGTCGGCCTGTTCAGATCCTGGATGTTGCAGCCGGAGCGGGACGATACGTCCTCGATGCCCTGGCGAGAAATTCCGAGGTTGAAATCCGCGCGCTTCTTTGTGACCGTGATGAAGATGCACTGGATCAGGGTAGAGAGATTGCTGCCGGAGCGGGCCTGGAAAACCGGGTCGAATTCCGCCGGTTCGAAGCATTCGATCGTAAGGCTGTTTCCGGCGTTCTGCCTCAACCGGACATTGCGATTGTGTCCGGACTGTTCGAGTTGTTTCCCGACAACGTTTGCGTCATGAAAACACTTCGGGGGCTGGCGGCATGCATGACAGAAGGCGGTTTTCTGATTTATACAAACCAGCCATGGCACCCTCAGCAGGAGATGATCGGCCGGTCACTTCACGGCTATGACAGAGAACGCTGGGTAATGCGTTGCCGGAGTTCAGCCGAAATAGACCACCTTGCGAATATGGCCGGTTTCAAGAAGCAGAAAATGCTGATTGATGATAAAGGCATCTTTACGGTAACGCTTGCTCAAAGGGAGCCGGAGGTGAAGGCGCAATGATGCCGGTAGATCCTGACTTGCTGGAGACCTACTTCCGTTTGATGAATTCAAACGGATTGGCTCGCGCCTACCACTCAGCGGTTGAATCGGGGATTCTCGGGGCGATTGCACGTGGGCCACAGTCGATATCCCAGGTGTGCGAGACCTGCGAAACAACTTCGCGCGGAACAGGATTGCTGCTAGACGCAATGGTGGCGTGTGGATTGGCTGAACAGGAAGGCGATACGTACCGGGCGACTGTAATCGCACAGATGATGTTGTTTGGAGAGTACAGGAATCTCGGCAACAAATACTGGGACCACCTCGATAGTTTTCTACGAGATGGTCAACCGCTTGTTCGTATGGATGATCCGTCCGAAAGCGAAAAGCACTATGCCAGGCAGGCGGCCATACTTGGGTGGATGTTGTCACCCGCTGCTGCCGAGGCAGCTCAGATCCTTAAGTCGGATGATCGAATCAGTGCAGGCTCAGTTCTTGATGTGGGTGCCGGGTCAGCGGTCTGGAGCCTTGCTTTGGCAGGCCTGGATGATGCGACAGAGGTCACGGTTAACGACTGGCCGACAGTTCTTGAAACCGCCCGTGAGTCGGCCGATGCGCTTGGGTTGGCGGGACGCGTGAATCTTCTGGCAGGAGATTTCCACAAGGTCGATTTTCCACCCGCGGCATTCGATCTGGCAATCGTTGCTAATGTTGCGCATCTGGAAACACTCGAAAACTTCCAGTCTCTAATGCGGCGGATTGCGGATTCACTACGCACCAGCGGCGCTATCGTTGTGATCGATGTGGTCATCGGCGATGGTGCGGGCCGCGATCGAACCGCACACGCACTCTATGCAATCGGACTGGCCTTGAGAACGGAACAAGGTTGTGTTCATCAGGTGTCTGATCTCAAATCCTGTTTGGAGAATTCGGGGTTCAGCAGTCCGGAATTCGTACCGCTGGAGTCACCCCCGTACATGCTGGGAATGCTCGTTGCCTTTAAGAGCTGAGAACAAAATGAAATTAAACTGCCCCGTCATAGCAACGGTATTGATCCTGATACTGCATTTCTTGCAACTGCCCGGATTTGCAATTCAGGAAGGTTCCTCCGGGGAGCCTGATTCGACGCAACAAGATGCTGCTGGCGAACCGTATTACGATGAGCATGAGGCTGATCGAGAGCAATTGCTGGAATTAAAAGCTGTTGTTGAAGAAGCAATGAGTAACGATGATCGCATTCACATCTTGAGAGAGCACGTGGCAGATGATTTTTCTGTCGTGACTTTTACCAGTCGCGAGTTCAATGACTTTGACGTTTTTGTCGAGGAATGGAACAAGTCACGAGAGAAATTTCTGAATGGTGGAACGTTCACCGTGAACATTGTTCCGGAACCAGCGGTCTTTGATGGAGATATTGCTATCTGCTTCGGGAACTCGGACAACGTGATGGTGACCGGTAGCGGAGGCGAGTTCAAATTTGAGTCACCGTGGTCCGCCACCTGTAGAAAGGTGGATGGTCAGTGGAAACTGGTCAGGGCACACAGTTCTATCGACCCGTTCGATAATCCAGTCCTTAATGCAAACATCAAAAAGTATCTTTGGATCGTCGGAGTTGCGTGCGTCGTCGCTGGATTACTGATCGGCCGGATGCTGACTCGATGGAATACTGCTGGACCAGTAGATAAGCCGTCCGAGTAGCTGCTGTCCACACGCTTTCCGCCGGTTTGCACCATCAACATCTTGCACTCAATCATCCGGATCAGGGCTGGAAAATGGCACCTCAAAAAAGCCGTGCCAGCATGCCTGCTCGTCCTCGCAATGACGGCCTGAAACCCTGTACTTTGTGTAAGCGTACGCTCAAGGCAGGCACGACGGAGCATCATCTGATACCGAGGAAGTGCCATTCAAATCGCTGGTTTCGCAAGCGATTCACGCGCGAGCAGATGCGCGAGACCGTTCCCGTCTGTCGTGACTGCCACAAAGCGATACACAAGCTGATTCCATGCGAAAAGGAACTGGGGAGGCACTTCAATACTGTTGAAAGCCTGCTCGCGAATGAGGAAATTGCGAGGTTTGTTGACTGGGCGCAGCGTCAGAAGTAACATTTCGCTCCGTCATTTTTCCGCTTCCTACCCGCTCCGACCAACGGACCTTTATTCCGGAGTCACCTATGCGAATCGCAATGTGGTCAGGACCTCGCAATATCTCCACAGCGATGATGCGCTCGTGGGGAAATCGAGCGGACTGCTATGTATGTGATGAGCCGCTTTACGCTCACTATCTGCTGAAGTCCGGCCAGAATCATCCTGGTCGCGAAGCCACAATTGCGGCTCAGCCGGGCGACTGGCGGGAGGTCGCTGATTGGCTGACCGGAGAGATTCCGGGGGGAAAGTCAGTCTGGTACCAGAAACATATGGCTCACCACTTGTTGCCTGAGATAGATCGGGACTGGACGCGACAGTTGATCAACTGCTTTCTGATTCGCGACCCGCGCGAAATGATCACTTCACTGATTGAGTTCATTCCAGTCCCGACCGTGATGGATACCGGCTTGCCTCAGCAGGTCGAGTTATTTGAGGATGTACGTGAGCGAACAGGAGCAGTCCCACCAGTGATCGATGGCCGGGATGTACTTGAAAACCCTGAAGTCGTGCTTTCCAGACTCTGCGAAAAGGTCGGCACGACTTTTGACGAGTCGATGCTCAACTGGCCGCCGGGCATTCGTGAAACGGATGGCGCATGGGCACCGTGGTGGTACGACAAAGTCAAGCCGACGACGGGATTTGCCGGTTATCGTCCGAAGGATGACGAAGTGCCGAATGAGCTAACCGGAGTCTACGAAGAGTGCGTCGAGTACTATGCAAAACTGGCCGAGCACAAGATCAACTGAGGCTCTGCCAGAGGAGCCTTGAGGTTTCATTCAACCAAGTTTTACCAGCCGAATTATCACCGGAATTCCCGAACAGACAGCGAATGCCATGCTTCAGAAATTTGATCCACGAAACAAAGACATCAAGGTCAACATTGACGGTGAATTGATCCATCGCGATCAGGCAGGAGTCAGTGTGTTCGACTCAGTCGTCCAGGGCGGCGATGCTGTCTGGGAAGGTTTGCGACTGTATGATGGAAAGATCTTCTGTCTGGCCGAACACCTGGACCGGCTGCGTGAATCTGCAAAAGCGATGGCTTTCACAGAGATCCCGTCGCACGAAGAGATTACAAACGAAATAAAAAAGACTCTGGCTGCAAACGAGATGACAGACGGTGTGCATGTTCGTTTGACGTTGTCGCGCGGACGAAAGATTACAAGCGGGATGGACCCTCGGCTGAATCAGTTTGGACCGACACTGATCATCGTCGCAGAGTTCAAGAATCCGGTGTACGACAAAAGCGGCCTGAGGTTGATAACGTCCTCGATTCGCAGGCCCGATCCTGATGTCGTTGACCAGAAGATTCACAACAACAACCTGATCAACTCAATTCTTGCCAAGATCCAGGCAAACGCGGCCGGGGCTGACGATTCGATCATGCTCGATTCGCGCGGGTTCATGGCGGAAACGAACGCAACACATGTTTTTGTTGTCGAGAAGTCGTTTGTTTCCACGTCGACCTGTGTTGCATGTCCCGAGGGAATTACCCGGATGAACGTTTTGCGGTTGTGTCGGGAGAACGGCATCGACCATGCAGAGCGGGATGTTACGCTTTCAGAGTTGTATCGTGCTGATGAAGTTTTCTGCACCGGAACAATGGGCGAGCTCGCCCCGGTTGTTGAGATCGACGGGCGAACAATCGGTGACGGGAATGCCGGTCCGATGTGTCTGCGACTTTCTGAACTGTATCGTGGCTTGACTGCCACTGAAGGGACGAACGTCTGCTAGGCTTTGCAAATCTATGCGGCGATGTGCTGTGGCATTGTCGGAACTCCAGACTCCCGAACCGTGAACATGGCCAGGCGATACGCAATTATCGGAGCGGGTATTACGGGCCTCGCTGCCGCGAGACGCCTGCGTGAAATCACAGGGAATTCCGAGATTGTTGTTTTCGACTCGCGCGAGCGGACCGGCGGCGTCCTTGCAACAGATCGGCGGGACCAATATCTGATTGAACAGTCAGCCGACATGTTCACGACAGAGCCGCGTTTCGGACTGGAACTATGTGAGCAACTCGGGCTTGTGGACGAACTGGTCTCAACAAGACATGTTGAGCAGCGGGCCTTCATTTTCCGTGATGACCGGATCCACCCGGTGCCAGACGGTTTCTCATTGATGCTGCCGGGCAGGCTCATGCCGGTTCTTGGCAGCGACCTGCTTTCCTGGGACGCCAAGGCGAGGCTTCTACAGGAGTCGCAAGTGCCTTGTCTGGTTCAGATCGAAGACGAATCGTTGAAGGAATTTGCCACCAGACGTCTTGGCAATGAAATTTTTGACTATCTGGTTCAGCCGCTCGCCAGCGGGATCTACACTGCCGACCCGTCAAAGCTCAGCATGCGCGCGACGATGCAGCGATTCAAAGACAAGGTTTCAAAACATGGCAGTCTCATCGCAGCCGCCCGATCTTCAAGCCTGTCGTCCGACAATAGAGCAAGTGGTGCTCGCTATGATCTCTTCCGTGCACCGTCTGGTGGATTCGGCCAATTGGTAGACCGGCTGACAGAACAACTTGAACAATCCGCGGTGCAGTTTCGGCTGGGAACCGGGGTTAATCGTCTGGCGGCTCGCGGTGATCAGTGGAGTGTCATTCTTGAGGAAGGAAACTCATCTGACTTTGATGGTGTTGTGGTTTCCTCCTCGGCACGTATCGCGGCTTCATTGCTGGAACAGGAATGCAACGAAGCGGCTCAATTGCTCAACCGGATTACAACTGCTTCGGTTGCCATCGTCGCACTGGGAATCGATTCGAGTGACATGCCGGAAGACTTCGGGGGCTTCGGGATTCTGTTTCCGGCATGTGAGAACCGTGAGGTAATTGCTCTAAGTTTTTCCAGCAACAAATTTCCCGGAAGAGCCCCCGAGGGTAAAAGTCTGATTCGCTGTTTTATCGGCGGCGCATTACACCACGATCTGCTGAAGAAGTCGGATTCCGTTCTCATCAAATCCGCTCTCGAGCATTTGTCGCTCGCAACCGGTTTCGATGGCAACTCGGAGTTTGCTCATGTCTACCGGTGGGACTACTGTATGCCTCAGTACCACATCGGACACACACGGCTGGTCGAGGAAATCGGTCGGCAGATGGAGAGTTACCCCACAATACAGCTGGCTGGCAACAGTTATCATGGCGTAGGAATACCGGTTTGTGTCCAATCCGGAGCACAAGCCGCAGAGAAACTGGTACGAGCCGGATCGTAACTGCCATGAACCGGCAGACCGAACCTCTTTCACCCTGGAAATCAGAAAATGAAGACTTCAATATTTGCGTTAGCGCTGGCGTTGCTCGCAGTGCCGATGTTTACCAACGCGTCAGCTCAAGAAGAAGCGCCCGCTGCAACCGAAGATTCCACGAATACGCAACAGGTCGAGCAGGGTGATCAGGAAGCTGATAACACCGCGCAGGAGGCAGAAGAAGCAGTGGATGAAATTCAAATTGCCGCGCCGCCTAACCGGGCTTTGCAATTCACAATGACGAACATCGATGGTGACGATGTTGATTTGACGCGTTATCAGGGAAAGGTCGTGGTTGTGGTGAATACTGCCAGTCGCTGCGGGCTGACGCCGCAGTATGAACAACTCCAGGAACTGTATTCCAACTACGGCGATCAAGGCGTCGTCGTACTCGGTTTTCCGTGCAACCAGTTTCTTGCTCAGGAGCCAGGTAGCGAAGCAGAAATCAAAGAGTTCTGTCAGAAGAACTACGGCGTCTCTTTTGACATGTTTTCGAAGATCGATGTTAACGGTGGCAACCGGAGTGAGCTGTACGAATATCTTTGCTCACTTGAACTCGCACCAGCCGGTGCCGGCGACATCAGCTGGAATTTTGAAA
>JBCCFB010000116.1:0-18390 GCA_039029995.1 Planctomycetota bacterium
AGTGACATTGCTGCCTTGCTGAGGTTCCGGAAGGGATGTCGGCAATATTTAACCGCTTTCCCTTTATCTTATTCACCCGCATCAAACCGAAAAAGACGCATCTCTGCCAAAGCCCGGCATCGATTCATCGCACCGTTGCATTGTCATACGGGTACGTATTGCCCCGTCAGAACGACGGAAGCTCATCTGACATCCCCTGACGTTGTCCACGGGTGAATTCAAATACATCGCGGATCAGTTGAATGTCACAGGGTCTTTGTTCGACCGAACGACGCTCAAACATCCGCCCTTGCGTCTTGATCATTACATCGGCAGACATCACTGTCGACTGCCCCAGCGATCGCGCATGGTTTACGAAAGAAGGAACGTTCGTCGTAACAAATCCATACAGCATGCTGCAAACACCGATCGTCTTGCCGGTAAAAATCCCCGTATTGATAGCGCTCTTTGCGTAATCGCCTATCACGCATCCGACAAACTGCATCCCCGTCGAGACACGCTCGGTTATGCCTGTTTCCGGGTCCTCGTACTGCATGTTGACTTCGCCATACGTATTTTTGAGATCGCTGTTGCACGTCCCCGCACCAAGATTCACCCAGCTACCGATGTAGCTGTGACCCAGAAAGCCGTGGTGCTGTTTGTTTGACCAGGGCTCGACGATAACAGCTTCCGCTTCGCCACCGAAGCGGCAGGTATGCCCGAGTGAGACAAAGTCTTTGATCGATGCGTGCTCGTTGATTCTCGTTCCCGGCCCGACGTAAACAGGCCCCTTCATAAAACAGTACGGTCCGATTTCAACATTCCTGTCGAGGACAACCGGGCCGGAACTTGTATTGGTGGTTGCGAACTCTCCCGCAATCGTCCCTTCGCCCGCAAAGACGTTGTCCGCGATTTCGCGATATCCGCCCGCGCTGATTCGATGGGAAATGTTCCCTTCAAAGCAGTCCATGTTTGCCCGAATGATATCGTGCGGATATTCAAACAGTCGAAGCTTGTCGTCGATCCGCTGCAACCTGCCATCAATCAGCAGTTTTTCCACTCGATCCGGCCACAATGACACATCGACGTCTGAAAGAAGACTCGTTTGAACGCGCGCGAAGCTGACCGAGTCACCGCTGATCGCAATCGTCGATGCCGCTTCCGTGTCAGCGGGGTCACCTGCGAGCGCGATGATCTGCTCGACAGTCCGCGTTGACGGTACGGCCCGGGCGTTGATGAAAATCGTCCAGTTCGATTCGATATCCGGGTGATCATTCAGATCTGGAAAGTCGAACTGCTGAATCTGCTGAAGATGCGGTCGAACGACTCCTGTCTTGCGTCCGTCCAGCTGAACAATCCAGTCATATAGACGGTAGGTTGCACAGGTGATCGCATAACTTGGCCGGCAGGTGTTTGCCGGTGCCAGTTTTGCACAACCCGGATCCTCGAAGACAACGATGTTCATGCTCTGGTTTTAGCATCAATGCGCAACTCGCGGAACGCAGTGTGAACTCGCGATGAAGCCGGCGGACAACCACACTTGCCTTACCGGAAAAGTCCGCCCTCCGTGGCCACCCATCCAACCTCATTTGACACGCCACTCCTTCGAAATCCGGTTGCCGTCCGGAGTACTCGCGTTGAGCGCACAAAAAAAGCACTCCGTCCGGAGTGCTTTACTGTTTCAAAATCCAGTTGGCTCTAGCGCTGTGTGCCACCTTCAGCGGCATTGGCAACGGCTGGCCCCATCGCCTGGATAACCATCGGTGTCAAATCGCGATCACGATGGAAAACGACTGAGCGGTTAACACCTTTGATGACTTCACCACGATTGGTGCGGTCAATCGTCTCACTGTCGAATCGTAGAACAAGTGAGATGCCATGCTCCTGAGCCAGTTTGGAAACAACGTTCTGCATTTCGAGGTAGGTGTCATAGTAGGCTTGAGCTTCGCGATTAAGAAGTTCCTGCTCTGCCTGACGGGCCTTGGTGCGAAGCGATGCCTGTTCCTGTTCCAGCTGACCTTCAAGCTGGTTGCGTGAAGGACCGGGTTCCATGGCGGAAACTTCCTGAGCACGCTGGCGGATAGATTCCTGCTCGCCCGCAACCTGCTCTTGAAGAGCGTTTGCTTCCACCTGGATCTGATCCATGGCCGAATTAAAGCGGGCGTTGTTCTTGAATACCGTTGCTACGTCCAGAACGACGACGACGTCGCCACCGGCTTGAGCAAAAACGGGTGTAGTGGCCAGCGGCATTGCCACAGTTGCAACCAGTGCCACGACACAGGATTTGATTACGTTTGAATACACGGACTCGTCCTCCTTGACGAATTGTTGCGTTATCTTTTTGTGCACGTGTCGCACGATCAGTTCGCATCCTGCGAACATGTTTCAGCACGGTGACAGGAACCTGTCTTGTGCCTCGTTGATCGTAAGGCACCTTTCATGCCAGTGCCCTCTGATCGCCGCAAATTTTCTTGAACTGTTCACAAGACCCAGCCAAATCAAACAATGCGGTAACAGCTGACTCCACAGGCACAACGAGTATCAACGGCCTGTGGACAAATTTTGCAAAGCGGTTTGTAAAGATTACCGCCGCGCTCGGCAATGCAGATTCAAAAATCATCTCTCAGAAGTTGCAAACGCTAGCGTGTTGCCACCTTTCTGGCAGCACGCAACTGAATCACTGGCAGTACACAGCTGAATCATTGGCAGTACACAGCTGAATCACTGGCAGTACACAGCTGAATCAAAAGCGGCCACGCACCGGCTGGTTGGAACGAAACTCATCGAGTTCCGAAACACAATACGGCGTCAAACGGCAATCGTGAATGGCCGATGCGACGAGCACGTGCTGGCATCCGGCTGCGAGCAGATGTTCCACGTCGTCCGAACTCCGTACTCCACCCCCGGATATGAACTCGATCCGCTCGAAAGTGCTTACCAGCCCGTTGATCTCATCAAAACCTTTTGTGCCGAGATCAGTGCCGACAGTTGCAACATCAAGAACAATCACGCTGCGTGCCCCCTGCTCTACCGCTTCGGAAACGGCTTGCTGCGGACTCAGACCCGAGACGACTGAGCTGTTTCCAAGCAACTCACCGTTTCGCATGTCGAGGCTGAATATCGGATCCCATTCATCACTGACAAGATCGGCAATCACAGAGAGCTGACTGACATCCGCAAGCGTCTCAGTGGATATGATCGGCCTGACGCGCGAGGGTAGAAACTCGGCTTGCAGTGTTGCGAGGTGTTTTTCGTTTGACAGCCAGTTTGCATCGACCCACAGATCGAATCCGGGCTGCAGTAGATTTCGATACACTTCCCAGTTCGGACTCGCGCCTTCAAAGCTGTCGAGGTCGGCAAGGTAAAGACATTTACAGCCCGTCTGACTGAACAAAGCGCGCGCCACCTGCACAGGACTACTATCGGCAATCAGTTTCGAGTGGACCGGACGGTACGCTTCCCGATCTCCACTTTGAGCAAGAACGATCTGCCCGATCATCAGGTCCATGACCGGGATTACAGAGGAAACGGCGTTTTCAGTCATTGTTGTTGAGACCGTTTGAGACAGGCAATCCGGACAACTGGTCCAGCGATTCACTGTCGTACAACGGCAGATACCGGTAGTAGACTTCCAGAGTCATGATACACATTGCAGTCGTATAAAGTCGCCCGCCGACCTTTCCGTGCTGATCCTCAAAATACCAGCTGCCTTCCTGATGCCCGTGTAGTTCCTGTGTCGCGATCAAGTGTTCGCGCATCAGCAGGTTCCAGCGCTCCCAGCGGTCGGTCTGCAGATGAAACAGGACCTGCGTCGCGTAATAGTTGAAATAGACATCATGTGGCGAGGGTGCGAGATCGGCAAGGTAATGTGATCCGTGCTTGAGTTGCCCTTTATCGCGTGACCAGCCGAGGTACATGCGGCACAACTGGCCGACCGCCGTCGGTACGGGAGCCGTGTCCGGTGCCTGATAGCCGTAATAGCTGCCATCACTTTCACTCAGCGATTCGAGAAACTCTTCTGCCTTTTCCAACGTTTCCGGTGGCACGTCCACACCCGCTCGCTCACAACTTTTAAGCGCCATAATCATCCAGCCAGTGACCGTGATGTCGCCCGGTTCTCCCGCAACATAGCGCCACCCACCGCGCGAATGTTGAGCCGCAACGATATAGCGCATCGCCAGCTCGACGTATTCACGAAGAGCATTGTCGTTGGTCATGATCAACGCTTCACTCAGCGCGAGCGTCGCAATCGCATGATCATACATTGACGACTCGCGCAACGAACCACCGTGTGTCGTTACCCGCATCTTGCGAATCAGGTAGGTTAATCCGGCATCAACTTCGCGCTGATACGAACCTTCACGATGCGTGTAGCCCGCTCCCAGAAAAGCCAGCAGTGACAGTCCAGTTGCAGCGGTGGTCGATTCGCGGTTGCCCGGATTCTGGCACCTCCCGTTACATTCACCGTCGTTGTGCCGTAGCTTCCAGCATCCACTATCCTGATCCTGATGTGCGATCAGCCAGCGCAACCCTCTTTCGACGGCTGCTTCACTTGCTTCTGAACCACCATGGTTGGCCGCCAGCCGCGCACGGGCTTCTGCGTTCCTACCGCTCAGTCCCCCACCACTTGGCAGATTCTGGACAACAGCCATTGGAGCAACGTTTGTAACCGGCGCAGAAGCTGTCACTTCGCTTGGAACTTCGATCTGCGAATTGTCTGCCTCAGGCGTCAACAGTTCGACATCCGTTGCCAGCTCGGTTGAATCCTCCTCCAGCGGTGAAATATCTTCTTCGACCGGCATCTCGACTTCGATCGTCTGTGCGTCATCCATCGGCTGTTCAAATTCCGGCTCAGTTCGCTCCGAGATTCCTGCCATCACGCTGATAACTTCAGCCGCAGGTTCGGTAAAGACAAACAGCGCCAGACAGATCAGCAGGATCGTATGCACGATGACACTGGTCAGAAGACTCGATATTTCGCGTCGGCCCTTCCGAACATGATCGCCGAACGATTCTGGAGAATCCTCAGCGCTTGTGATTGCCGGAACACCACCATCGTCAACCGATTCGACCGGAGGTTGAACCGTCCGCAATCGCGAACTGGATTTCGCGCCCGCGCTTCGGGATGGTTCAGGTGGTTGAGGCATGCGTTGAATCAAAGGATCGACAGTCGGCGCACTTGCGGCCCTTGTGTGGCCCGCAGCTGTGACGTTTTCGCACCATCTTAGTTACGGGTCAGGCCGCGAGAGTCGCGTCACTTTGCGACGAGGCGAATCCGGACCTGGAAGTGGAGGCAAACGCAAAGCGGATCAAGGATTAAGAAACATTACCTTGTAAATCGACGGGTTCTGTAGCGATCGACCAGTGCAGGCAAACGCTATCACCGGCGATTTGGCTAGCGTACGAGGGGTTCTTCCGGTCGTCCGGAAATTCCGGCTGACCGGACATTGTCAGCCGGTTCGAGGGCCAGCATTTCAAACTGCCTCGGATCGCATTGGATGGACCCGAGCAGTGTCAGTCCCGGGGAATACTGTTCTGCAACGCGGGATGCGGACGCGCCTCCAATAACACGGTCACCCGGATCAATACGCCTGACATCAACCGCTAGATGCAGTTGGGCCAGTAGATCACGACTGTCAGAAGCGCCCAGCCTTGAAAACGGAATTGCAAGTTCAGCCGTCCATGTGCTTTCACTCGTCGCCGTCGCGACAAACCATTCCTGAGTTACCGCATACCAGCCCGACCATCCGTCGAGAGTTGCTCCGGAAGCGCTGACGATGAAATCAGCCGTCATATTGAAATCACGATCGGAGTCGATTCTTAGAACGATCCGGTCATTTTGAAGCGTCTGCTCTCCGGTGCTCATTTCATCATCGAATGCGTACCGATGTCCGGGTAACTTCTGCGCTTCGTAGAAGACATAGAGATACTCGTCATCGTTCGCGAAAGCGATTCTGTCGCCATTGCTCAAAGTCTGAATTCTGTTTTCCGAAGTTGCCGTCTGCCACATCAAATCATCGGGACTGCCGTCAAGATATGGTCGCTCCTCAGTGAAGGCTGACCGGAACGGCGAGCTTCCTCTGAGCCCCGCATTCCCGTGCGCCTTTTCCTCTCGCAGTGCGGCGAGCTTGATGTTTGTGTTCCCACCTCGATCACGAGTCAGTCGCGAGTACAACTGCTCTGATTGAACCCAGCCACCAAGCTGCCGTGAAATTTTGGCTTCAAGAAAATTAAACTCAGCGCTCAGGCCGATATCCGGATCCCCCTGTTCGATCATGGTCAGTACACGGTTGGCCCTCGCCAGTCTTGCGAATGCAAATTCTGACAACGCTTGCTCTTTTTCAGCTTCCAGAAGCGCGAGTTCCTCCGCCGAAATCTCCGGCTGTTCTTCAACAAAGGCAGCCGTCGGATCGATCAGGTCGATGCTCATCGCAACTTCTGAAACGGTTGGCCGTTCCTCCTGATCGCGCATGCCGAACTCGGGTACTGCATTTGCCGACAATCCGGCTTCCGGAGGCGGCTCACTGGATTCCACGGGCTCTGTTGTTCCGGGATTGGAATCAGCACGCGCCGCTGTGCGACGATCACGCCAACGCTGGAAGACGGTCCGGTCATCAACGATCACTTCCGGTGCATCGCTGCCGTAGTGGTACGGCTTGTCATCCGGGAGTGCCGAAGTGTCAACTTCATAGGTAACCTTCATCACGCCGTCGATGTTCTGTACTCGCGGCGTCGCCGCAATCGGTGCCGGGCCATCTGTCACTTGCTGCGTTGCTGACTCGAGGTTGGCAAACAAGTCCCGTGTAATCTCGTCACTGGAATAGAAGTTCGCCAGCCAGAAAAGAGCTGCCGGCGCGAGCGCATGTTCGTTGTAGCGGATCGCAAACAGTTCCATCATTTCTGCCGCCATGTCGAATTTCCCCGCTTCGGCGTATTCTTCGGCGAGTTGCAGGACCCAGAGACCACTGGTTGTGAAATCAAGCGGCCCGACGAAAGCCTGAATCTGGTCACGCCGGAAATCTGCTGTCTGAGCCCCTGAACTGACGGCCGTCATCAGATTCTGTTTCTGGGATAGATGACGGATCGCGGCCATCGTTCCCCGGATTCCGTTGTCGCGTTTTCGCTTTGGCAGACGCTGGCCGTATTCCAGACCTGAAAACAGTCCGCTTTGGCGTGAGTTGGCACCTGCAGCGGTTGATATGTGCTCAACGGTGTATCTCGTTTCGTCATTTGCAAAAGGCGGCTGTCCAACAAGCGCGCGGCTGACGGCAATCCGGTCCTCGATCAAACATCCGGATCGAGGCAGCATCTGCCGCAGACTGACTGACGTGGTTCCAGACGGATCGATGAACGCAATACGGTCCACCTGCCACGTGCTCAATCCGGCCAGCCCAAGTTGATCGGAAAAAGCAGAACTGTCCCGGGCTGCTGCAACGGCCTGACGAACGGCCTCGTTGATCTGAGGGTCCGAACCGGCAAGTACCACGCGCGGCTGAATCGCGCGAATCCGTCTGGTCAATTGTTCAATCAGCCGTGTCCGGCCTTCGGCACTGAGTGTCGAAAAGTGATCTTCGACCAGATAACTTCCACCAATTCTCGAAACCGCTTGCGCGATAGAAGAACTTTCAATTGCTCCGGAAGATTCGCTTTCATCAATCGTAAGAACAGCCGTCAGATAGTTGTCTTCGCCGGCATATCTGGCCAACGCCTGCCATGCGGGATAGTTACCAACGGTGTCCAGCGAGTGGTTGACCGTCGCCACACTCAACAACGCGACCCCCTGCCCTGCATTACGCTGCACGTGCCATGAATCACCGCCGTTATTCGTTGCGACAATCGTGCCCGAGACACCTGTTGCCCAGCCATGCTGGTCATCGACAAAACGAATACGGTTCAGTGGTGTTGCAACTCCGGTATGGTGACGTCTGAACTCACCTGTTTGCCTGTCAATGGAAAACAGGCTGCCGGGGTCAGCCGCGATCCAGATTTTCGAAGAGGTCAGCGTTATCGAATTGAAGTCAAACTGCCGGGCAAGCCGGATGTTATTTTCGATTTGAGCAATTGTGTCGGGGTCATTCGTCCGCGCCGCTTCGACGGAAAGATTCGTCGGAGTTGTCCAGGTCGTACCACCATCGGATGTCAGCAGGACGGTCCCCTGTTTGCCGACAGCCCATCCGGTCCGGTCGTCGATCATTGCAATGTCGGTTACCCGGCCGGCATCGGCCGCGGCAATTTCACAATCCGACGTTCCGTTAGGATCGACGATGGAAATCGTTCCGGACCGGTTCACAGCAACCACTCCCGACGCGGTCGATTGAGAACGTGTCCAGTCATCTCCGGACTGTGACATTTCACTGGACCATGAAACGCCTCCATCGGTGCTGTGAAAAACACCGGACGGATAAAGACTGCTTCGGTCCCCCGTGGCACGGCCGGTGTAAGGATCCTTGAAATGTATCTGTGTAATCCGGGGAATCACCAGTCCCTGGATCACGTGCCATGTTCTTCCACCGTCAGTGGTGCGCATGAGAAATCCGCGCGACCGGTTTACGTAAGGAACAGAAAATCCGCCGGCCACCCAGCCATGTTGTTCATCCACAAAAAAGACCGTTTCGAACCGGCACCTTACCGGCTTGGTTTCTCCAACATCGGTGATCATCACGCCGCTGGGCGTCGTCTGCAGCGTCGCGGCAATGTTGTCCCGCATCTGAGGTGCGGTGGAGACGGTTCGCCAGTTGGATCCTCCGTCGTTGGTTCGCAGAATGGTTCCCTGATCGCCGACACACCAGCCTCTTTGCGCATCCAGAAAATAGATATCCGTCAGTTCTGCGTCGTCCTGCCACGAGACGGGCGCATCGAACCGCGCCAGATCCTGCTGCGCAAGCGCCGTCGCGCACGAGAAAGCCACCGTTGAAAACAGCACAAGCGAAAGACAGCTCAGCAACTTCTGACAGCGCATACCGGTATCCTTGAAATAGACCGGCGGGAGATTAACAGGAGAGGCAAATCGCTGATACAGCGATTATTTGCGGTGCTGCCAGATAGAAAGAAGCCCGATTACTCGCTGGTAGCAAGCTTCTGGATAAGGCTTGCGGCGAGCTGCGGATCATCCTGACTGATGAGATGATCAATCGTCCGTTGCTTTACATCGAGTTTCTGCAGGTGCGATTCCAGGCTCTTCCAGTAACGCTCACGCTTTTTGCCTTCTGACAGATAAAGCTCGGTTACCAGTTCCTGAACTCGCTGAAGCGCGATCGATTCGCGGTTCTCGTAGTAGTTCCGGATGATGTTCTTTTGATAGTTGGATCGTTCTGCCACTTCTGCCTCGGTTGCTGCTCTATGCACTCTTCTGCTTTCTCTGATCGCCGACTTTAAGTACACGGATGCCACGTGTCTTGCGTGCGACCACTTTCAATGTGACCACGACTCCAGATCACCGGCGTCTCTAACGACAGACTGCAGCAAGGTTGAACTTCTTAACTGCAAACCCGGCTAACGCCGATAACCCCTGATACGGGTCTACTCTAATCAGTTTCGGTTTTGATAAAACCCGGCGTCAGCAATTCCGGGAGTGCGACAAATATGTCGATTTTTACGCCACGTGAATCGCCACGCGAAACGAGCCTCATGCTAAATTAGCTGGATGTCGCCGATATTGTTGGTTTGTGGACGAATTAACCGCTGTACCAGTCAATCGGGTGGCATCTGCTTTTCACCCTGCTATTTCAGCCGAAACCTTTTGCTCAATGGAAATCATCTGCCAAGACTGTCAGGAAACGATTCTATATTCAGGGGTTGTTCCGAAGTTTTGCAGCTATTGCGGCGCACTGCTTAAATTGCCGGACGGCGATAAAACCAGCACCGGGGGCGACCCCGGAAAGACCATCGCAGGCGATCCTGCGCTTACGCGGCATGGTGATGCGACGATTGCTTCCACACCCGTACCTGATCAACCATCGGGTGTGGCAGCCGGTGACAGGACGATCGCTGTTCCCGGTCGCAGTGAATTCACCGCGGCTGACGAAACTCTTCCGCCAAAAACGGCTGTTGGGGATCGCACAGTTCAAAACGACGGTGGTGAATATGACAACGATTCGTTTCCGGAAAAGCTCGGCCCCTACCGGCTGTTGCGGAAACTCGGCGCCGGTGGAATGGGCGCAGTCTACGAAGCCATTAACAACAACTCCGACCAGCGAGTCGCTTTGAAACTGCTGGGCAAGCAGTTCCGATCAACCGGCGAATCGGTTCAGAGATTTGTGCGCGAAAGTCGTATTGCCGCTTCCATCAACCATCCGCGCAGCACCTTCGTCTATGAAGCCGGTGAAATGGACGGGAGCTTTTTCATCACGATGGAATTGATGGATGGCGGAACGTTAAAGGACGTAGTCGAAGAACAGGGAATACTGCCGATTGAACAGGCGGTTGACTACATCCTCGATGTCATCGACGGACTTCAGGCAGCACACTCCGCCGGTATCGTCCATCGTGACCTCAAGCCATCGAACATTTTCGTTGATCGTGACGGTCGCGTTAAAATCGGAGACTTCGGACTTTCGAAATCACTTGTTATCGCTGATGCCTCGCTCACGCGAACAGGGACGTTCATGGGCACGCCTCAATTCGCGGCACCCGAACAACTGCGTGCAGCAGAAGTTGACGAACGAGCAGACATTTATGCCATCGGAGGAACGCTCTATTACCTCCTGACCGGCCAGCCGCCCTTCACCGGTCACGCGGCACAGGTCATCGCGAGTATCGCGTCAGAAAGACCTGAGCCGGTAACAAAACACAGGAAGAAGATCCCGCGCGCACTCAGCCGTGTGATCATGCAGATGCTGGAAAAGGATCCGGCGCGACGCCCGGTCAATCTGCGGGCACTGCGAAGCTCGCTGGCACCGTTTGCATCGCAAGGCGCCTCCCTGGCTGACGTCGGTAGAAGAATGGCCGCCTTCTTCCTCGACCTTACGATTGCCACGATGGTCGGCCAGATGGTCTACGGAGCTATTTCGTTGCCGGCGATGACTTTCGCTCCTGCCAATTCAACGATGATGTGGCTCCAGCAGCTCAATTTCTTCGTTATCCTGCCTCTGATCCTGCTCTACTTCTGCATCGGCGAATGGTATTCCGGAAAGACACCGGGCAAATGGCTGTTCGGAATGCGAGTCGTTAACACTGATGGCGAATCCCCCGGATTCATGGTGGCCGGCGTCCGCGCGTTGATCATTCCGGGAATCACGATGCTTCTGAACTTCGTGCCCTTGCTGCTGTTCGAACCGACAATGCAGCCCGGTGAAGTAGCGTTCGACCAGATGATCAGCTTTTTTGCAGTTACCCAGTTATATGCGCAGATCAGCTGGATTCCTTTACTGCTGATCATGTCTGTTGCCCGCGCATCGAACGGTTTCCGCGGCATGCATGACCTGATCACAGGCACGCGAGTTGTCCGATTGTCAGGCTCACTCGAAACACAGCGAATCGAAGACGTACCCGTAACGCTTCCGGGCCGTCCTGAAACCGGAAGCGTTCTGCCTGACGGCAAGGACTATTCGGTTCAAGGGGTCATGGCGACAAACAATGGCTCATCGGTACTTCTGGTTCGCGATGCAAAACTTGACCGACCGGTTCTGTTCTTTCCCGGCCCTGACGGCATCGGCCAGTACGAAGGTGATCGCAATTCGATCAGCAGACCCAATCGACTCAGAGTTGTCTCCCACGGGGATACCGAATCAGGAACATGGCATACCACCGAGTCCATAAACGGGTCTCCGCTGACTGATCTGATCGATGGTGAGTTCCCCTGCACGTGGGCTGAAGTCCGCTCAATCTTTCAGGACTTCGCACTGGAGCTTGATTACGCAGCGGTAGAAGGCACTCTGCCCGCCCGATTAACGCCCAGCCAGTTCTGGGTGGACAAAGACGGACGCGCCCGACTCATCGATGTTCCGTTCGGCAAAGCCATGTCGGACGATGAGACCGTCTACGACAACCCGGATCCGGAAACCCGCGCGGCAGAAATCTTCACTGGGCTGTTCCGGCAGTACGTAACTTCCTGCGAAGCTCCACAGCATGTTGCTGATTTCCTTGACCAACTGGAAACCCGCACAAGCCAGCTTCAAAAAGCGGCCACCGCAACACGTGGCGACAAACCGGCGGATGTTCTCGGCTGGGCCGGCCGACATCTTGCTCAGCTTGCTGATCGTCCGTCGAGCTGGAGCTGGGACGATCGTCTCGGCCTGCTATCTATTGCGCTGGGAATCGAGTTGCCGCTGTTTATGTTTTTCGTATCGCTGTCCGGGTTTCTGCTCAGGAGCCGCTTCACCGAAAGCCCGATTACACTTGCTTTGACAGTGCTCTTCTCCGGCCTGGCCATTGCGTTTGCCGGCGGATGGATTGTCAAAGGAAGCATTGCGACCCGTTTTTCTGATGTCATGTTGCGCAACCGTCGCGGACTCAAACCGGCATCCGGTTTTCAGTGTGGCCTCCGCGCCGTCGTGACGTGGCTGCCTTTTCTACTGATCATGGTTTCCATGTTCTGTTCGATGCAGATGCAGGACAGCCAGATGACCGAAACCGTAGGCGGTATACCGGGGCCACTATTGGCCGCATTCATGATGATGGCGATTCTCCCGTTGATGCTGTTGATTGCCTTCGGCGCGTTATGGGCACTGTTGAATCCATCCCGCGGGCTCCCGGACTTGATTTCCTTCACCCGTATTGTCCGTAACTGATCACGTCGGACACTTTCCGCACCTGCAACCGAAAAAAATGTCAGACGATTCCAACAGCCAAAGCGCATTTCATGCCACGGACGACAGTCGGCCGGACAGCCTGACATGCGCAAAATGTTCGGCGTTGCTGGTTGCAGATCAGTCAATCGGCAAAGGTGCCTATGTACGCTGCTACCGATGCGGCGATTCGTGGGCCCGCGACGAAGTCCGGATCAACAGGGACCGAATGGCATGGTGGTCGCTGTGGCTGGGTATCGCTTCGATCATGATGATCTGTTTCTCTGGATTCCCTGCGATCTATTTTGGAATCCGCAGTCTCATGCGGATGAAACACCGTCGCGTTCGACCGCGCGACCGCTCGGCTGCCGTGATCGGAACCACCTTCGGTGTCTTTTTTGGAATCTTCTGGGGATTCACCGTTGCGGCGCTGGGAGCAGGATTCCTGGTTGCCAGATACACTTCCGAACGTTCGGAGGACCCTGAGCGGATTGCCGAGATGGTCTCCGAACGCGTCAGCCTCGAACTGCCTGACCGTTACATACCTAATAACGGTTTGCAGATCATGGGTAACCAGCTCGTTGCACGCTACTTCGATGCCGAAGATGCCGGAGACAGAACATCACTTGTCATGCTGATGTACTTTACTCCGATGATGCACGGGGGAGCGGGAAGCGTGAAAATGACCGTCCAGGAATACCCCATGTTTCTGCTCGACCACGAAAGTCCTGACCTCCAAAGTGAAGAGAAGTTCGAGTGGGAGATGTGTGGCGATCCGGTCACCGTTACCAAACGCATCTTCGTGCAGCAATTTGACGAAACCAACCTGCCTCAGAGCATTGTGAATTACTACTGCTTCCACACCTGTCCCAGCGGCATTTACGGGCTACGGATTGATTCCATCGGCGAGGAAACCCTGACCGATGAGGAAGCTCGCGAGATTTTTGCGTCGCTCGGTCCGCCGGACCAGACAGCGGAGGAGGCACAACCAGATGCCGATTCCAATCATGATGTAGCCGATCCCGATGGCGAATCAGACTCGGATACCAGCCTGGAATCAGACGACAGTGCAGCCTCTGGCCCGAATACAGCGCCAGACACTGGTGAGGATTCCAGCAACGGCGAGGCTCCAAACGAGGACGAAAGTTCCAGCGACCAAAGCGATCCCGGTGAGGGCGAGACGGGCACAGAATCCGCCAACGGATAGCCTGCCCCTTCAGCCTCATCGCGCTTGCGTCTCTTTGTTTTTTTTCTACTTCGCGAGCGCATCTCTGATCGCGCTGATCGTCGGAGCAAAGAAATATCCGCCTCCCGTCGGCATCACAAAATCATCTCCGATCGAAATGCGGGTGCTCTCACCACCTGGCAGCGGGAAGTCGATGAACCTCTCCCTGCCCGGACCTCCGTTCTGGCCGATGATTGGATCGTGACCACCCAGGTTGGGTTGCGTCGCCGAATTGGACCAGCGTCGTTGCAGAAACTCGAACTGATCTTCGATGCTGGTGCAGTAGCAGAGAAACATCAGCCCGCGTTCCTCTTCAGCCTCTTTGCGAGTGACCTTCTTTTTGCCGACGATCGCTTCGCCGAACGGAATTCCACGACGCAGAATCATTCGCGCCAGATTGTCATCAGGCTTTCCAAGGTCAGTCACGCTGTCGCGCGGATTGACTTTTCTGATATGGGCAAAATGCGGACAGACCGATGCAAGGAAATCTGCTTTCGCTTGCGGGAAGTTGTCTCCCGGGTAACCCGGAATCTCCTTCAGCCCGGCAGCCTCGGTGTCATCGTCGAACAGAAAATGATTGTTCGCGAATTCATCCGCACCCAGCGATTCGTTCTCCGAATCCGGTGAGCGCAAAAGTGGAGCTCCACTGGGCCAGCGTCCGACCAGACGCGAAGCGAAATCCGTTGGATCAAGGCCGAGCTGCTTCGCGCATTTACCGGCAAACTCCCAGAACGCCGGCACGTCCTGGTTCAGCCGGCGCACCACCAGATACGAACCACGTTTTGCCCAGTCGGGAAAGTTCTCCTGGCGATGCGGATCTTCCTTGATGAACTGGTCGAGGCTCTGCCGGGGCTCGCCCAGCAGGAACTGACCTGGCCAGACGAGAAGTTGTCCCGGCTTTGCAAAGTACAATCGACGGTGATCGTCGTCCGCCATAAATCGCGGTGTGATGTAGTCGCCGGGGGCGTCCGACAGCTTGCCGCGAATCCCCGGCTGTGAGATACCGTCTTTGAATCCGAAATGTTCATGTCCGCGGAGCTGCCCTGGCAATGTGCGGCCGGACTGACGGAACAACAACTCCATGCCGTTACACTCCGCCTGCTTTCTTGTCAGCGCGGTCAGCTCCTCCAGATGCTCATGGCAATCGGAAGCCACTATCACGATCATGTCAGCTTCGTTGTCCGGCCCACCGACATCCCAGTTCGCCGCACTTCCTTTCGAGTTCCGCGCTGTCGGGTCACCCAGATACGTTGATCGCTCAGCCAGTCCGACCTGGAAACTTGCATCGCCGAACGCAGCTGCTTCTTTCCTGCCCGCCAGAAGCGCGATGCCGTTGCGCGAGAAAGCTACATTTACATTTGTCGAACTGAGAAACGCTTTGCCGCGCCCGAGCTTTAATCGACGCTCGCGGAAGAGCTGCCTGAATTTCAGAACTTCTTCCATCGTCGAGATGTACGGCAGAATCCAGCGCAGGAACTTTCTCGCGCCACCACGCTTACCGAAGCGAAAAAACAGAAACTCCTGCATCCCTTTGTTGAAACCGGGAATGATGTTTCCCTGAATGTCCGCCTGATCTTTGTCGCTGTAGACTGGTTCGTTCTCGCCGCCGGGAACATCTTTCGGCGCAGGCATCGATTCGGGCGAAATGTCGATTCCTTCGAGCGCCCGGGTTTCATAGTCCGAAAACGGCGCGAGCGTCTTAACAAGCGACGAGACTTTCGGGATGGAGCTGGCCGCGAAGCTCATCTCGCGCAGCCTTGACTTCTTTCCCGTCGATTTTTTCGTGGATGATTTCTTCCTGGGGGATTTCTTGCTTGTTTTTTTGGCTGTCTTTTTCTTTAGCGCCTTCTTCTTTTTCTTTTTCGCCATTTCAACTCCCCTTCTTAACGCCGGCAACAGCCGGAATACCGACAGTGACCTGTTCGGCCAGTTGTCCGCCCCACCTGATCGGATGTCCGCCCAGCTTCAGGTCGCCGACGACGTAGTCGCGACTTTGCGGGACCTGATACTCCACCCTCAGTGCCATCCCGGATACACCACGCTTGATTTTCCACCAGCTCGCCGGAGCCGGCTTTCCGTCCGGCAAAGTAATGCCCGTGTTGTTCCAGTCGACGATGTAAATTCCAACCGGATCTGCGAACGTCACGTACTTTCCATTTCGAACAAGCATGTGCACGTCATAATCAACGCGCGGATCGACTGCCGTCGTCGTCGCGCCGAAAGGCGGATCGGCATCGAAATTGTTGTTGGTTGGTGGATCAGGATTATCAAGCTGCTCGGCGAGGCCGACCGCAGCTTCAAGCGAGTTGATACTGCGCGTGTAGTGCAGGATTCCGTCGGTCGTGTTCCACCTGTTGAAGAAGTCGTATGCCCCGGAACCGTTGACGAGATCGGCAAGCTCTACGTCGGGGCTGACATGTTTCCGGTAGATGCTCAATACGGCATCAGGGTCAGCGTCGAAAAGCGTCTTGTAGTAGGCGCGCAACTCAGTGACAAACGTCACTCTTGTGATCTTGCCGGCGGAATTACGGTGCACGTACCATTCAAAGTATTCGTCCTGATCGTGTCCCGCGCTCCGTCGATCCGTTTCGTCAGCCTGCTTGTACGCCGCCGGTTTATCATCGCGAAGTCCGCGTGCCGGTGGTGTGCCCCCCGGCGAGATCACCCGTCTTGGAAAGCCCGTCCAGATGAGTGTCTTCTTCGCCTGAACCGTTACCTCGGTCAGCGCCGGATTGTAGAACGCACCGCCATTCTGCCCCGTCGTTTCCGCATCGATTTCATCTTTGATCACGTTGCTCCAGTTGTCATAGAACTCTGCGACGTCGGTGTCGCGCAGAAAAGCTGGAGTCTCGAACTTGGTGGTTAAAGCCATCTTTCACCCGGGGAACGAAAAAGACCTCTCGAAACACGGTATCAACAAGCTATTGCCGGCGCGCGCCTCGGGCTACGGAAGGAAACCCGTTGCTATCGACTAGGCGAAGCTTTCAACACGGCAAAGCTATCAACACGGCCAAATGGCGGCCCGAACAATTGTTACACTTTTATGCTCGTAGAAAGCGCAGTTCGACCGCCCGAAAAACCTGAGGAATTGTTCGATGACTGACGTTCGATATGTGAACAAACCCAGAACATTTCTAGTCAGGAATTCCGGTGGCTCACCGGACGACTCAGGAAGCGCGCAACTGCTGCTGGGCTCAAGGCTTCACGTGCAGATGCCGGCAGATGCCAACGGTTTTGTTTCGGCGTCCACGGTACCGGATGAAGCTGGAAACTTTAAAACCGGTTTCGTCGACATCACACGAATCTCTGACAGACAACAGTTGAAAATCTTCTACCTCGACGTCGGTCAGGGCGATGCGACTCTGATTGAGGCCGAAGACGCGATCATCATTATCGATGGCGGTCCCAACAAGGGGTTTCATGACGAACTGAAAAAACGGCTGAAAAGACTGCGCTCGGCAGACGAAGCTGCAGGCCTTCCACAGCGCGACACGTTAAAAGTGAACGCGATGATCGTGACCCATTTCGATCTTGATCACTACTTCGGGTTGAAAAAGGTGCTTGAGGACGATGATTTCGAGGTCGGGAAGATCTACCACAACGGCCTTCCCCGATATGGAGACGGCGCGGACAAGGATATCAACCTTGGCTCGGTCACAGAACACGCAGACGGCACACGATCGATCAGCACGGATTTGAGAGATCTTGATTCAGCTCGCGATCTACTGGCCGGCAGTGAACTGGACACAGACAACGGCAACCCGAACAAGTTCGCTCAGTTCCTCAAAGCTGCTGTTGATGCACACGATGGCGGCAGGCTCGGGTCGATGGAGTTGCTGGTCCGCAGAGACACATCAGGCACTCCCGAGACTTTACCGAACACCGGCCCCGACATTACGCTCGAAGTCCTCGGCCCCGTAACGACCAAAGAAACCGGTCCAATCCGATTGCGCGCGTTTCCCGATCCGCACAAAGTAACCGCGACCAACCCCCATCCCTCTCCATCCGAATCGCACACCATTAACGGTAACAGCGTTGTGTTGCGGCTGACCTACGGTACGCGGACGTTCCTTTTCGGCGGAGATCTCAACCAGCCTGCGCAGAAGTACCTCAAAGAACGCTATCCATCGCTTGCTCCGTTTTCAGCAAACGTCAACAAAGCCTGTCACCATGGCTCATCTGATTTCGAGCTCGAATATTTGAAAGCAGTTGCTCCTGACGCCACCGTCTTCTCGTCCGGTGACAACGGCTCGCACGACCATCCGCTACCTGATGCGATGGGGGCCGCTGCAAAACACAGTGAGGGCGAGTTTCCGCTTGTCTTTTCAACCGAACTGGCCCGCGAGACAAGCAGTAGCAGTATCAAACTCGGTCACATCAATGCCCGTTCAAACGGAGACATAATTGTGATGGCTCAGAAAAAGGAAAAACCATCACTTAAAAAGACATGGCACTCGTTCC
>JBCCFB010000117.1:0-18292 GCA_039029995.1 Planctomycetota bacterium
CCATGTATAAAGGTCGTGCGGATCTGACAGCCACCGTTATAGACGTAACTGATGGTACCGAGTCGGGGCGAATCGAATATGTTCACGGACCGACGTTGTTTACGTTTCCCGAATCCGGTCGACCGGCAATTCAAACTTCGGACCGTCAGTTCGAAGCCTTTTACCTGGCAAAGCTGACCGAACACATCGCGCGTCAATTTGCAGAGCACGATCAGATGGAAACCGTTGCCGAGGACGCAACGCTTATCCGTTGATCCGCTGGTCTGCGTCCCAGTCGACAACCGTAAGTTCAGGCCATTGCTTCTTCCAGCGTTCGGCCTTGGACTCATAGATCTTCTGATTAATCAGCTTCTTGTTCGGCCTGACGATCATTTGATCGATGTCAGACAATCCGAATGGAGCGTGGATGACGATCTCATCGTCCGCTGACCAGTGGATTCCGATTGATGAAGCAGTTGTCGGCCACGTTCCAATCGCCTGTTCAGACGATTGGTACGGCTTGATTTCGAACCCGAACTCCTCTTCGTACCACAGATGGACCCGCGCCTGATTTACAACTTCAACCGGCAGTTCCAGGTGCGAGAATTGAGCCATGGCTGCTTCGCGGATCATTGCTTCGCCTGCAGCAGATAAGTCGTCCGGGTCAAAGTAGATCAGGTCGACATCTTTGATGTCTGCCGGGGCAGGCTTGTAATGTCTGATATTCCAGACGGTCTGGCATATGGCGCCGGCTCCGATGTACCAGTTCTTCAGCCCCAGAGACCGCGCAGCTCTCAACGCCTGCCACAAAGGATAGTTCAAACGAAGAAGTCGAAGTAGTTCTAGCTCGGTCAATCAGGCTCACCAGCTGGACCAGGACACAGTTCGGGCTACGTGCCGATTCTCCAGGTTGTCGGCCGCGAAGGCAATGTTCAATCTTCTGTGACCAACGGTAGGAAGAAAGGCTCGCCGGCTCGAAATTGAAACCAGCGTGCAAATCCGGCTGAACCGATTCCCGCACAAAACAGGTGATCGTTATTCGCAACAGACTAGCGTCCGGTGTTCAACGGAGGCCTGTTGTCCGCATCATTGATCGGCCTTGAGTAAAAAGGTGTCAGGTAGCCGAGATCATAGCCCGGGGTGCCGGGTTGCGGCGGAACGCCAGATAGGCCTGAGATCCCCTGCCCCATCTGGATTATCCGCGCAATTTCCATGATTCCCTTCGGGGCAATCGTCACAATTTCGGGTATCCAGAATCCGTAAGTACCCGGATTTCCAGCAGAGATCGGCCCTGAATCAGGGCTAAACACATAGCCGAAAATCTCTCTGACTACCTCAGGCTCTACGTCCCGCATTTTGAAACCGGATGCTGGAACTGTCTGGGCGTTTGCGGTCGCGCAGGGAAGTCCGGAAACGAGCAATATCGCCAGGCCGTAAATCAAGTTCTTCATCGTGTTCTCCATTTGATTGAATTCCGACCGACCCCGGGGAGGGATGTCTACAAAGCGTTAAATGCTGACTTCCGTTACACGATGAGGTTCAGAGTTGCTACAATCGCCGCGATTTACTGGCAGACAAAACCGACAACGGAGTTGGAGACTATGGCGGCACCACGCATCCTTGCCTTTTCAGGCAGCGCAAGAAACGGATCAGTCAATCAGAAGCTTGTTACTGCCGCAGCGGAAGTAGCACGAAACGAAGGCGCAGAAGTCACTTTGGTCAGCCTGAAAGATTTTGAAATGCCTCTGTTCAGTCAGGACCTCGAAGCTGAGTCCGGTATGCCGGAAGCTGCCACGCGATTGAAGCAACTGTTTTTCGAACATGATGGATTGCTTATCGCTTCACCGGAATACAACAGCAGTATTACACCGCTGCTAAAGAACACGATCGACTGGGTATCCCGTGCAGCCGAAGGCGAAGCGCCTTGCCAGGCATACCACGGTAAGATTGCGGGAATCATGGCGGCATCACCGGGAGGCCTTGGCGGACTGAGAGGCCTGGTTCATCTGCGGGCGATACTCGGAAACATTGGAGTCACTGTCGTCCCGGATCAAATGGCCATCTCGAAGGCATTCGATGCCTTTGATGAAGCCGGTGGCATGAAAGATGAACGACAAGCGGGCGCCATCGCAGGGATTGCAAAAGCCGTCGTCTCGATGGTGGCAAAACTTAACGACTGAGTCTGATTCCAGCTGAGTCTGATTCCAACTGTCGGCCATTAAACAAAAAAGGCTGCAGGTGATACCTGCAGCCTTTGTCTTTGTTCCTCACTCATTCCCGTTGGCTACAGCCTTGGTGGGGCACGTCGCGGAGGTGGAGCCGGACGGTTCTGCATGGGTTGCGGCATTGGCCGGTTATTGTTGTTGGCGACCGGATTGCCCGGCTCACGCGGTCTCGGTGGAGCCTGGTAGTCTTCGACCCATCGCCATCCGATCGGAGTCTCCAGTTCCCTGGCCGCAAGAAGAGCCCAGGGGGTTTCCGGATGGTTCTCGACAACTTGCTGCAGATACTCCCGCGCACGTTCGGCGAGCTTTTCTTCTCGCGAACCTGTTTCGATCGTATCGGCCGGTACAAGAACCCAGACATTGTTCTTAGGCGTTTCGTCGTTCGGCGGATCTTCAAATTCGAGGCTGGTTTTTGCCATCGCCAGCATTGCGTTGTACGAAGTTGCGCGGACACGGGCAGCCAGAGTCCTGCCCATCGCCAGGTCGTAACCTGCCTGCCAGCGCGGCTCCATTTCAACAGGCCGGTCAGCCTCGCCCTGTTTGAGTATGTTGTAAAGCTGCTCAAGCGCAGGTTCGACACGAGCCGCGGCCTGTTGAGCCGTCGAAACCTGGTTGATGAATCTGCCTTCATCCAGACGCGGGAAACGCAATACGGGGCTTTCCAGAACTCCCGTGGATGAAAAGCTCGCAGCATCGACCAGAGCCTGGCGAGCCGCATTGGATTTCAACCTCTCGTAATAGACTTCCCTTGATACATAGTCTGGACGGTAGCGTCGCATAACTTCCGGATCAAAAAAGTACTCAAGAAACGCGGCGTACTCTTCCGTCTGATACCTGCGCACTCTTGTATTCATCTGACGGTTCGGATGAACAGCGAAATAGATTCCACCCGTTTCATAGGCAAGCCGCGTGAGGTTGAAAGGACCGAAACCCGAATCAATCATGTCGTAGTCTTCATCCATCGCGGTGAAGTCGAGACGAATTCGCTCAGGTAGCAGCGTCTCCGGACCCTGCGAAACCAGAGCGAACTGTGGCGTCTGATCGTACTCAGGATCAGGATCAACCCATTTCACTTCCGTCTCTTTTCGTCCGAAAGGAGCGGGGACACCAATGACGTAAACCGGAGTTTCATATTTGTTACAGAGCCGAACGCACTCGTCGATGTATTCGCCGTCATCTCCGGCTTCGTCAGAGACAACTACGATCATCACGTTGCGTTCACGGTCACCCGTCGAGGCTGAGGTCCGGCTGTATGACTTGAATTTTTCGACAACGGCGCCGATCGACTGGAAGACGTTTTCGATTCCACTTTCGTCAGTGACGATTGATTCGACCGCGTCTTTAATTTCGTCCAGATCTTCGGTCGGCTTGTCCGTGAGATGGTGCAATTCGCGACCGAAACCGGCGACATGTGTCAGAAGCGGTGTGTCACTATGACGCGCAAAGGCCTCGCTTCCGGCGTCCTGCAGTATGCCGAGTTCCTCATAGACTCGATCGAAACGCTGTACGATTTCGTCGCGTTGTCGCAGTAGGCTGGCTGACTCATCGAATAACCAGACGACCATCGTCTTGCGGACATGCAGCGAGTTCACGATTTCCTGAGTGATGCGGTCTACCGCTCCGGATGCACCGGTAACCGATTCGCCGACGGTTCCTTTAATGTTTACCATCGACAACTTGTCGGCTGTCGCCTCAAGGAAGTCATTGTCAGTGATCAGTTCGCCAAGCTCGTATTCGGGCATGTCGATCTGAACGGGGTCTTCGTTTTCGATATCCAGGCGCTCTGCTTCCGCAGCCGCGGCATCGAACGCATCCTGGCTGTCTGCTCCGATTTCCTCCATGGGAAGGTCATCGAATTGAATCTCCGGAGCAATTTCGACTAGATCAACCTCGTCCTCCGTGTCCATCGTCAGGTACACGTCTTTGTCCGGATTGGCTGGCATAAGAATTCTGGCCAGCAGTACAAGGATACCGAGATGAACGGCAAAACTGACCAGCCAGAAAGGCACTTCTCCATCAATTGGAGTCTCAACACGGCCGGTTTTGACCTGCCACCATCGACGTAGTCGTTGGATCATTCCAACCTCGTTTGTGGAGTTCTCTGATTCCGAACGTCCGCGATTCCGGCCGCCCAATTAAAGAACGGGATAATTCGCTGATCGTCACTACATATTTTCGGTTGAAATATGCGGTGCGGCAACCCAAAAGGTCTGTTGCGGACAAGAACCTGGCTGCAGAAACGCGAAGTATTTCGATTATTTCGAGGTTTTTGTTCAGTTTTGCGCCGGACGACGATCACTGTCAATATTTGTCGCGATTCGAAAGTCGGGTATTTTCCGGCATAGCATCAGGTATTTGGCGGACTCGATTTCGATTTGCTGAACAGGCCACGACGGAATTCAAGCAACGTAGGCAGCGGGTCCCCCCACAACCAGGTGATATGTCGGTGACATGATAAGGCGCTGAGAATGCATCTCGCCATGCGAGAGGCTGCAGAGAGCATCGGGATTGTGCTGTTGCGAATTTCAAACCTGAGCCCCGCTAGTTCGCCATAAGTCCAGGCGAAGCGATACCCCTCAATATAGTCTCTGGAAACATGGACAAGTTCGCCGGCTGCAATTCGCTCTGCTAGACTTGCAAGTGCCAGACCCGCATAGTGAACCACCGCAAAGTTGGCACCCAGCCGTGGGTTCATCTCCAGAAAACACCTCCTGTTTGTTTCCGGACAGACGATGAACTGTGCACAGCCAACACCAGAGTAACCAAGCGCTTCGACAATAGTTTTGGTATCGTGCAGCAACGCAGGGCGCGGCCGGATCGTCTGTCCGGTGACGGCGAGTCCCGTTCCATCACTTCGATCGGTGCGCTCGATTCTGACTTCGACCGATCCGATGACTTCGCCATCTCTTGCTGCAAAATAGACATTGTGCCGCGGGCCTGTCGCAAGTCTCTGAACCAGCAGCCTGCGCGTGGAACCTTTGAGGCGAACAGTCGTCGCTTCCAGTTCTTTGTGATCGTTGACAATTGCTACTTTGGTGCCGAACCAGATCGTCTCTTCGTCGAGCGGCTTGATGACGCACGGGTAGCCGACTTCTTCACAAGCTTCACCGAGTGCAGCCACATTATTAATTTCTCTAAACGGCTCAATCTTGACTCCGGCTAGGCGGCAGAGCTCAAGCATTTTTGATTTGTTGAGGCAGGTTGAGATGGCCTCTTCATTGGCGAGAACCAATGTCACTCTCTGAGCAAGTTCGTCGCGCATCTTGTGAACAGTTCTGATGGAGGCCTCGTCAACCGGGAACACTGTCGTAACATTCGGGTGCTGATCGAGGAATTCGGTTAGTTGTTTTCCGAACAGGAATGGATGATCACGGTAATCGTCATGTTCCCAGACACCCGAAACGTAGCGAGACCGATGCGCGTGGTAATTCCTGTCATCGCCCTTGTTTACTGCTGCGATGATTTTCCAGCCGTCTTTTGCAAGCGAGCGAATAACAGTGAGACTTTGCCTCCGGTTGCCGAGTAGCAAAACTGTCGGGGTGTTGATTTGTCTGGCTGATCGAGTCATTTTGCCGACTCCACAGAAGAGTCGGCGTTCTGGTGCACCGAGATCTTTCGGCTAAGCTCAGATGCGATGGTCCGGTGTTTACCTGATGGTCCCGCCTGGATCTCCTTGACGATTGAAACCGCGACGGGATAACCTTCCAGCAAAGCGGAAAATCTCTTTTGCAGATCTTCGACGATTGCTCCCGGCGATCGTTGGAAAAACTCAATGAGCACGTGCACACTTCCGTTGTCACGCTGGCGGACTCGCCACCGCCGGATTCCGGGATAACGGTCGATGATGTCTTCGAAAATCTGGCCGTGCAGAACCGCTCCGGATTCGGAAATGATGAAATCGAAATCTCTTCCTTCGATTTCGCCGAGGGTCGCAAATCCGTTTTCCGGTTTTGCGATGGCATTGGTGGCGATGTCGCCGATAGCATATCGAATCAAAGGAAAGGAAGGATTGTTGAGCACCGTCACAACGATATCGTAACGGTCGTCCGGCCGGCGGATCGTCTCCAGAATCACGTAGTCCTCGCGGACCTGCATTCTGCCGTCAGGTTCGCTTCCAGCAATAAAGCCGCACTCAACACATCCATATTCGGACAAGGCTTGAACGCCAAGACCTTCTGAAACAGCCCGCACCGTTCTTGTTCTGACTGGTTCGGCGGTCAGCACCGCAGTTTTCAATGTCGGGCATTCGAAGCCGATATTCCTCGCTTCGATAGCCAGTAGATGAGCAGCCATGCTGTGCGAATAGATTGCAGCCGGCTTAAATTTTGCAATTCGGTCGAGTTGCCGGCGTAATGTGGATGGTCGAAGGTCGTAGGGAGAAAGACGCATTCGGTTGCGCAGCCAGTCCTGAACGGGGGTCTTGATCCGGTGTTTCAGGCCGGCCCAGCCGTGCGCCAATGAACCCGAGTTTCCCCAGATGTAGACCCAGCGGTCGAGAAAGTCTGTGTCCCAGCGTTGATTGAAGCGGTAACGGGCGCGAAGCATTTCAAAATGCGCGCGGTGCTCGCGATACACCGCTGTCGGAGAACCCGTCGATCCGCTGGTGTGATGCCAGCCACCGCGCGCAGGAGAATCAGAATACAACTGTTTTCGAGAGTCTCGAACGAAACTCTTCTTGAGTACAGGGACTTGTTCTGAGAATTGCTCGAGTGAGTCAAAGCTGTTCGGAAGCCTCAGACTCTGCCGGAGTGTCCTGTAATACGGGACGTGTTTGACCGCAGCGCTCCAGAGCCTGTTGAGTTGTTCGAGTTGATGAGCCTCGATCTCTTTGCGACGCCAGCTTTCTCTGGAGGCAAGTTCATCCAGGGACGCATAGGCGTTGCGGAACCGGGGCAGCATTGAAAGTAGTTTTCTTCTCATGACGGATTCTCAGCGGGCAGCCATATTCTTGGTCGGCATGATTCTTTTCGTGGACACTAGAACTCTGTATGGTCTGATTCGGTATTGTCTTATTCGTTTGACATTGAGGTGCCGTTGATGGCATCAGCGTAGATCTGCATGAGCATTTTGAGATTGGCTTCGACGGTGTATCTATCTTCGAAAGCCTGCCTTGCGACACGCCCCATCGACCGGCGTTCGTGTTCGTTGTCGAGCATGTAGCGGATTCGATGAGCGAGTTCGCTCTTGTTGCCCGGTTCAAAAGTCAGTCCTGTCTGACCCGATTCAACCAGTTCTGCCATTGCTCCGATGCGGGACGCGATGACCGGGGTTCCTCTTGAGAATGATTCCATCAAGGTGCGACCGAAAGTCTCGTACCATTCCGATGGCATGATCAGAAATTTTGCGTTGCCGATCATCTGTGTCACCTGGTCGTGCGGAAGCTCGCCTTCGTAGCTGATCATCGGATCCGCTTCTGCACTTCTGCGCGCCGCACCGTTCAAGAGTCCACCGCCGACAATTCTGAGCGGAATGCCCGGAGCCATTTCGCTCCAGACATCGAGGAGAGTTGTCAGGCCTTTTTCCGGTGACAGCCGGCCTACGAAGAGTCCGAACTCTCTTTCCTCATTTCCGGGGCCGCAGTCATCAAATAGAAAGTTCGGTTTGACCGCGATTCGTTCACCGGGAAATCCGAACTCGATGAACTTCTGTCGCGTAAACCGGGTCGGAGTGAAGTACCGTTCGATACGGTTTTTCCATGTTCCGCGGAGTCGTTGAAAACTGTTGTTTGCGGCAACAACGGCGCTGCCGACACGATTGTTCCGGTAGCACTTGTTCAATATTCCTGACAAAGCGAATCGTTGTGTTCCGCATTTTTCACAGATACGGCCGGAACGAAAAAACAAAGAGTTCAAGCACATCTGACGGTAGTTGCGAAGAGACTGAACCACCGGAACATTGCGCGATCGTGCCGCGTCATATACCGACGTCGAAATCAGAGGAAACAGGTTGGTGCAGTGAACAACGTCCGCGGGGAATTCTTTCAGAATTGCGCGGACTTCCTGGTTGGTCCGCCTGTTCCAGAACGAATCCAGTGCAACGCGCGATCTCGACATTGAGTCAATCTCGTCGTTGTGCCGTGTATACAGCCTGACTTCATGGCCGGATTCACGAAGCATCCGGGCCTCTGAGTCGAAGGAGAGGTCCTCCCCGCCTCGCTGTTTGTAGTAGTTGTGAACCAGCAGGACTCTCATTTCATTCGGCTCCTTCAGAAACGGACTGTTCCGTTTTGATCCGGTTGGCGTTGATCCGGTTAGCATTGATCCGGTGGGCCGCTGCAGCGTGAACTGCTGCTTTGTTCGCGAGGGTTGTCAGATGAAAACGCCCCGCGATGGTACCGGTTGAAACAGCGAACACAACCGATTCAGGTCTAAGCGGACCGAGGATCGATGCGTTGAGCATCGTCCACGCGAAGAACCAGAACATGACTGCCACCGGCAGCAGGCTGGTTTCCGGAATACGGTTGAACGGACGGGAAGAACTGGCTGACCATCCGCCAAGCCAGATTGAAAACTGCATGCGTGCGACATTGAGACACCATGCGAACAAGGCGAGAGTGCCGATCAGACCGGTGGAGACCAGTCCCTGAAGCCACACGTTGTGAGCCGTGTGATTCATCTCGACATGCCAGACCAGAATCCGGCCGGTTCTGGAACTGACGAAATAGCCGTGTCCAAGAATGGGAGCATCGAGATAGGACTTCCACATCGCGGTCCACATCTCGGCGCGCCCGGACAACTGTGTCAGCTGGTTCGTGGATTGTCCGCGCTGCAGAAACTCAGCGCCGGTACCCGAGACCGCTTCGACGTGAACGAGGCCCGGATCAACCAGTACATATGTCAACGTGAACAGGCAGGTGACGACCGAGAACGCCGCCAGCAAGTGCGACCTGCCTTTCGAAACGAACATTGCCGTTCCGACAAGTACCGTCAGAAGTATGGAAAGCCGGTTATGGGCTGCGAGCAGCGATACAACGAGGACGGGAACTAACAGCCAGGCACTTATCCTTAACCAGCGCGTCTCGGACGTGAGCCAGATTCCGAAGACAATCAGAAGGCCCAGCGAAGAAGCAGCGCCAAGTGCCGTCGGGTGAATCACGGCGTCAACCGATGAGCGGCCGATATCGATCATGTCCGGAAGAACTAATGATCCAACGCCGTAAACGAGGCAGTAAAATGTCGTGGACAGTAGTGTTATGAAGAGATAGATGCGGAAGTGCATTACCGACATCGCAACGCAGATACTGAGCATTGCGAGGACAGCCTGCCCGCCGGACTGACCGAGAGTAAAACTCTTCAGAGGTGACCAGGCGGTTGTCGTAATCGCCCAGGCTGTGAACAGCAGCCACGCTGAGTGGCGGGCTGTGATCTTTCTGACATCCCCGATTTTCAAGTGGGCGAATACAATCCAGCCAAGCGCGGCAACTGAGACTGCCCGGACCAGGACCTTGATAATTCCTGCAAGATCCAGGTCACCAGGCTGCATGTGCTTTCGTCCAGGCAGATTGAACGTCGCAAATACGTTCAGGCAGATGATGCAACAGACAAAGAACACAACCGCTGTGCCCGTCGAACCGCTGAATGCTCTCTGTTCCGTTGACCGAATCATGTCTGCTCGCTCCTTCTTCGCGCAGGTGAGCAGTCTTCAGCGGTATCGCAGCTGCTGGTCAGCTTGTTGAAGAAATAGAGCCGTATTGCAAAGGCGATCGCAGCGCACAGGAACTGGACTTGTGCCACACCGACCAGGCCGCGGAATGGAACGGCAACCATGACACCGCAGATCGCAATGAGAAAAACGAAAGCGCGGATCCTGAAATTGACGTCAGGCCTGTCGATTGCCTGAAGTGCGTTTGAGAACGGGTAACTCACTGACGCGAGAAAGATCGAAGCAGCCAGCCACATAACGACTTCGCTGTACTCTGCAAACTCAGGCCCGTAGATTCTGTTCAACAGGTAGTGGCTGGAAAGAGAAACTGCGATACAGATTGGTAGGGTGCCGGTGAGGATCACAAACAGGACGCGGATAGCAATTCTTCGCGCTTCCGGTTTTCCCCGGGTTGCAAAGCCGGCCGCAATTTTCGGTTCCGCTACGCTGGCAACACCTAGAAAGAACGGATTGATAACCCGCATCAACGAATGGCATGCCGCATAGAGCCCGGTTGTGCCGATTCCCAGAAAGGCTCCGATAATCCAGAGCACAAGATTGGAGCGTCCATAGTTCAGTCCTTCAGAGAAGAAGATGAACTTTCCAAGTTCCCAGTGCTTCTTCGCTGTTTTCCCGAGGCTTGCGCGACTGAATTTCAAGTGCGGCAGTAGCAGCTTTGAACAGACAACTGCCGCCGGCAGGTAGGTGGCTGCCAGAATTGCAAAGACCGTCGCAACGGTCAGGCGGCCGGAAACGACTAGCGCCGCAATCAAGGCAACTGCGATGCAGTTCGCAACTGAGTCAACGACAAATGCTCTCCAGCCTTGCATTCGAATCAACCAGGCGCGTCGCGCAAACTCGACCATCAGCATGAACGGTGCGGCTAGTGATGCCCACAGAAAAGCCAAACCGAGATCCAACACCCCGTTCGATGTCGACAGGGACACGAGAATGGTTCCCGCGCCGGCCATTGCAAGGCCGACGAATACTGCGAGAGCAGCGGCAAAAAGCCACGTTTCCTGCAGGTAGTTCTTCTCATCAGCTGTTGATGGCCTGAGGCGGAAGTTTGCGAAAGGAGTCGAAATCAGCGACTGTTGAGTCGTGATCGCCAGATACACAATCGATATGACCAGGGAGTAGACCCCTAGTGCGTTTTCTCCAAGGACGCGCGCAATGATCACCGCAAGAAGAAACCTCGATCCGCTGACGACCAGTTGGTCGCCCATGGCAAACAGGTTGTGGATCTTTGACGGTTTCACAGGTGACTTTTTGAGTTGAAAAAAATGATGACGAATGTCGTAGCGTCCGGTCTGATCCGGACATTTCATTGCCGACGGCGATGGATGTGTTCGAGTTGCTTTTTTGTCAGGGGCGCGGGCTGTTCTGACGGGATTTGCTGATCGTTGTCAGGGAACGCGCAGACCGGTGGTCAACGAAAGCAGACCGGTGGTCAACGAAAGCAGACCGGTGGTCAACGAAAGCAGACCGGTGGTCAACGAAAAGCGAATTGGAGTGGCTAAGAGCCGGCGAAAGACGGGGTAGCGACAGGTTCGCCGGGGTCTTCGGGATCCGGGGCAGATGCGCCGGCGTCGTCCGGGTCCTGTTTCATCCAGGCGAGCAGGATCGCTGTTCCGAAGCTTCCAAAGGTGGCCAGGGTCAGGCCGATAATAAGGTTGACCAGCTTGTTGGGCCGGACAGGTTTTTCGGAATACGAAGCGGCCTGCGAAACACTGATGTTTGAAAGGCGGCTTTGTTCAAGCGACTGATCAACGGTCACCTGAGCGAGATTTCGCATGTACTGGCGGTAGTTCAGATCCTCAAGTTCGAGGTCTCTGGTCAACTGTTTGAATTTCCGTTCGTTGCGACTGAACGTTTCCAGCGATGACATCTCGTCTTCCAGACTTTGCTGGAGAGTGAGCAGCTTTCCTTTTGCAGCTTGCAGCAAAGGTTCTTTCTTCAATAGCTCGATCTGGATTTCGGCATGCACGGGGTTTGAACCACGAACAAACTCCGTTCTCCCTTCTTCAACTCGCTGGAGTATGGAGCGGGAAGTTTCTACGGCGTCTCTGGCACGAATGACGCTGGGATGGTTCTGTGTATGTTTCGCGGAAAGGTCAGCAAGTTGCATTTCCTGCTCATAAAGCAGTTGCCGCATCCCATCGGCTCCATCATTTCCGGCACCACGGGTTTCCTGAACGATGGTAGTAGGCGGCAGGGTTTCCAGTCCGCTTCGCAGCCTTTCGACTTCGACGTCCAGGGCATTTACTTCGACTTCAGCGTCACGTAGTTGCGAACGGATGGCGGCGATTCTGGAAACGATTTCACCCTTGAGCATCTCGGACGAAACCATGCCGGTTTCAATCTTGAACGTTTCCAGTTCAGCCTCTTTTTGCTGCAGCAGGGCCAGGAATTCATCAGCCTGTCGCTGCATAAATTCCATAGCTCCTTCGGGCCGGTGAATTCTGGCATGTCGTTCCTCATATCGGGCGACGACCCACTGGACGACTTCTTTCGCCAGATCAGGGCTTTCCGTTTCATAGCTGACTGAGATGACGTTCGAGTAGTCCAGGATTTCGACTTTAAAGTTTTTCGTAAGCTCAATGATTGCGCGTTCGCGATTGGAGATGTCATTGAGCACGCCGGCGTCGGTAAGCATCGACTTGATGTTGCCGGTTATCGTCGAAATCCACGATGCCGCGGTTGTATTCTCTTCGAGGGTTCCCCGCAGGATTGTTTCCGGGCCGAAATTATCCACCGCTTCCTCGTAGAGATCGCGACTGCGAATCATATGCACCACGGAAGTGATTTCCGCTTCGCGCGACATCGGAGTCGTAATGATTGTTCCCTCGCCGAGCGTTGCCGTCGGGTCGAGGCCTACGTTTTCGCGACCAAGGCGAACAAAAATCTTCGCCTCACTTGAGTAATATTTGGTTGCGAGAAGAGTTCGAATTCCCACTGCCGAAAGAATCGAAACGAAAAGCAGCAGGACGAGAACTTTGCGGTTCTGTATTCCTGAAAACGCGTCTCGAATCGTAAAAGGAGTCGTTTCCATTTCCGCCTCAGCACATCACATTCAAAGAAGAGTCAATCGCTGCAGGACCGACGCATGATAGGCGCGCGGTGCATTCAGCCTGCATTCAGTTGAAGACGCGCGGAACTGCGCCGCTGTGAACAGGTCATTAGCAAGTCGTTGCCTGTTTCAAGTTTGCAGAAGGTGACTGCAGGATTTTCAGGCACTGAAACGCGTTCAACTGATGAACAGTGAGTTCACTATAGTCGCCGCGCATTTGACTCAACCCTGTTTTCAAACCTTTTCATTCACTTCTCAGGATGTTCGTGCGCGCTATGAAAAAGTTGGAAAAAGGAACTGTAAAGTTGTCCCCGCGGGAGTGATGGCGAATGGTTTTTAACAGGGCGTTGCAGTGGAATAGCTGGTGCAAACATGAATGTGTTTTCCGCAATTCCCGGATTATTCCGTCCCCGTCCGGATTGTTTGAGCCGTTTTGCCGGCCGGGGCGATTTGCGCATCGGGATGTGCAGTTGGTTGCGCGCCGTGCCGGACTTGTGGCACAAAATTGAAAAAATAGTGTCCCCTTTTCGAATCTGCATGGCGGGTTGCCGAAGCCGGCTGCTGATTAAGTGTTCCACCTGTCGAGCGAAGAATGTTGAGCGAAGAATGTTGAGCGCAGGATGTTGAGCGCAGAAAATGTTGGAGCGAAGAAAAAGTCAGGCTGGCAAAACACACCGTGTTGGAGCGGAACTCGCGGCGATTGCGGGTAAAGGCACTTCCGGTTGCGTCTGGCGCTGCAATTCAGGGCGGCGGAGTTCGTAACGGGATATTCCGATAAATCAGCGCATCCGTAATAGTCGGAAATGCAAATGTGGCGTACTTGTCGATCGCGGCGTTGAACATGAGCCCGTCTTTTGCCGGAAGCTAGTCTTTTAGCGTCTATTCAAAGCAAAAACTCGGGGTCGCCGTGAGCGAGCAAACTTCCAACGCCGACGATTTAAACGAATCCGGAAACGGTATTCCGGCTGACGCTGAGCAAGCTGTTGACGACCCGCTTTTGCCGGGCAAACCGGCAGAAGGTGCGGATAATGCATCGACCATTCAAATGGTTGAGGAGTTCTTCTCGGGAAAACGGGACTCATTCGTTGGAGAAATCCCGCCACAGCTGGGGAACTACCTGCTGGGTGAACCGATCGGTCGTGGCGCTATGGGGGTCGTGTTCCGTGCGACCCAGCTTGGACTGACGCGGCCGGTAGCGATTAAAGTGCTGCGTCGTGATGCCCTCTGGATTGAGGAGCGATTCGAACGCGAAGCCAAACTTGCTTCACGTCTTTACCATCCGAACATTGTTCCCGTCTTTGATTATGGCGAGACGGAAAACAACATTCTGTTTCTAGCGATGCCCTTTATTCAGGGACAAAGCCTGGACCGGCTGCGCTCGTTACCAGCGCGAAATGCGAAAGAAAAGTGGCGACGACTTGCCACGCTCGGTCGCGACTGTGCGGATGCGTTGAATTATGCCCATTCGTCGGGTGTCATTCATCGTGACATCAAGCCGGCGAATCTGATTCTCGGTGACGATGACAATATATGGATAACAGATTTCGGACTCGCAAAGCTTGACTATGACGACAACAAGCTGTCGCGAGCCGGCGAGGTTATCGGGACTCCGTTCTACATGGCGCCGGAGCAGATTCGTGGAGAATGCGATGAACGGAGCGATATTTATTCGCTCGGACTCACTCTCTACGAACTGGCCGTCGGTGATCGAGCCTGGGGTGACGATGACGAGCGGTTCGCCAGACTGCCGTCACCCAGGAGCAGGAACAAGTCCATTCCCAAACCGCTCAGCGATATTATTTCGCGTGCATGTGCAATCTGTCCCAACGAAAGATACCAGACTGCAGAGGAACTCAAGGTCGTCCTGAATCGTTATCTGGTTCGCGAAAAGGTTGCGGATCGTCGCGTGCGCCCTCGAAAGGAGCTGTGGAGCCCGTCGAAACGGTTTTCGCGCAAACTCGTGTGGGTGACCGCGCTGGCTGCCATGGTTCTCGGAATCTGCGGTTTCTCATTTCGCTCCGACAGCGGAATCAGGATGCCGGACGTAACATTACATTTTTCCGATTCAAGCGAGAGTCAGGTGGTTTCCGCACCAGTGGCTGAACCGGTCCCCGAAGCAACAGCCCCTGAGCCGGAACCAGTGCGACCAGTCATCGACCAGATGGCGCAACTGGCTGATGAGCAAGCCGCGGCGAGCAACTTCCGTTCGGGCTTACCGGTCATCGTCCGCCGTATCATGGCGTCAACCGATGATGCCGAGGAGGCTGTGGACGGTGAGATGAAAGTGACCAGCACCGATCTCGAAATGGTCTGGCGCGAGGCAGGGCCTCAGATTATCGGGCTGCGGTTCGCAGAAATCGATTTGCCGCAAGGCGCCTTTGTACAGAATGCCTACATCCAGTTTGTGGGTGACGAATGTGACATCGGTGAGACAAAACTGAAAATTCAATTGATAGACGATCCGGATCCTCCGACGTTTGTCAAAGAGCAATTCAACATCAGTTCCCGTCCCTTGAAGCCGGACTACGTACTTTGGAGCCCACCGGGCTGGAAACGCAACAAGTGTTGTGAAGATCAACGGACTCCTGATTTGTCCGGCATGCTCCAGGCACACGTACATCGCGAGAATTGGGTGCCTGGAAGTGCCATCGGATTTGTAATCAGCGGCGAAGGTCTGCGATGCGCCTCGACCTATGATCGCTCAGCCCCGCTGGCACCGATGTTGTGTATTGAATACACCACGTTTGACATATTGAAACTGGAAGGGATTCACTGGCCGCAGATGCTCAGTGATATTATTCCGGCCGGCTAAAGCAATAACCGGTTCGTTATTCCCCGGTTATTCCAAAGTGCCTTGATTGGCTTTCAATGCAGTTAGAGGCAGGCGAGGCAGATGTCAATCGCCGCCGAAGTAGTTCGCCTTTGGGCAGACCGCTGCAACCCGTGCGGTAGGAAATCTCTAGTCTTTCAGATGCGATGTCAGTTCACGCATTCTTGCGATTGCCCGCTGATAACGCTTTTTCGCTGCTTCGGACGAGATGCCTATATAACTTGAGGCTTGAACGATCGTCATCCGGCGGAGATGAACCAGCGAAAGGATTTCACGATGCTTTTCGCTCATTCTGCCGATCAGCCTTTCGACGCGAATCGCGGTATCACTTTTTTCGAAACGATCGGTGGAGCTGTCGTCGACAGGTTTGTCGATGTGGCTTGCATTCCTCTCATGGCGTAGACTGCCGTCATCAGCATCTAGATGTTTGAGCTTTCGTTGTCTTGAAACGCCACGAATTAATTTCAGAAAAAAATCGAAGCTCATTGCCTTCTTGCTCGACCGTTTTGCTCGCAAGCAGCTCTCCTGAAAGATGTCGGATTCGCTGACTCGACGCTTCAGCTTCGAATCAAGCTGCTGGCGGATGAATCTTTTGACCTGAGAATAATTGTCGTTGATTAACGCCAATAATTGTTGATTCATCTTTCAGCCGTTGTTTGCGTGTACGGAACTACATCAAAACCTACTTTTTTCGCAAACAGCCGGCAGGCAAGCCGCGGCTGAACCTTTGGATACTGACGCGAGACGGGTCGGATTCGGGGGATCCTGCCGAATTTTCCTGCAACAGCCGGGTTCAGATTGAGCATCACGGAAACGCCTCATTCTCGTGGCCGGGCCACCAATTTCTGTTACGACCTGTCTTTTTCAATTTGAATGCCCTGCCCTACTGCTATGGGATATTGGGGCGGTAAAAATCGTGTTTGACACGTATTCCTGCATGTGGGCACAACAAGCTTCGTTGACTCACTTTTTGGGGCTTCCTACGATAGTTGCACGATCTTCCGCGGGGCGTTCGCTCGAACAGGAATTGAAATGAAAACTCGATCAGTCTCTCCAGCCATCACCACCTTTGCTCTCGTCATCTTTTTGTTGTTGCGTCCCGAACTGTTAGACGCACTTCAACAGGAAGGCGAGCAGACTCAAACCTCTGCTCAACAGGAGGAGGGCAATATATTTGAAGAGGATCCGTTCGGGGGAAACCCGAATCCTCCAATTCCATCGGAACCTGACGAAGCGGACGACGAAGACGAGCCGATGACCGGTGATCCGCAATTACCCGGAGGCCCGCGCGCGAACCGACCGAACGAGTCAGATCAGGGACAGGGAGGCGAAGAGGAAGAGTGGGTTCCTCCCGAGGCCGAAGTCGTCACGCTGGATACTTCTGACCGCGTAATCCTGCAGGCTGACTACTACGCCGGTAAACCCGGGAAAACTACTGCTCCGGTAATTCTGCTACATGATTTTGACGGCAGTCGCGAAGACATGCGTTTTCTTGCGTTGCATCTACAGAGTCTCGGTCACGCGGTTATTGCTCCTGACATTCGCGGTCACGGCGCAAGCACAATGGTCCAGGGTATTGATGATCCAATCGATCGTTCGAGATTCCGAGCGGTGGAGATTATGTCAATCAAGGTAGACATCGAGCGTTGCAAGAAATATCTGATGACCAGAAACAACGCCGGTGAGTTGAACATCGAACTACTGACCGTTGTCAGCGTCGGATGCAGTGCCATCCCCGCAGTCAACTGGTGCGTCGATGACTGGTTCCTCTATCCGGCATTTGTCAACGGCCGGAAACAGGGGCAGGATGTTAAAGCGATCGCAATGATCGGGCCGATTCGCAGGTTCAAGTCAGCAGCATTGACCCAGACAATTCGTTCCCCTTTGTTTACCGGCGACGATCTTGAACGTCCTCTTGCCGTGCAACTTGCCTGGGCTTCAGACGATGGAGAGCAGGCTCGTGAAGGTGAAGCGATTCAGAGCAGTCTCGAACGCAGTCGGCGGCGCCTGGAAAAAAAATATATGAAGACAATCCGCCCTTATGAAACCGGCATGTCTGCGACAGAACTCGTCGCAGGTGCGGAGCATGAAGTGATCTTCCAGGACGTTGCCGACTTTATCGAGATGGCAGTCCTGAGACGGGCTGATTCACTGCCGTGGCAGAATCGCGCTCGACCGGATGAATAGTCGAATATAGCTCGCCGTCGCCTGTACTATTTGTACACCGGAATCCGTAACGTGATCCCGATGGGGACTTCTGCGGGATTGCGCAGTTGATCCTGATTGGCGAGATAGATGTCGAGATAGTAGCCCGGAGAGCCGTAGTACTCCGACGCGAGTTTCTGCAACGTGTCTCCTCGCTGCGTCGTCCTCGATACGAATTCAGACGTCGATAGCTGTAGCTCTGTCTGTTGAGCGCGGACTTCAACCAGCCGGCTTCTCGCCTGATCGTTCAAGCCAAATGGAATCATGGACGAATCTGCTAATTGTGGCTGAGTCGTTTCGTCCCGCTCGGGGATGATCGGGCGCTCAACTACTGAAACCGCG
>JBCCFB010000118.1:0-17909 GCA_039029995.1 Planctomycetota bacterium
AAGACGGGTTCCTGTTCGAAGCCGTCGCAACCACCTGCTCGAGGTTATTGAAAGCCTGAATGTCAACACACCGGCTGATAAGACCGACCTGTCGGGAATATTTGAAGCCGCAGCCGGCATCTATCCCAACCGCGGCATGATGATCGTCATTTCCGATTTGCTCGCGGACCCTGAACAAACACTTCGCGGATTGAAAATTCTGCGTCAACGAGGACACGATGTGCTCGTACTACACGTCATGGATGATGACGAAATAGATTTTCCGTTCTCCGGACCGACGCGTTTTGATGACCTTGAGATTGATCGTCATCTCAACTGCAATCCACAGGCGCTTCGCGACGGATATCTCAGCGAACTCGAACAATTCCTGAAAACGATCCGGCGTGGAACTGCCTCTGCAGTTATCGACTATGCACTGATCCGCACCAGCGATCCCATGGACGCGGCCATGGCCGAATTCATGAGCCGGCGTCTTGCCCTGCAAAATAAAAAGCGGGGTGGCTGATGTTCGACAACATCTTCTCGCCGTCCCCGGCGGTATGGACGGGGTTGATCGCCGCCGCAATCGGTCTGCCTGTTCTCATCCATTTGATCAACCTGATGAGGCATAAGACAGTCAAATGGGCGGCGATGGAATTTCTTCTGCGAAGCCATCGAAAAAACCGGAATCGTGTCTGGCTCAAACAGATGCTACTGCTGCTCTCGAGAATCGCGGCGCTCATGCTGCTCCTGTTTATGCTCGGGCAGGCAGGTTGTAACGAAGACCGTGTAGCCCGGCTCTTAGGAGGAGCAACCACACACCATTACGTAATCATCGACGACAGCTATTCGATGAGCGATCGAGGTCCCAATGGAACAGCCATGGATAACGCGCGGTCGACGCTTTCCATGATCGCTGCCCGCGCAAGAAACCGGCAGAATCAAATATTTACGATCATACGTTCTTCACGCTCATCGTCACCGGGCGGTAGCGTGGAAGCCTCCCACGGCACAACCAGCCCGGACATGAACGGGCAACTTGTAGACAGTCGGTTTGATGAAAGGGTCGAGTCGGCAAAGTCTGCCATCAAGCCATCCAACCTGTCCGGTAATGTCGATGACGCGTTGCAGGCTGTAGTTTCTCTGATCAACGAGCGCGAAAACGCAAACGCAATCGTCTACATCCTTTCAGATTTCCGACAGAGGGACTGGCAGAATCCGGAAACAACCTCGGATCTGCTCAGTGATCTTCACGACAGTGGAGCCGCGATTGAGTTGGTCAACTGCGTAACGTCTACACGCCAGAACCTGGCCGTCACCGAATTGAAGATCGATGACAGCGTACGAGTCCCACGAACTCCATTGATGATGAGTTTAACGATCCGGAATTATGGCGACGAACTGGCAAGCAACGTTCAAATAAAACTGAAGTCACTTACATTTGTTGACCCGATGCGAAAAGGAGATATCGCTTCGCTTGTGCCCGAGGTCGATGAACTGCCGGCAGTATTTATTGAGAGGATCGAAGCAGGCGGGGCGGAAACCCGTTCATTTGCAGTCTCGTTCAGCACCACCGGTCAACATGTTATTTCAGCCTCGCTCGACGACGACGCAGTCAACACAGACAACCTTGCTAATGTTGTTGTTCCAATCAAAGCTGCCTCACGAGTATTGATCATTGACGGACCCGAAGGATCAGACGCCGACTTCCTGTCGCTGGCAATCAACCCCGGTGGGCTTACGGGCCTGGCTCCGGAAATCAGAACTCGCGATTTCCTGAGAGATGCCACGCAGGAGCGACTTGAGATATTCGACGTGATCTATCTGCTGGACGTCGATCGGCTGGAGGACTCAGCAATCACTAACCTCGAAAACTACGCAGCCGGCGGCGGTGGTGTTGCATTTTTTGCCGGCCCGAATGTCAACCTTTCGTTTTACAACAGCCAGTTGTATCGAAACGGTGACGGAATTTACCCGGTTCCGCTTGAGGGTCGATATGACGTTCCTGAGGTTCTCGAAGACACAGCGCCTGACATCTCCGCCAATCTTCATCCGATCTTTCCAGGCAGTGTTCAGAATCCGCTTCTGGATGCGGTCCAGATCAATTCCATTCTCCGCCCCGGCAGCGACTGGATACAGAATCCTGCCCACGATGTTCAAATAGCCGCGACGCTTCGCAACAATAATGAGTTCCCGTTGATTCTGAATAGTACCTTTGGCCAGGGAACAATATTTACATTCCTGACGACCGCCGGTCCTGACTGGAACAACTGGTCGCGAAACGGAACTTATCCCGCAGTCATGTTACTTGCAGAGGATTTGTTGGCGCGAGGTCGCTATCCGCATCGTGTGGACGTAGTAGGTGTTCCTGTAGAAGTATCCGCACCAGCGAGCGCCTACGGTCCCGAGGCGACGTTCGTCTTGCCTGGAGATGATGGCCAGTTGGAATCGCGTGTCAGTTTGTCCCGCAGAATGAGTCTGGATGACACGTCACGCGAACTTTATCAGACCGTGCTTGGAAATAGCTCCGGAACTGCGTCCTCTGTTGATGAAGTAAGCCGGCCGGGCATTTACGACATCTGGCTTCAATCTGAAAACTTACTTGAGTGTCAACGCCTTGCACTCAATGTCGATACGTCAGAAAGCGACATGGCTCAAATCGAAGCTTCTGCACTTCTGGACTCATTGCAGGAAGCATCACCAACGTTCGTTGACTGGAACGAATTCAATCCGGAACCGGAACGGTCGTCCGCTTCTACGCTGAGCAGGCTACTGCTGGCTCTGTTGCTTCTGATACTCATTTGCGAATCGGTTCTTGCCTGGTCATGCAGCTATCACACGAATAAATCGAGCGCGCCCGAGGCGCAGACGAAGCAGAATCAAGCTGGAAGGAGGCGACTCGCAGCTTGAAGCAGCCCCCGAAAGTTCATGGGCCTCGTCTACCTGTCGCAAATAAACTATGCCTGCAGCCAGCCAGAGAACGTTCATTGAGATTCAGCCGGTGCTGAGACTTATCGCACCGTGGCAATGGCTGCTGTTCGGACTGATTGCTACTGCATTTATCCTGTTTGTTCTGTGGATGAATCGCCGCGACACAGTGCACCGTGCCGGGGGCCTTCGATTCCTGCTGACGACACTGCGGCTTTCTGCACTGGCGGGAATTGTCTTATTTGTTCTCAATCCGGTGTTGAAAAGCGAAAGCCGAATTGAAAAATCGTCACGAATCGTTGTGTTGATCGACACTAGCCTGAGCATGGGGTTGAGTGATTTCACTCCCGATGCGCAATCGTTGATTGCCTCTGATTCAGAATCCCGTGAGGCGCGTAGAATCGACGAGGTCATTGCGGGACTTTCAAACGAAGGCAGTCTCACCGGGCTAAACGCTTCTCATGCGATAGATGTTTACAACTTCGGTGACGAATCACGCCCCGAGTTGTTTGCGAGCGTTCCGATCCCGGCCGCCTCGAATTCGGCAAATCAGAATGTGCCCTCTAATGATCCTGATTCTTTGTCCGGTTCTGAAACTTATGCATGGATCGCTGTAGCACTTCTTGCGGTGTCCATCTTCACAGCATTGATCTGGTTATCATTGGCCCTCAAAAACCGTGGCCGCGAAATAAAATCTGCATCGCCATCCTGGTTTATGGCGGCATCGCTGCTGCTGATAGTTTCCAGTGTAGCCTTGCTGGCGGTTTGCGATCTGACCTCCCCGGAGCATCCGCTGTCCGAATCAGCAGGCTGGCGAACGACTGTTTCGGGGACTGTTGATGAAGCCGCGGAACCTTTGCCAGCGAGACAGGAGACGAATGGTGACGACTCCGGGCACAAGGATCTTATAGAAGTCGATTGGAGTACTGCTGTAACTCCTCGCGGAACATCGACGCGGCTTGGCTCAGCGATCGAATACATCGTCAACAAAGAACGCGGAGGGCCGATTGCTGCGATCGTTGTGTTTACCGACGGCCGAAGCAATGCAGGAACTGAACCTGCGCGAGCGGTTGCCAGTGCATCCAATGCAGGTATTCCCGTTTTTCCAATCGGAATCGGATCCACCGATGCACCACGCAACGTTGCAATCGCTGACATTCAAGCTCCACCCCGGGTCTACCCCGGAGACAAATTCAAGATCAAAGGACTGGTCAAATCATCCGGGCTTGCAGGACAAACCATACGGATTCGACTGTTGTCGGCTATCGATGATGAAGATTCCGCGATAGTCGAAGATGAAATTTCGCTCAATCTGGCAGATAGCAACGAAGCCTTGCCGGTTGAGTTTGAAGTTGCGGCCCTCGACGAGGGAAAAAAGACGTTTTCGATACGCGCCATGGAAGTTGAAGGCGACCTCGATCCGAAGGATAACCTGCGCTCCGCCACTGTTGAGATCATCGAAAGAAAAACGGTGGTGCTTCTCATGGCCGGGGGACCTACCCGCGAATTCAGGTTCCTGAGAAACCAATTGTTCCGCGACAGAGATGTAACGCTCAATGTATGGCTGCAAACGGCTAAGGAAGGCGCTGATCAGGAGGCAGACGAGCTACTCTTCGAGTTCCCTGCGACGCGCGAAGCGATGTTCGAATACGACTGCATTATTGCTTTCGACCCGGACTGGCGTGAATTGAATGAGATTCAAGCCACCTTGCTCGAGCGCTGGGTCGCCGAAAAGGCAGGTGGGATCCTTGTCGTTGCGGGACCGGTTTACACGCCGGAGTGGACCCGCACCCCGCGAGGCGACAAGGCCATCGACATTGTGCGTCAACTTTATCCCGTTTCGTTCTACAGCCAGGGATCAGCTCAACTGAAGCTCGGACGATTTGGAGGCGAACAGCCGTATCCACTGGACTTTACTCGTGAAGGCCGCGCCGCCGAATATCTCTGGCTTGGTGACTCCGCTGCCGACAGTGCGGCCAACTGGAACCGTTTCGAAGGAGTCTTCGGATACTATGCCGTCAACGAGCCAAAGCCCGGTGCGGACATACTTGCAGAGTTCGCCGACCCGGCCACTTCTGTCGACGACCGCCTGCCAATCTACCTTGCATCGCACTACTACGGAGCCGGCCGTGTGTTCTTTCAAGCCAGTGGAGAGATGTGGCGGGTGCGGCGAGTCGATACTGAATTCTTCAATGAATATTATCTGAAACTTCTACGCTGGGTTTCGCAGGGGCGGCTACTCCGTGATTCCAATCGCGGTGTGCTGATCGCCGACCGGAACCGGTGCTGGATGGGCGACCAGGTCGGCATTCAGGCGATTGTCCGTGACGCGCGCGATGAGCCACTGGATGCTTCGTCTTTAACCGCAACGATCACACGACCGGACGATACGTCGGTTGACCTCGAACTTACTCCGCTTCCGGATGCTGTGCGGCCAGGGACGTTTTCGGCAACCTTTCCAACGACGCTCGAAGGCGAATATCTGATCCAACTTCCTTTGCCGGATTCCAACTCCGGCGAAGTACTTCAAGCGATCGTTGAGGCAGGCATCCCCGATCTTGAAAAGGAACAGCCGCAACGCAATGACCCGCTACTTCAAAGACTTGCTGACAGAACCAACGGCTACTACTACACAGGGATCAACCAATGGAATACAACCGCTGAGGACCCCGTATCCCCCCTCAATTTGATTGCCACACAAAATCAGCAAATCATCCTTCCCGGCACTCCCAGTCGCACATTTACAGAGAAGTTGATGACGTGGCTGCTGATCCTGATTGTGGTTTGCCTCTCGATTGAATGGACGATCCGCCGACTGCATCGGCTTGCATGAGCAGAAGTATGACTGACAACCAGAACGCAAAACAAGAAACGCGAAAGCCGTTTGCTATACCACCGGGTATCAAACGGATGCTGAGTCGTTTGCGTTCGCAGGTCCGGCGATATGTGGCACTGCAATCGGTATCAGCTGTATTGATCTGGATTGTCTTTACGTTCTGGCTGGTCCTCGCACTTGATTATCTTCCAGTTACTTTCGGTTTTGATGAGCTATCAGTAGCTGCCCGAGTTTTTCTTCTGGCGGTTGCAGGATCGGGAACAGTCTGGATCCTCTGGCGATACCTGCTGAACCGGATCTTTGTCCCCCTTTCTGATTCCAGCATGGCCTTGCTGCTGGAGCGGAACAATCCGGAGTTCGGTGAATCGCTGATCACGACGGTTGATGCGGCAAACGCGCAGGCGACGCAATCTGCAAGCTGCGATCGGGCGATGCTGGACGCAGCCGTATCCCGGGCGGAATCAGTTTCACGACGCGTGGAGGTCAACAGAGCACTGAATCCAGCTCCATTGCGTCGTTTGCTGGTCATTGCAACGGTGCTCACTTTGTCTGTCGCCGCATTTGCTGCTTTGCGACTCGATGCATTCCGGATTGCTGCAGGACGAATCTATGGTCTTACGGAAACAAGATGGCCAAGAAGTTGCCAGCTCGAAATGATCGGCATGAAGGTTCAGCGGGAAAATCCTGTTGACGGAATTGCTGAGCTCGGGCAGATCACAATGCCGGACGAAGATGGCAGACTCTTCGTTGCGCGTGGTTCGAGCATCACGATTTTGATACGTGCGGCTTCGGATTCAGATGGAGTCAACAAGCCCCCCGACAGCTGCACGTTGTTTTACTACGATCAGGAAGGGAACCGCGGCCGGCAGTCGCTCAAGCGTGTCGGAGTTCCCCGCGACGGATACCAGCTTTATTCGATTGACGGCGCACCACTGGATGGAATTCTTGACGATTTGACGGTAACGATCCGGGGCGGTGACCACCGTATTGGTCCGTATTCAATCGAGGTTGTCGATTGGCCGGTCGTTGTTTCGACTCAACTGGACTGTGTTTTTCCGGAATACATGGTTGATGAAGAGTCCATGCGATGGACTCCCCGTTCCATCGCCTGGACAGGACGCGCGCAACTGCCACAAGGTACCGGAATCGTACTACGTTCCGAGTCGAACAAGCAGCTTGAGAAAGCCTACGTTGTTGACGGGAATGCCTTGACCATTGAGGAGGTTCCAGCGAACGGAACATTTTTTGAACTGCCTCTGGCGCCACTGGATGAGACATGTAACTTTGAAGTGTATCTCTGTGACAATCAGGGCATCGTTTCCGAAGAGCCGTATTCCATTTCAATAGAACCGATTGCTGATCAACCGCCCGTCGTTCGCACGTCACTTGCCGGAATAGGTACCGCTGTTACTCCGGACGTTGACATCCCGGTATCGGGTTCGCTGACAGATGACTACGGGGTTGCAAGACAATGGATAGAGATCGAAACGCCGATTACTAATACTCTGATTGAACAGCTCGACAACTTGTCTGGCATCGTTAACCGAAACATCGATTTCCGCAGATTGCGACAACAATCCGAGGCCGGACTCACGCTTCCAGCGGGAGACGGCAACCAGTTGAAGATTACCGTAATGGCGGCCGACGCCTACGACCTTGAGTCGGGCGAAGCAGAGGGCGCCGGTCCCAACATCGGAGTCGGTGACGAGTATGTTCTTGATATTGTCAGCCCCGGCGAGTTGCTGAAAATACTCGAGCGTCTTGAGGTCGGGCAGCGACGCAGACTGGAACAGATCTACAGTGAACTGCTGGATGCGCGTGACTATCTCGTCAGATCGCGTTCAACGCTTAGTCAGAATACTGAGGCGGCTGAACCGGGTGACGTCACACGCGCTGGTGGCTCCTCTTCCGTTGAAGAAAACGAAATCCGCGATGAAGAGCTTCGGCTTTTGTTCGTGCGGCGCACACTGGTTCAGATCGACAAGTCAGCTCAGGAAGTGAATGGAGTCGCGGATTCCTTCGAACATATCCGTCTGCAGCTGATCAACAATCGCATCGATTCTGAAGACCGGAAATCACGGTTGCAGAATGAAATCGTTGAGCCATTACGGGCTGTCGGCACCGGACTGTCCAGTGAGCTGCGTGAAAGCGTTGCAGATGTGGAACTGGCTCTGCAGGAGCTGCAGCGACTTCCAGGAAATGAGACCTTATCGGTCAACGCCGACAATCAGGCTGACCTGGCAATCGAAGAAGCAGACAGATTGCTTGCGGACATCGATTCCATTTTGTCAATTCTCGTAAAATATGAAACACAGAACGAGTTGCTTGATATCGTTCGCCGTATGATTGCGACTCAGGAAGAACTGAATGCACGCACTGAGAAAGAACGCAAACGCCAGCAATTCCGCGGACTGTTGGATGACTAGACGAATCATGCAAAAATAACTGATCGTACTCCGTCTTGTAGCAAAGACAGGTTAGCCGTTTTGATTTCCGCCGCACTCTACAAAACGAATCTCGCAATAGCCGTTGCGTTCGCGATCGTTCACGCATGTCTTATGCCGACTTCTGCGCAGGCGACGCCGATGCAGGAACAGCAGGCTCAATCGGCTGATGAGTCTACGGCAATCTTGACCGAACAAAGTGCTCTGGCGGAAGACTACAGGTTGCTGGAGGAAAAGTTGTTCAAGCTATACGAGTTCGAGCGGGAATCGAATCCCGCGCGTTCCGATCTGCTTAAACGCGCATTCCTGCAGTCGCAGGAAACGATGACAACGCGGCAACTTAGCGAAGTTGTTGCAATGATTGAGTCCGGAAACCTCCGTGATGCGGAAACAATGCAGGCCGATGTCCTGGCTCAGATGCAGGCGTTACTGGTTCTTCTGGAAAGTGAAGATCGCGGAAAGCGGGTTCGCGACGACATTCGCCGGCACCAGGAGTATCTCAAAGAGGTTGAACGCATTCTAAGAATTCAGCGAGGGTTGCGCGGTCAGGCAGAAGCTGGTAGTGACCCGTCAGCACTCGAGCAGACTCAGAACAATACGGCAAACCGAACGGGCCAGCTTGGCGACGAAATTGAACGATCAGAACAGCCGGATGAGAGTCAACCTGATCCAGGTGGACAGCCTGAGCCCGATCCAGATGAGAACGAAAACCCTGACGGTGGCTTGTCGCCGGAATCTGAACCGAGTGACGGGGAACTAGAGAACAATGGTTCTGATAGCGAGCCGCCCGGTCAGGAATCATCAGAAAATCAATCTGGCCGGCAAAGCAACGGACAACCCGCTGCCGATGAAGGCACGCCAGCCGAAGGTGGCGAAAGCGCGCCCATGGATCAGCAACAATCGAATCCGGTCATCAATCGAATCCGGCAGGCTGAACAACGGATGCGGGAAGCCAGCGAAGATCTCAAACGCGCGCAGATGGAACAGTCCATTGAGGATATGCAGGCTGCCGAAACTGAAATGGCCGCCGCTCGACAGGAGCTCGAAGAGATTCTGCGGCAACTTCGCGAAGAAGAAATCGAACGCACTTTAGCCATGCTTGAATCGCGCTTTCGACAAATTCTTGAACGTGAAATCAAGGTTTACGAAGGCACAAAGACGCTTGCGGAAACTTCAGAACGCGGAACTGCGTTTGAAATCACAGCCGGCAGACTTGCAGCTGAACAGAATGAAATTGCTATTGAAGCGGCACGCGCATTGATGCTGCTGGATGAAGACGGCAGTTCTGTCGCCTTTCCTGAAACAGTCGATCAAATGAGGGAAGACATGATTCAGGTAGCAGGACGACTGTCCGCAGCCCGCGCTGGCCAGACAACTCTTGAAATCGAAGAAGACATAATCGAGACACTCAACTATATCATCACAGCCCTCGTCACGACTCAGGAAGATCTTGAGCGAATGAACCAGGCCGGCAACCAGCAGAGCAGTGGATCATCGGCAGGTGAACAGCCCCTGGTGGATCAGCTGGCTGAAATCAAAATGCTGCGAGGGCTGCAGGAAAGAATCTATCGACGCCATGTGAGATACTCGCGCAGGCTCCCCGATCCCGAAGACCCGCTCGGCGAAGCCAACGATGCCGAGCTACAAAGAGCACTGACAAGACTTGCGCAGCGTCAGGAACAACTTACCGAGATTGCTCGTGACATCGTTGCAGGATTGAACAAATGAAACACAATCCTCACCTTGCGACTCGCATCCTAACTTCGATTCGAACAGCACTCACATCAAACGGAATTCCGCTTTTGGCGGGGTCATTGATGGTTGTTTCGCTTTTGTGTTCGCCTTGTCAGGCACAAATTTTCGAAATAGAAGGCGAGCTGAATCGCGTCGCCAGCTGGACAATTCCAGATCAATCGACGATCGAATCCGAAATCGGGTTGTGGTTGGCAGACACCGGCGTGAGTGAGCAAATCCGATCCGACGTGTTTGCAACACTTGAACGCAGCATTGCAACAAACGAATCGAGACTCGACGCTGTCTGTATGGCGGTAGTCATCGCACAGCCGGAATTGTCATCGCTCATTGAACAGGAGAAACAGCGGACACGGAACAGACCACCCGACTTTGCCGATTCGATCAACACCGACAGCTTGCACCCGTTTGTACGGAACCATTTAATCCTGCTGGCTGGTCGCTGGTACGCAAGAAATGATCTGTTTGATGAAGCAAACGAATACCTTAACGGGCTCTCTACCGAGGAAATCGTCGATCCCGCGTCGCTACTGTTTTATCGCGCTGTTTCTCAACACCAGCTGCTCCACAAGGAAGATTGCATCGAGTCGGTTTCCAGACTTCTTGAAAACAGCGACTTGCTGCCACGACGTTTCCGCGTCGTTGGAGAGTTGATTCGTGCTGATATTCAACCGCTGGAGGACGGATCACTTGATGAGATCTCGAGAATGATGGCGGACATCGGGCGCCGACAATCGCTGTATCGTAGCGGCACTACCGTTCGCAACCAGGAAGAAGCGGTTATCGAAAAACTGGACAAACTGATCGAAGATATTGAGGCGCAGCGCCAACAGCAACAGCAGACATCTTCCAGCCAGTCGTCCTCACCCATGCAGGATTCGCGCAATGCCGGCGGGCAGGGCGATGGCGAAGTTACCGGTCGTTCACTTGAGGACGGCGGTCAGTGGGGAGACCTTCCGCCAGAACAGCGTGCCGCGGCACTCGCAGAAATGTCGCGAGACCTTCCGCCACATTACCGTACAGTCATCGAGGAGTATTTCCGTCAGCTGGCAAAGGAACGTGATGACCGCTGATCGACGATTCAACATGACCAGCCGCGTCCCTGTAAGCATCGTTCTAGGGATTCAAACCTTCGTTCTAGGGATTCAAACCTTCGCTCTAGGGATTCAAACCTTCGCTCTGGGGATTCAAACCTTCGCTCTGGGGATTCGAACCTTCGCTCTGGGGATTCGAACCTTCGCTGCCATCTGGCTGGTAGCCGCGATCTGTTCGTTTCCGGTCGTTGGTCAACCTGCTCTGGGTCAACCTGCTCTGGGTCAACCTGCTCTGGGTCAACCTGCTCTGGGTCAACCTGCTCTGGGCCAACCTGCCGGGAACTCTGGAACACTCACAACAATTTCAGGGTCGAAATATTCCGGACGTCTAATTGAAACCGGCACTGATTTCGTAATCGTGTCCGGAGAAACCGAGGAGAAGATCGGATTCGATCAGATCCAGACAATCGAATTCGACTGTGACATCGCCACTCCTCCAGAAGATGCGATCGTCGTCGACTTTTCGTGTGAGTCGCGTCTTTTTTGCCGCTCTTACAACGTTTCCGAAAGCACATCGGTGATGGAAACCGCAGGGGGAATCCGGGTGGAGGCCCCCAACCGGAACATCGACTCCGTCCTGCTCAAACCCCAGGCGGAGAGCCAGCAACTTGCACAACAGTGGATCCAAATACAATCCCAGCCGCCTGATGAAGGTGATGCGGTCGTCATCCGCCGTGAGGGAAGACTGGAACCGCTTGAGGGAATAATCGGCGACATCACCGGAGAAACTGTGTACTTCGATTTCGATGGAGAAACTGCTCCCGTTCCGCGCGAACGAATCGAAGCTCTCTTGTATTACCATGCGACCGGTCGTGAAATCCCCGATCCGGTTTGCCAACTGCTACTTGCCGACGGTTCAGTCATAATGACGCGTTCACTGGAAGTTTCCGGCAACGAACTTGAACTTACGACGACGTCCGGATGTTCGCTCACCGTCCCGGCCAACCTGTTGGTACGCATGGACTTCGCCATGGGGCGCATCGTGTTCCTCAGCGATCTGGAACCTGTCAGCAGCGACTGGCAACCTTTACTTGCCAATGAACTGCTGGTTGATCAGCTGCGCACTTTAAACCGACCGCGCCTGGGCATTTCCTACCTTGGTGAGCCGTTGACGCTCGAGTTTCATCCTGAGCCCGGACTGAATTACATAAGCGACGTGCGTGAGTTCCAGCACGGAATCGCCATGAAAGCCGGCTCGAAGATCGTCTATTCACTGCAAGGCAAATACGAAATACTGACGGGGCTGGTCGGGTTTGCACCCACTGCGATCAATGGTGGTAATCTGACATTGCGGATTCGATGCGATGACCGTGACGTGTTTGAGCGTCAATTGAAGAAGTCAGACATGGATAATCCAATTGAGCTGGATATACCCGTGAATGACATCGATCGGCTCGTTATCGAAATTGAATACCTTGACGGCCTTGAGATCGGAGACACGCTGCATTTCTGTGACATGAAAGTTTCGAAATGACTGACTCACAGATTGTTCGAGCATTAGCGCGGGCTATCAGGTGGATCTGCCTGATTTGTGCTTCCACCTTGAATCCGTTGACGACACCTGCCCTGGCTCAGGTTGAAGTATCAGAGGCAGTGCTCGAAGCTGAGCGTCAACGGATCGAGACGATTCAACGCGCGAGTGCAGCTACCATCAGCGTCCTTGCCCCGGGCGGCAACGGGGGAGGCAGCGGTGTCCTGGTCACACCCGATGGATTTGCGCTGACGAATTTCCATGTCGTTCAGGGAAACGGTTCATTCATGCAGTGCACGCTACCGGATGGATTGCTCTACGAGAGTGTTCTCGTGGGGATTGATCCGGTGGGAGACGTAGCGCTGATCAAACTGCTGGGGCGAGACGATTTTCCTGTCGCCGAAATCGCTGACAGCGACAACGTACAACCGGGCCAGAGGTGTTTTGCAGTTGGGAATCCGTTTATCCTCGCAACCAACTTTCAACCGACGGTGACTACAGGAATTATTTCCGGAGTCCATCGCTATCAGTACCCGTCAGGCACCTTGCTGGAATACGCCGACTGCATTCAAACGGACGCAGCAATCAACCCCGGAAATTCCGGCGGCCCGCTTTTTGATGCAGCTGGTCGATTGATCGGAATCAACGGCCGTGGATCATTTGAAAAACGGGGACGAGTGAACGTTGGTGTCGGTTACGCGATCTCGATCAACCAGATTCTTCATTTCTACGATCACCTGCTCAGTGGCCGGATTGTGGACCACGCGACCCTCGGCGCAACGGTGGGTACTGGAGAATCAGGTGAAGTTCTGGTCACCAATATTCTCGAGTCTTCGGATGCTTACTTCCAGGGGCTCCGGTTTAACGATCGTGTCCTGAAGTTTGCAGGTCGAGACATAACTTCTGTAAATCAGTTCAAAAACCTTCTGGGAATTTTCCCGCGTGGCTGGAAGGTCCCGGTCACTTTCGAAAGGGAAGACCAGACCAGAGAAATCATTGTCCGACTTACGGGAGTTCACGCAGAACAGGAGTTGATTGAATTGACCGCCGGAAGTCGCGGCAGCATGGAGATCTCAACGGAATACATCGAAGTGCCGGATGATGAAAAGCAGCAGCTCTACGAATACCGGGCTGGATTTGCGAACTACCATTTCAATCTTCAGAAGCAGCAGGATATCCACGAGTCATTTCTTCAAAACGGAGACTTCTCAACGAGCGATGAGATGTGGCGATTGAATGGCGTCGACTCTTCGGGCAACGAAGTCGTAATCGCGTTGGCGGATGAACAATCAGGAATTCAGATGGACGGGGAAACGTGGTTATTCAAACCGTCCGATGAGTTCTCTGACCAGTCAGGGTCACCTCAGATTCGCGCTCTGATGGGCCTGCACTTGTGGCGCAAGATGCTCGTCTACGGCCCCGGTGAATACGGCGATACGATCAGTTTCGGTTCGTTGCCTGTTTCAAGAGTTGAACTCGCCAGAGATCCACAAGCCGCAGGACAACTGGTGTTGCAGATGACGGACAGGAAAGCAGACGTTTTGAAAGCAACGCGCGGGATCACGGAAACATACTTCTACTTTGAACCGGCAACCGGCCATCTGCTGGCGATGGACCTGTTTCCGGACGTAGACGTACCAGCCACTGAGATTCACTTTTCAGACTACCAGATTCACGACGGCCTCTCGGTTCCCGGAATGATTGATCTGGTGACGCCTGGAAGTCAAATTCAAAGAATCGAATTGAAACGTTTTGAATTCTCTGCACCTGTGGACGGAGGCGATTGATGACGACCAAAGTATGGTCAGCATTGTTTCTGCCTGTCGCACTTTTTTTGTGTGGATCGGAATCAACCTGCGCGCAGGAGCAGGGCTACGAGGTTGCCGTAAGTATGACTCAGCCGAAGATCGTCAAGATTACCGGCAGTGGTGGGTTTCGTGGACTCGAGGCCTATCAGAGTGGATTCCTGATTTCGGAGGACGGGTTCATCCTGACCGTCTGGAGTTATGTTCTCGACTCGGGAACCGTTACGGTCACACTCAATGACGGGCAGCGTTTCGAGGGAACGCTCGCCGGTTACGATCCGCAAATCGAGATCGCCGTCATAAAAATAGAAGCCGATGGACTACCTTGCTTCAATCTTGATGCAGCTGTAACCGCACAGCCGGGCAGTCAGATTCTCGCTTTCAGCAACTTGTTTGGTGTCGCCACCGGCGATGAGCAGGCCAGCGTGCTCCACGGGCACATTGCCGCAAATACCAGCCTCGATGCGAGGCAGGGAACTCGCGATTCGACCTATCAGGGGGATGTCTATATCCTCGATGCGATTACCAACAACCCCGGAGCCGCAGGAGGAGTCGTCACAAATCGAAGGGGCGAGTTGATTGGCCTGATTGGAAAGGAACTAAAGGACAAACACTCAGGAAACTGGCTTAACTTCTGCATCCCCGCGAGCCAGCTATCGGGTTCAGCGCTTGATATCCGTTCTGGAAAATTGATCCTCGCAGACGAACAGAATTCAGATGTTCCTGCCGAGCCGATGACACCGGAACTTCTCGGAATCATGCTCGTTCCAGATGTGATCCGCCGGACTCCACCCTTCGTGGATGTTGTCGTGCTTGATTCACCGGCCAGCCGCGCAGATATCATGCCTGACGATCTCGTCGTCGAAGTCAACGGTTCGCTCACGCCGTCCTGTAGAACGGTCGTTGCAGCGATGGGACGTGTTGACCGGGACTCGCCAATCGAAGTCACCCTCCAGCGCGGTACAGAATTTATCCGGATTGAACTCGAGGTCGGCCGGTGATCGCTCTCTCAATGATTCGCTACTCAGTCGCCGCCGTTGTCATCGTGCTGTTCTCTAACGGAATGGTACAACCCGTGCGCGCACAGGATTCACTTGAACAGTTGAAACAGGAAGCGATAACGCGAGCCGTTGGCTTTGCATCTGAATCCGTTGTTCAAATCGACGCTGTTGGTGGTCTTGAGGTAAATGCAGATACTCCGATTGGAACGGGACCGTTCTCAGGTGTAATAGCGTCTGCGGATGGATTGATCCTGACCAGCGGATACAACCTTCGCGGCAACCCCGCGGGCGTCTTTGCCCGACTCCCCAATGGCGAACGTGTTAATCTAACGATCTACGCCACCGATCACAGCCGCAACCTTGTGATCTTGAAAGCTGCTCCGTCAACCACAGAATTCACGCCAGCTACATTCGCCGAAAAAGCGAACGTCATTACCGGGCAAACGGCCCTGGCTGTCGGAAAGGTTTACGACTGGCAGGCCCCCAACATTTCCGTCGGCATCGTCAGCGCAACCGGAAGGATCTGGGACAGGGCCGTCCAAACCGACGCCAAGGTTTCGTCAGCAAATTATGGCGGGCCGTTGATCAATCTGCGCGGGGAAGTTATCGGCATTTTGACCCCGCTTGCGACTGATTCCGAGACACCCGCTGCAGGCGCTCAGTGGTATGACTCGGGAATCGGGTTCGCGGCATGCGTTGACCGCTTGTTGTCACGTATCGGAACTGTCGAACCTGGAACCCGATTCAAAGCAGGAATTGCCGGTTTGGAATTTTCCGGTGCAAATATCTATTCAGATCCGCCCGAAGTGGCCGTATGTCGCGTCGATTCGCCGGCCTATGTGGCCGGAATCCGAAAAGGCGACACGATTACTGCGATAGATGGAATTGCGATTCAACGCCAGGCTGAGTTTCGTCATGAGATCGGCGATCATTATGGCGGCGACCGCGTCACGTTTACGGTGCACCGCGGAGACGAATCACTGGATTTCGAGATTGAGCTCGTTTCTGAATTGCCACCGTACCGCATTCCGGCGATTGGAATTGTTGTCAGCCGCAATAGCGGCCCGGGCGACGAAGATTCTGAAGCGACCGGAACCGAACCAACGAACTCAGGAGTTACGATTCGCCATGTCATCCCCGACAGCGCGGCAGCCATGGTCGAATTGCTTGCCGGTGACCGGATGGTTTCGGTGTCGGGTACACCCGTAAACGGATACCAGTCATTGCAGGACACGATTGCAGGCAGTGCAATTGGCGAAGACTTGCAGGTAACGCTGATTAGAAATGAGGCAGTACTTGAGACCACCATACGCTTGCAGCAGCAGTCTGCCGGAATACTGGAAGACCTGCCACCGATAGTAAACCGTTCCGAATGGTCGGTACTTGAAGTGAAAGTTGCTGACGCCGGAAACAGTTGTTTTGCGATTGCCCCGACAGAAACAGCTGAAGCCCCGCCTGCCCTGCTGGTCTGGTTGCCGCCGCCGGGCAAAATCGAACAGGACTCACTCGTTCCCCCCCTCATCGAATTCTGTTCTGCGCGAAACGTAATATTGCTCGTTGTTTCACCAGCAGACGAGACTCGCTGGGACTCGGGAGAGGCTGACGTAATCCTGCGTGCGATGCAGATTCTCAGTCAGCAGGTCTCGTTCGAAACAGACAAAGTAGTGATTGGCGGACTCAGAGCCGGTGGTGCAATGGCAGCAAAAACGGTCGCCGCGAACCGGCAGAGCTTCCGTGGACTGGCTATCGTCCAAAGCAACTTTCCTGTCCAGTCACGGGAAATGAAAACTTCAGCAGTAACGCCGCTCTTGATTTACCACGCCGGCGATCCTGAATCTGGTTTTTCTGCTGGTGTCATGGAACTAAGAGAACAGGAATTTCCGTTATTCACAGAGACACTGGACTCACTCGACATTCCGTTGGTGCTGGAACGACTCATCGAGTGGACAGACAGTGTAGACCGACTTTAGCCGGTTGAGATGACGAACGCTCAGCGTCTCCCCGGGCCACCCGACAGTCTTCTTAAGATTCCATTGATCGTCAGCCCGGCAACGAAAATAGCCGCTGCAATTGGAATCAGCCTTGGTCGCACCGCGACCATCAACAGCAGAACACCGATCGCAACCACAACGATTGTAGAAGCGCGGCGCCTCAAAGCCTCAAGTTCTTTCCATGCCAGCCAGACGGCTCCAAGCATCAATCCAACCCGGACCAGTATTCCGGCAAAACCAACGTTCGAACCGAACGGGTCATGGGAGTCGCCGGAGAGCGAAAGAAATGCACCGGCAAGCAGAAATACTGCCGCGAGGATGCCGGTGATAATGCGCTGATAAATCAAAAGAGCGACGTGGTTGAATACTGATTGCCGGATCCGCTTCAGCTTATCGATTCCGCCAGATCGTGCGATCTTCGATTCCGAGGGAATTCTGAGCTGTCTCGATTTCCATTTTGAATCGCTTTGCGTCCACAGGATAGCCTTTGGTCGGCCTTATTCCGGGAACTTCAAGCTGCCAGAAATCGTTCCACAACATCATAAACACTTCACGGACGTATTTGGAAACCATCGACGCCAGTGCAACCGGAAGTGACGATTCGCCCT
>JBCCFB010000119.1:0-17660 GCA_039029995.1 Planctomycetota bacterium
ATGATTCAGCCATCGTCTGGACAAAACCCGTGGACTGGAGCTTCGATCCGGATAACCCCTCGCGCGGTCTGGGCGGTCATATCGCAAACCGCATCCACACTGCTTTTGCGGACGGATCTGCCAGAACTTTCGAGGCAGACGAGCTTCGAGTTGAAATGTTCACCTCTGATGCCGGCGACATCTTTTCAGACAACTAGAATAGACTTGTGTGATTCGACGTAGCGATAATTCCTCACGCCGGGCCGACAGCGATTCAGCTTCGGTCCGCGAGAGGACGGCAAGCTACGTCAATTCCGGAAACTTGCCATTACTTTGGAACGTTGATTTGAAGTTTCGTCGAGCAGTTGCCTGCATAACCGGTACAGCCGGTAGCTTTAACTGACCAGTCAACGTTATCTGATCCTCCCAGTCGTTTTCTCCCCGAACTCCTGGCTGAACCGTGTATTTTTTCAGCGTCTGTGAAACTGCCGGACGCAGACGCAATCAACACGGAAATCGAGCCAGAGAAATCGGGGGAAAAATGGCCAGGACAAAAGCAAAATCGTCTTCGAGCAAGTCAGCGAAAACCGGATCAAAGAAGAAGCTGGACCAGCTGAATGAAACGGGAGAGCGAAAAGGCAGCGACCGTCGCTCAGCAGAAAAAACTGTTTCAAACGATCGACGAAAAGCTCACCGTCGCCGCCAGATCGACCCGACAACCTGCGAACGTGAATACAACGATCGCGAAATCGAGTTCATGCAGGCCATGGATGAATACAAGCGCCTGAGCGGTCGCATGTTCCCGACTTGCAGTGAAATTCTCGAAGTGCTGCACAACCTGGGCTATCGCCAGATCGCCGAACAAAAGGAAATCTACAATCCTGATCAGCCGGCAAACGGAGAAAATGCCGACGAGACTTTTGACGAATTCAATGACCAGCTGGTTTGATTGACCAGCTGACGAAAATCGCCGCAAGACCACTTCCGGAAGGGCTGTCACATTTCATGACAGCCCTTTTTTGCTGTATATAGCCTGATATTTAACTACTTTTCCAGTAGTGATCGTCGGTGGCCTTGCCGGCACATCGACGTTTCATTATCTTCTCGCGGTTTTGAATTCGTCTCTTCGGCCATTTCGCCATGCCACGAAATAATCCTCGACTACTGCACACAGCATCCGGCACAGTCTTTGTGCTTGGGCTGATTGCCGTAATTTCAGGATGTAATCTGCGTTCGAATTCTTTGAACGAAAACGGCGTGCGTGCATTTCAAAACGGAAACGTAAGCATGGCCATCAATGAATTCCAGAAGGCGATGATTGAAAACCCCGCCAGTGCAGACGCCTATTACAATCTCGGCGCCAGTTACTTTGCCCTTGGCCGCCAGAATCAGAATGAACAATGGCTTGAACAGGCCGAACAGCTCTATCGCAATGCCATTCAGCTGGACGATCAGCATATTGATGCGCATCGCGGTCTTGCAGCACTCTTAGTGGAAACGGAAAGAGAAGAATTCGCGTTTGATCTCCTTCAAACGTGGCAGGCGCGGCATCCCGAAAGCACGGCCCCGCTGATTGAACTCGCTCGACTGCATCAGGAGTATGGCGACAATCGCCGCGCTACAGATCTTCTGGCAGACGCACTCAAACTCGATGGCAACGATCCGCGGGCGCTGAAAGCAATGGGCCACATCCGCGAAGTTCAGGGCGAATATCAACTTGCTCTGGAAAACTACAATCGAGCACTTCAAATTGACCCGCGTCTGACTGATACCGCAGACCGGATCTCAGCTTTGCAAAGCAGAATTGCACAGAACGTCCCAACTGCCGGTAGTATTGATCGTTACGGGATGAACCCGGCGAACACCGCCAGGTAGCATCGAAAATCTGTCCGTTCTGCGGACATTCCGTGATGCTGGATTGCCTTCCCGTTTGCATACAGGCTCAAGGGCGGCAGGAAACTCGAGCGATGACTAGCAACGTAATCCGTGCGATAAAACGTCGCTCAAGGTGCTGGATTGCGACAATAGGAATCGGGGGTTCACGCCGCTTGCCTAATCTGCTCAAGTAGCTGGCTCGATGGGGTCCGAGTTCGACTCCTAACGCGACATGCGCAGCGATGTCTACGCACCAGATCGCTCAACGGGAAAATCAACCCGCTACTTCCGCAACCCGATGATTCGGCCCCCGGACGGCCGATGAACACCGACGCGAATCCACTTTGAACGGTGAACTATGTCTACTGATGTCAGCGTAAAACGCGTATTCAACTTCTCGGCTGGTCCTGCTGCGCTGCCCTTGTCTGTATTGCAGGAAATTCAACGGGACATGATCGCCCTCCCGGGAGTCGGCGCAAGTATTCTCGAAATCTCGCACCGTAGTTCTGCTTTCGTTGAGATCATTGAGGACGCGCGAAACCGGCTTGTAAACCTCCTTGGCATTCCTGATACCCATGAAGTCGTTTTCATGCAGGGGGGTGCACGGCTTCAGAACGCGATGATCCCCGCAAACTTCCTGACCTCGAAAGATGAGACTGCGGACTACGTCGTAACCGGCAACTGGGGCAAGAACAGTGCTGCGGAGGTTCCTTTTTACGGAGTGTTGAATAAAGCCTTCGACGGAGCTGAAGGCAGCTTCACAAGGCTACCTGAAGCAGCCGATCTGCAGTTTTCAGATAATGCGGGATACATTCACTTCACATCCAACGAGACGATCCACGGATTGCAGTTCAAACAGGCACCGGCAAATGGAGATGTACCGCTGGTCTGCGATGCATCCTCTGATTTCCTGTCGAGGCCGGTCAATATCTCTGAATACGGGATGATTTATGCGTGTGCCCAAAAGAATGCCGGTACTGCCGGTGTAACTGTTTGCATTATCAGCAAGGAGCTGCTTGAACGTTGCGGCGATCGCAACCCTTCCTATCTGGATTATGCGAAAGTGGCCGCGAAAGACTCGATGCTCAATACGCCACCGACGTTTTCCATTTACGTTACCGGCCTGGTCTGCAAATGGTTGCAAGAGGAAGTCGGCGGCCTTGAAGCGATCGAAAAAATGAATTCGGACAAGGCACGCCTCCTGTACGACGTCGTTGACGAAAGTGGAGGATTTTACGTAGTACATGCTGCCAACCCGGAACACAGATCGGTGATGAATGTCGTCTTTAAGATGGCGACACCGGAACTGGACAGGAAATTCCTCGACGAAGCCGCAGCAGAAAATCTCACGACTCTAGGTGGCCACCGGTCCATCGGAGGAATTCGTGCATCCATCTACAATGCGATGCCTCGTGAGGGCGTAGAGGCTCTGGCCGGATTCATGAAAGACTTTGCAGCGGCAAACGGATAAACACCGGTGCTGCAAACGCCCGCCGGATGAACACATTCGAAACGATCAACTTCAGGAAAATTCAATGAACGAAACCGGTTCACGTCGAATCGTGGTTCTGGACAACCTTGCCCAACGAGGCCTCGATATGCTTGAGGCCAGTGACGGCATAGACTTTCAGATAAGCACCGGACTCGCCGGTGATGAACTGCGAGCCGCACTTCTGGATGCAGACGGGGCTGTCTGTAGAAGCGGTGTCAAAATTACGGCCGACGTACTCGATGGCAACACGCGGCTCAAGGCGATTGCCAGAGCCGGAGTCGGAACCGACAACATCGACAAAGATGCAGCGTCAAAACAAGGCATCGTTGTCATGAACACGCCCGGTGGAAATACCATCAGCACTTGTGAAATGACGATGGCCTTGTTGCTGGGGATGTCCAGGCATATCGCGCCCGCGTATGCCAGCCTCCAGGCCGGGAAGTGGGACAGAAAGAAGTTTCAAGGTTCGCAGGTGGAAGGCAAGACACTCGGTATCGTCGGCCTCGGAAGAATCGGGTGGGAAGTCGCACGACGTTCACAGGCCTTCGGCATGAGCATCGTCGGCCTCGATCCGTTCATCACGGAGGATACGGCGGCAGCAGCTGGAATCAAGCTGGTGCAAACCGTCCATGAAATGCTGCCGGACGTCGATTATCTGACCGTTCATACTCCGCTGACGCCCGAAACAGAAAATCTGATCAGCGATGCGGAGATTGAAATAATCAAACCCGGTGCAAGGCTTATCAACTGTGCACGCGGCGGCATTTTTGACGAAGCCGCTCTAGCGCGAGGTCTGGAATCGGGTAAGCTCGCGGGAGTTGCCCTCGACGTCTACCCTGACGAACCCTGTACGGACAATCCACTCTTCGGAATGGAAGGTGTTCTCTGTACTCCGCATCTTGGTGCGTCAACGCTCGAAGCGCAGATCAACGTCGCGGTAGAAGCCGTCGAAATCCTCATCAAATTTCTAAAGACAGGGGATGCAACCAACCCTGTTAATCAGGTCGCCGTTGCCTAGCCAGGCCTAAACGTCTGCCGGTCAAACTTATACTGACCAATTGGCAAGCCGGCATTCGCCCGGGCCGGATTTCTCCGGCCCGCGACCGGGGCAGCTTCGCGGATAATTTCATCGCCGCTCATCGCCTCAGCGCCTCGCCGTCTCTAATGCCACGGCGATGATCAAGACAGTGGCGAATTCCGGATTGCGCCTACGCAAACTTACACGTAGCGTTTTTGTCGAGAATCTTGCAGATCTTGAACAGGATCGGATTCGTGTACTCGTTTTCCGAAATCTGTTCGCCTGCCTGCAGACGTTCGGCCGTTTTGTATGCATCGATGATGCTCAAAATCGCAACGACGAATCCGGGGAGAACGCAGAGTATGCTTCCGATAAACGTGGCGACGATGGTCCAGATCCATTTGTTCGTCTGGCCGTTGATGACGATGTGACCGATGCCGAAGACAAACCAAGTCAAAAGTGCCGCTGCAATCGGGTTGGCGTCAGGTTTGGAAATCATGCCCATAAGTCGTTCTCTTTGTTTTCTTTTGGAAGAGGTTTCAAACTGGTTTGTATTTCAACGTCGCGAATTTTCAGTCATTTTTCAAGCTTATTTTCATCGTTCGAAAAAAATTCACGGCTTACGACGGACTTGTTCCCCGGCAGACCCGTTTTTCAAGTCCGACTCGCACTCAAGTGCGCGCGAGCGGCCCTTTTCGCAAACAGCCTGATTAATCTCTTCGACCCTAGCCAGTGACATCGTTAATGTGGGTTTGTGACGACTGTAACGGTTGCTTTCTCGACTCCAGGCGTCACAGTGCTTAGTCTGAATAGCTGATTGTTTTTCAGCACTTATCCAGACCGCGTATGCACCTTCTCATCGGGCTGCTCATCATTGCCTGCCTGTTTCTAAGCGAATCGACGGCCCGGAATGCGCCCGATTCAATCCATGCAAACGTTGTTGCAGTTCTCGCTCTGACTTTTCTCGTTCCCGCGCTTGCGTTGCTGCAGACTGTTTTCGTTTCAAGGCTGTGGAATTTCGAATCACTTGACCAGGACGAACGCGCATCCATATCCCGGCGAATGACTATCTGCCACACGGCTGTATGGATCGCAACAAGCCTGATGATTTCCGGGTGGACAGGCTGGCAGAACCTTGTTCGCGAAAACCTTGGGTTGAAGTACTTTCCCGTTCTTGATGACCTGCTTGTCGTTGCGCCGATGCTCGTTGCAATGCTCTTATCGTGGGGGATATTTTTTGATCTGCAAAACACAAGGGCCCGGAAAACGCCCGACACGGTGAAGCAGATGAATCGTCCCGGGCGGTTTAGAAGCTGGCTGCCGGGCAGAGACCGGATCAAGTTCATCGGAATCCGGGCACGCCTCTATCTGCTTCTTGCACTGGTTCCCGTTCTGATCTTCGCGATTCTTCGAGACTTTACCGACCTTTCAAGGTTTCCGCCTGCAGTCGCGTTCAGTGTCCTCCTGGTTGTCGCCACCAGCCTTGTCATCGGATTTCCCGACCTTGTTTGTTTCATCTGGAACATCAAACCCGTTGAATGCCGGAAACTAAGGCAGGAACTGCTTGAGATATGCCATAAGAACCAGGTTCGCGTCAAGGACGTCCGGATCTGGCACACGCAGAACCAGGTCGTAAACGCAATGGTCGTAGGACTCGTCCCCTGGCGGCGGATCATCGTTATTTCAGATGCACTGCTGGAACGGTTTACACGAGCAGAACTGGAAGCCATTATCCGGCACGAAGCTGGGCATATCCGCCTGTATCACATGCCGATTCGTTTGTTCCTGGTCCTGCTGCCCCTGATCGTAGTCGGGCTGGCTGAAGCGGCGAGTTTACCCGGTGTCGCATGGACGCAAATTGTCCTGGCCAGTATCGGGCTACCGATTCTTGTTGCGAAAACGGCCCCTGCTGTTGCCTACGGAATTTATCTCGTTTTCTCGCTCAGCTGGATTTCCAGAAGAATGGAGTTTGAGGCGGACCACTACGCCGCGACAACCGCGCGCGATGCTTCAGGAACTCAGTCTGTTCTGGACGCACTTCTTAGATTCGCACGACTTGATCCGGCGAGGTTTGAGAGAAGTTCATTGCTTCATCCAAGCATTCGATCCCGGATGGAATATATCGGTTCTCTACGTGATCTATCGCGTGGTGATCTATCGCGTGCGGATTGATCACCGGGTCGTTTGATCACAGTCGCCAGACGCATCAATCCTGCACTCCTTTTCGGGCTGTATTACTTTTCCGGTTTGCACCGCGATTGCTGCCCGCATTACTTATGGCAAATTCAAAGCGATGAATGGGTTGGCGATCCGACATCGGCATGTCTACCCCGTTGTCGTGTTGCCGGGCACGCTCGACATAATCCTCCACAACCGGCAGGATCGACACCGAATTGACCTATTTTCATCGAAAGCAAGACAGCAAGAGCGCTTCTTCTTTCCGATCATCTAACTTTAGAGGGCCGGAAAATCTGCCTTGGCTGGCGTCTCTACATTACAAGCTATCCCACCTGAGCAGGAACACATGATCACGCATACAGGCGATCTGTCAGCTCGCATTTCAACCGTGGTTGCAAGCAACCCTTTCCTAAACAGTAAGAAGATTCATTTCCGTACAGACGGAAGTCGTGTTGTAATCCGGGGCCGTGTTGAGACGTTTTTCCGGAAGCAAATGGCTCAGGAAGCCGTACGCGACGTGGAAGGTGTCGAGTCAATTGACAACCAGCTGGAAGTCTCCTGGAGGTAGGCCATCGACCTCAGCCCCAATCGAAAACAAAAAAAAACGACCTCACGATACTGCATCGTGAGGTCGTTTTTGTTATTTGCCATCGGGCCGATTTTTAACCACCGCCGAATGGATCGCCTTCTTCGCCGCCACCGAACGGAGCGGCCTCTACTGGAGAGCTTCCGCCGAACAGATCGCCACCTTCTTCAAATTGATCGAAGTCTCCAGGTCCGAAGTCTCCAGGTCCGAAATCTCCGGGGCCGAAATCTCCGGGTGGTGGGCCGCCCATTCCACCCATCATCATCATGGGCAGGACTTCCATCAGGCTGGAGACCGCCTCCGTGAAACCGTCCGGACGCGGGATGGTGACCATGACTTCATTTCCTTCAGACTTTGCTGAAAGTGAACCCAGAATTCCTCTCGCCGCGCTCATCATATTCGGGTCGCTCAGCAGCATTGCCGTCATCTCATCGGCTTCAGGATTATTTTCCGCCATATTGAGAGCAGCAGTACCACCCATTTTTGCAATTCCAAGTGCAGCGTCGATTCCGCTGCGCAGCTCTTCTGCCTGGGAAGCATCGACTCCGGTAGCCGCCAGTTGGAGAAGGATTGTATCGTCCGGATCAAAGCTGAAACGGACGTTGGCCGCGTTGTCCACAAGGTCGAGGTAGGCGCTGCTCATCGGATCAATGCTGGGATCCTGCTTTGCCATCGCAATCACTTCACTGACCAACTGGGCTTCTCCCTGAAGATCAATCGCAAGACGCAGCGCGTGATCGGGCACTTTACCCCACGCATCGGTCAGCCCCGGTGAAAACAGCTCGCGACCAATACCGGCTTGAACGAAATCGCGAGTGGCAATTTCAATCGTCACATCGTTAATTCGCTGTACCAGGATATTCGTCATCTCGCCTTCATTCGCGAGGTAGGTCGTACCGTTGATGACCTCTTCGGAAACGCCGGGGGAACCTGAGATATCCGCCCACATCGTATCCCCGACCGACGCATTGGCCAGCTCGATCCGGGCAAAGAAATTCATCGGCAATTCAGCCGGCGGCTGAGGCTGATTGAAGACTTCAAATGTCGCCATGTCATTCGGAAGCGCAACCGCGCCGAAAACGCGATCGATGTCCGACGGAGACATTCCAGGCCCCATTGCGCCCGGCTGATTCATCATCCCGGCCATAGCCGGAGATGACATCATTTCACCATCACGCATTCGTCCTAGTCGAATATCAAACGCGAACGTGGCGGGATCGGAAACGGACTGAGCCTGCAGATCGTTGATGGTGCTCAGCCCGAAGCACATCATCAACGCGATACAAATCATTCTTTTCATAGTTCTACCGCCGTTGGCGGCCCTCAAGATTCGTGGTGGTCTACATCCACAGAGTCGCAGCTGTCGTCAAATGGGGACAAACCGGTCCCATGGCTGCCGGTATTCAGTACACCGGAAACGCGTCATTAGTTGCGACAAACAGTGAGATTCTAGCCAATATGGCATTCGCATGCGCGGATTCGGCGTTCCCGCATGACCGGGTTTTCCGCTCCTGCGATATCCGTCGGAATATCAGACTGCGACGGTGGACTTCATATATTCGACGGCAGCAGCAATTGCCTGGCTGATTTTTTCAGGTTGTTTGCCTCCGGCCTGGGCCAGATCCGGTTTTCCACCGCCACCACCGCCGACAACAGGAGCCACCTGTTTCACCCAATCTCCAGCGCTGACGCCATTTTCGACCAGCTGCTTGCTGATTCCCGCCACGAGAGCGACTTTGTCTTCACTGACCGCCGTAATCAACATCAGAGCTACAGGCCCCGTCTTCTTCCGGACGGAATCGATCAGGCCACGCATTACGTTGCTGTTTGAGCCACGAAGCTCTTGAGCGATAACCAGCACATCTCCGATCTTCTCGCCTTGTGAGATCAGCGTATCGGCGTCAACGGTCGGAGCGTCGGCCATCTGCTGAATCTGTTTCTTTAAAGAATCAACTTCGCCAAGCATGGTGTTCACACGACCGGCAAGATCAGCCACGGGAATGTTCAAGCCCGCGGCCGCCGTACGCATAGCGTCCCGTACCGCGAAATAGCCGGCTGCTTCGGTCTCACTTGCGGCCCCGTCATTTGACTGCTCCGACGTGGCAGCCTTCCCGGAAGAAAGTTGCTTCTTCAGATCTTTGACCTGCCTGCTGAGCCTTCCAACGGCATCCGGAATCGAGCCGACAGAAACGTTCAGAGTTTCGGCGATTCCCGTCGCAGCATTTTGAATCTGCTGCTGGTTCTCACGCGCTTTGTCACCCGTGAGCGCAACGATCCTACGTGTGCCTTTGGAAACGCCTTCCTCACTGATGATCTCGAATGCTCCGACATCACCCGCGTTTGCAAGATGAATACCTCCGCAGAGTTCTTTGCTGAAGTCACCTATGGAAACCATGCGGACCGGGTCCGGGTACTTCTCGCCGAACAGCATCATCGCCCCGGCCTCCCGGGCTTGCTCAAGAGGAATGATCTCTGCTGTAACGGCTCCGCCGGCGCCAACTTTCTCATTGGTCAGACTTTCAATCTGCCTCAGCTCCCCGGCAGCTACACCGGTCTTATTGGTGAAATCAAAACGGAGCCAGTCGTCGGTCACCTTGGAGCCACGTTGCTGTGCGTGCGTTCCGAGTGTCTGCTGAAGTGCGTAGTGCAGAATATGAGTGGCTGAGTGCGCGCGACGAATAGCGTCACGTCTCTGCGTGTCTACTCGCATCGTGACTTCGTCACCACTGGAAATCTTTCCGGATGTCATTCGACCGAAGTGGACAAAGACCTCGCCGTTCTTTTGAGTGTCCTCGACCGAAAACTCGCCCTCAGGGCCGCTGATTGTTCCAGTATCTCCGACCTGTCCGCCGGACTCAGCGTAGAAAGGTGTCCGCCCGGTAATCACCATCTGTGAGTCACCTGCGTCAACTTCAAGAGAATCCAGACGCGATTGCTCTCCTCCCGATTCAGAGACCAGTCCCCGAACGTTTGCTGTTTCTTCTGATTTTTCATAGCCGACGAATTGCGTGGCTTTTACTTCTCGCTTGATATCATCGATCGGGCCGGCATCGCCCATCACCGTGTCAGCAATTACGCCGCTTTGTTTACCGTGGTCGTCCATAGACTGCTTGAAGGCGTCCCAGTCAAACTCAAACCCTTGAGCATCAGCCATCGAATCAGCGATCTCCGGAGGTACACCGTAGGTTTGATAAATCCTGGCGATTGCGTCACCGTCAACAACGTTGCTGCCGTTTGCGCGGGTTTCTTCAAATACTCTTTCGACGCGAGGAATGCCGTCTTCGAGTAACTGATAGAAGCCATCCTCTTCATCCCGAATTGCGTCAGTAACTCGTTCAGCGGTCTCCGTCAGCTCCGGATAAGGCCGTTTGAGTTGCTCCACGACTGAAGGCACCAGTTGATAAAGGAATGGTTCCCGCATTCCCATCTCGTGTCCCTGAAAAACAGCGCGTCGCAGCAGGCGACGGATCACCGACTCCTCTTTCTGAGATCCGGGATAGACGTTTTCGTGAATTGCCATTGTGCATGCGCGAACATGGTCGGTAATGCGCCGGAACCGTCTACCGTCTTCCGTCTCAGCCTCGTACTTACGGCCACAGATTACGGCAGCAGCCTCGACGATCGGCAGCAGCGTGTCGATATGAAAGTTCGTGCTGACTCCCTGCAACATTGATGCTGCGCGCTCAAGGCCCATGCCCGTGTCGATATTTTTTGCAGGTAACGGAGTCAGGTTGTCCGGTGGATCGCCTTCACGATTGAACTGGGTGAAGACGAGATTCCAGATTTCGCATTCCGGCCCGTTGTCAGGATGAAAAAAGATCTCACTGCACGGACCACATACACCATCGGGCCCTTCCGAAGGAGCACTGGCGGGCCAGTAGTTTTCGTCCTCTTCGAGACAGGCGATCCGGTTTTCAGCAAGTCCGATCTCTTCATTCCAGATCTTGAAAGCCTCTTCGTCGAATCCCCAATGGCCTTTGTAAACGCTGACGGTCAAGCGGCCGGGATCGAGTCCCAACCACTGGCTTCCGGTCAGGAATTCCCACGCCCAGTGAATGGAATCACGTTTGAAGTAGTCGCCGAAACTGAAATTGCCGAGCATTTCAAAGAACGTGTGGTGGTACGCAGTACGTCCCACGTTTTCGATATCACCTGTGCGAAGGCACTTCTGTGAGCTGGTGGCACGCGTGAACTTCAATTCCACCTTGCCGAGAAAGTGGTCCTTAAACGGGTTCATTCCAGCCGGAGTGAACAGTACCGAAGCGTCCCATTTAGGTACCAGAACGTCACTTGCACAAACGGTGTGATCTTTGGTCCGAAAGAACTCCAGATACTTCTCGCGTAGCTCGTCAGTTTTCATATTTATTCCGCGTGTTGATTCCGCAATCTCTTGCCTGGCTCTTCAGCGCCGGACTGCCGCAACAGGGCCTGTCAGCCTTCGCCTGGCTGCCTTCCGTAAGAACTGACAATTCCGGCTCGAGACGGTTCGGTCAATTCACTCGCTCAATATATCGGCGCAGCCAATTAGGGGCTAGAACGCGGCGACTTCGCAAAAAGAACTCGAACCGAATGTGCGGCTTTCATCAGAATAAGAAGCCGCGAAGAGGTCAGTTCAGTCGCGAAACAGACATTCTCGAGGGTAGAAATGGTTGCATGTCCACTTGCGGATCTCGTCCCTCAATCAGATCACTCATGACGACGGCCGTTCCGGGGGAAAGATGCAGCCCCCATTTAAAATGTCCGGTGGCTACGAACAGATTTTCAAACGGGACGAGTTGTCCCAGGTAGGGAAAACTGTCATTGGTTGCCGGACGCAGTCCTGACCAGCAACGCTTGTACTTTGATTCATCAAGTTCAGGAATTGCTCCGGCTGCAAAACTCTTCAGCCGGTTGATCTCTTCGGATGTATTGGAAAAGTCGAAACCAGCCTCTTCGGTAGTCGACCCGACAAGCACGTGTCCGTCGTCGCGTGGGATAATGTAGCTGTTGCCTTCATACACCAGAGGCGAGAACTTTTTCTCACTCAACTTATAAAGGAGCATTTGTCCACGGACAGGGACCATCGGCAGACTGACGCCTAAAGGTTCAACCAGCTGCCCTGACCACGCACCGGCAGAAATCAAAAAACGGCTTGCCTCGATTTCAATCGAACCTGCCGGCGTCTGGACACTGGCTCGATCGACGCGCCCGTCTTTTACGCCAAGCCGGACTTCCGAAGCGCTATCAAAGTAACGAACACGGTTCAAAGTTCCCGCAGCCTTCAGCGCCTTCAAGTGATCCGGATTTCTGATCAACCATTCATCGGGAAGAATGGCAGCACGTGTTTTTGCGTTATCACGGTATTCGGTGGAAAGCACGGGCAATAGTTCATCCAGTTCATCATCATCGAGCCAGGCATGTCTGATGTTGTTTTCAGTCCATTCAAGCATCTGGCCGCTCAGCGACGCCACTTCACCGGGCGACCTTGCGAAATAAACGGCTCCGCATTCACGGTAGCCATTATCGATTCCGGTTTGCTCCCGTAATTCTGTCGCCCAGCGAGTGTGTAATCGGCTGCTCAATGCACGAAGCTGCTCTATCGGATGAATGGCAGTCTCCGCATCTGTGGGCAGCAATATTCCACCACCGGCCCAGGACGCCTGGGCACCCGACTGAGGCTTGTCGACAACGGTAACTTCAGCCCCTCTTCGCGACATTTCGTACGCGACTGAAAGCCCGATAACGCCGCCTCCAATAATTGCGAGATCACTCACTGCCGATCCCTCCGGGAATGAGTTCGCGATTCAGCCGTTGAATGCTCTCCAGCAGTTTGAATCCCTCTGGTATTTCCGTTTCCCGTTCAAGCAGACTTATCAGACTCTGGAGATCATTCATTTCATCGACATCCGTCATCTCAGGAAGCAGTCCGTACGTCCTTCCGGACGCCTCAAGTGCTGCCAGTGACTGTTCGAGTACAGCTGGAGTACTCCAATCAATGCCATTGAACACGGCGGCGGTCACTTGCTTCATCCCGATCAGATAATAGCCACCGTCACTTGATGGTCCGAAAACGACATCGCACTCGTCCAGTTCTGTGAAGGCATGTTCAATTCTCTGCGACGAAAGATGCGGAGTATCTGAACCGATGATCACTGCTTTGGCATTTTCGTTATCAGCCAACGCTTGATCGAAAAACCGGGACATTCTGTTTCCAAGGTCACCTTCAGATTGCTGCACCAATGTCCAGGCCGGCCCGATGGTGCGCGCGAATTCTTCGCGCTTTTCGGGAGGTGAAAAAACGACGCTCAACCGGTCGCAGGATTCCGGAGGTGATTTCGAGAGGTGTCCAATCAAGTGGTCGAGAAATATGCGGTAGATCCGGCTTGCGTACTCGTCTCCCGCCCGCGCAGCGAGCCGCGTTTTGACGCGCCCGGGTTGCCAGAATTTTGCGAACAGGCCGAGTTGATTCAATGCCGTTTCCCGAACAACCGGCCGCAAGTCCGGCCGCCAAATCGTTTCCAACTGTCATAACCGGACCTTGCATCCGGATTCCGGTCCCCGGGACCATCCTGCACGCCGTGGTGAGGGCGTGAGCGCGATTTTATGGCCACACCCGGAGGGGTCAAAGTGTTATCATAGAGGTATTGATCAAATGAGGAAGTCATCAGTCGTTTTCCCGTGATTTCATACCCGAACTGTTCCTGCGACACGCCTTGCAGGAATACTTTTCCAGGCGAACGAAATGGCGACTGAAGCTTGTAGACGAGGCACCGAATGGCGGATCCCAGCGCCAAAAGCTTTCTGAAACTTCTGCGCCGCAGCGAAATCGTTGCGGAGCGAAAACTGGACGCAGCGCTGTCGGAACTCTCGCGGAGATTTAACGGTGAAGTTGTCACCACAGATGACCTCAGTGCCCACCTGATCGCGACCGGGCTGATCACGGACTGGCACCGTGAGAAGCTGTGCGCTGGAAAGTACAAAGGCTTCTTTCTCGGTAAATATAAACTGCTCGGTCACCTCGGCACTGGAGGGATGAGCAGTGTTTTTCTGGCCGAGCACAAGATATCCGGCCAGAAACGTGCGATCAAAGTTCTCCCCCGCAAGAAAGTACCCGACAAGACGTACCTTGATCGCTTCTATCGAGAAGGTCGCGCTGCGGCAAGCCTCAACCATCCGAACATCGTCAGAATCTACGACATCTGCAACGACGCCGACACGCATTACATGGTGATGGAATGGGTGGATGGTCGTGACTTGTATGAAATCGTGAAAGCGGACGGCGCAATGGGATTTGAGGAGTCAGCCCGCGCCATCGCGGATGCATGTAAAGGGCTCGTACACGCACATGAACGGAATCTTGTTCACCGTGATATCAAACCTGCCAACCTGCTTCGAACCCGTTCAGGCGACATTAAGATTCTGGACCTCGGCCTCGCTTTGTTGCGAGCTGATGACGAGGAATCTCTGACGATTCTTCACAACGAAAAGGTCATGGGGACAGCCGACTATCTGGCTCCCGAACAGGCGGTAAACAGCCACGAAGTTGATTTGCGGGCTGACATCTACAGCCTCGGCTGCACTCTTTACTACCTGCTGACAGGGCATCCGCCTTTCCCGAACGGAACGCTGGCGCAGCGGATTGCAATGCATCAGACTAAGGAACCGGAGGGAATTCTCAGTAGCCGTGGTGACTGCCCCGAGGCGCTTGTCTCCATCTGCGACCTCATGATGCGCAAAGCTCCCGACGAGCGACCTCAGACCTGCGATGAGATCAGCGGAATGCTGATGGAATACATCAATACCGGCGAGGTAACCTTCGATCAGCCTTTCGCCATCGACGTGTCCGGCGCGAGCAAGCGAAACAGTACCGGCATCGTTTCCAGCAGCACTGATTCAAGCGGTGCTCGTGAGGCCGTCGTGATCACACCGCCGCAGGACCAGATGCCGGACGCTCCTCTGGCGATTCCAGCATCACCGTTCGAGATCGATGTTGCCTCCGGTGCTGACTCTGGAAAGTCCGGACGGAAATCGAACGCGGGCAAACGGAACGGCGCTTCGGAGAACGCGAAGAGCCCGTCCACCAAAAAACAAAACCAGGGCATGGCTCCAACGGTTGCTGATATTCCCCCTCCCGATCTTGGAGCGCTAGGTTCGTCCAGCTCCGGGCGCAGAAAAAAGAAGAAAGCCCTGATACCCGTGTGGGCTCTGATTTTGATGATTCTGGTTCTTTTCGGCATGCTCATTGCAATACTGGCCATCATTTCCAGCGTGATGGGGACGGGTGCATCTCCGGTCGAATCAACTTCGATTTTCAACGTGACACGGGACGGAGTCGCTTCGACTGTATTCTGACCGACCTTATACCTCGCCAGCCTTCCACCCACCTCGAAAAAGAGCGCTCAACGCGGAACAACACCAGGCACAAAAATGAATTCTCCGGTTAACCACATCTGCAAGTTCGCCTCCGCAATCATCGTCTTCCTGCTTGCGATTGCCGGCGCGTCCAACTCGTTTGCACAGGACGATATCAACCGGCGAGAGAGAAGAGAGCTCGAACGGATTGCAGCTGAGATTCAGACAGCCGGTCAGCAGTACACGGTGCAGGATTTTGAAGCCAGCGCCCGGACCATCAAAGAAGCCAACGAACGGATGGTGCGGTTAACCGAAGAAGCAGACGCCGAACTCATTCAAGCTGCAGCGCCGCTCCATAACCAGCTGACTCAGGCCCGGACAATGTTGATGGAGCAGGGAGCCGACCCCGGTGAAATCCAGGCTCTCCCCAGCCCGATGCAGGATCCGGAGAATACTGATCCGGATGCACCAGTAAGCTTCGTTCGACATGTCGCCCCGATTATCGTTGCAAAATGCGGACGGTGTCATGTTCAGGGTCGCCGCGGAGGCTTCAGTTTTGCCAGCTTCAATGCACTCGATAACAGTACTGCGGTAACCCCCGGAAACGCCCCGCAGAGCCGGCTGATCGAAGTCATCGAAAGCGGTGAAATGCCTCAGGGTGGTTTAAGAATCGAACCGGCTGAATTGGAAACACTCAAGAAGTGGATCGCCGCAGGAGCTGAGTTTGATGGCGATGACCCTGACGCCAACCTTGCCACTCTTGGCAATGCGACGCCACCACCTGAACCGGAGCGAATGCCGACTCCCGAAGTTCAGGCTGCAACCGGCAACGAATCGGTCTCATTCGGCCTGCACGTCGCTCCGATCCTTCTGGAAAACTGCTCGGGTTGTCATATCGATACGACCAACCCGCGAGGCAATTTCAGCATGGCAAACTTTCAACAATTATTGCGGGGCGGTGACAGTGGTCCGCCGATCAGGCCCGGCAGCGCGGCTCAAAGCACGCTGTTTCATCGCCTCACCGGAGCCAACGGGGCGGAAATCATGCCGCCAACCGGAAAAATTGCAGATGACAAAATAGCTGTTGTCGAAACATGGATAAATGAAGGCGCGAAGTTCGACGGTCGCGCCCCGCGGACATCGATGCAGACCATCGCGGCAACGGCGCTTGCTGCATCACAGTCGCATGAAGATCTCGTTGCAGCTCGACAGGAGCTTGCCCTCAGGAACTGGAAAATGGTCATGACGGATACCCCTCATGACGAGGCCGTAACGGAGAACTTCTACGTCCTCGGGACAGCCGACCCGGAAGTACTTGAAGAGATCGGGGATATCGCAGAAGACATGGTTTCCGATCTCAAACGTTCGCTCCGCGCGGATGAAGACGGACCGCTGGTCAAAGGTAACATTGCCATCTTCGTCTTCCAGTCGCGGTACGACTTCAGCGAATTTGGAACGATGATTGAAAACCGGCCTATTCCGCGCGAGCTATCCTCACACTGGGGATTTGACACGATTGATGCCTACGCGGTGGTCCTTATGACGCGCAACCAGGACCCCGGGGATATCAAAGTGCGTATCGCCACGGCGGTATCGTCCGCGTATGCCGCCAGTCAAGGCGCCGACGTTCCGGCTTGGTTCGCAGACGGGGCAGGGCACTGGATGGCATCGAGAGTCTATCCACGTGAGGACGAAGTCAAAGAATGGGAATCGCAAGCCGAGATCGTGATGAACAACATGGAGAACCCCGGAGATTTCGTCACCGGCCGCATCCCGGAACATCAGGCAGCCCTTGTCAGCTATTTGTTCGTGAACAAATTGCGGGGTAGCACAGGTAGTTTCCGCCGCCTTCTCGGAAACCTGCGGGAAGGCATCCCGTTTGACGATTCGTTTGCGGAAGCCTTCGGGCAGACCCCGGCTGAGATGCTCGGGGCGAATCCGCCACGAAGACGCGGACGCAACTAGGTCCGGCGTCAGGTCGCAATCCTTCAACTAGCCGCGTTTCTTTTTGCCGCCGCTTCGTTTGCCGGTCGCTTTCTTGCGGCTACGGTTTGCGGCCGCCGCGCTCTTTTTCCCGGTGTTGCGTTTAGAGGAAGCTTTTTTACTCGAAGCTTTTTTACTCGAAGCTTTTTTGCTCGAAGCTTTTTTGCTCGAAGCTTTCTTGTTCGAAGCTTTCTTGTTCGTCGTTTTCTTTTTCGTCG
>JBCCFB010000120.1:0-17643 GCA_039029995.1 Planctomycetota bacterium
TAATTTTATCATTTCGAGGAAGTCGTCTCTTCGAAATCGTAAATTTAAAGCCATCGACCTTAAACAACTGTAGAAAATGCAATTGGGGAAGAAATATCGGTTCAGCCCAGCCAAGAGCAGAGCGCGGAAGAAGAAACGAAGGGTGGAAACTGGTTCGCGATAACCAAGTCAAATATCGCGATGGCAACATTTTTCCTCTCGGCATTGACTGTGGCCGTTGGTGCAGGCTTCAAGGTAGGCCGGATTTACAATAACCACAAGATTGGCTACCAAGCAACAACAATTAGGGAGTTAGAAACGGAAACCAAAGAACTTGCTGACCAAATCTCGCAGCTTAATAAGAACGCCGAAGAAGAGGCTTCAATCTCTCGACTTCAGTATTTGATTTTGGTTTCCAATGACCATCTTGTTCCAATTGACCAGCGACTATTGGCCACAAGTGAAGCTATTGGGATGTTACCTGAACTTGAGAAAAACGGGTTAATAGAGAAGAGAATTAACGCGGATGGTTGGGTGATCGAATTTAAGCTCCCGAATTGCGATTTTCCGGTTTATTTGAAACAACCCCAGGACTCTTCGCCCAACTAGTTGGAGAATTTACTACTGGTTTCGTCTGTAGACTTGTAGCTGCGCATCAGAACGTCTCTCGCGCGGTCTCCTGTGACGAACCGGTTTCCGCTGGCACCGTACACTGCGACTACTTCGAACAGGCCATCATCAACCGCACAGTCAAGAAGATCTTCGGCTGACAGACAGACTCGTCCGGCGCGCGTCGTCAGCCCGAAATTAATCGGACCGATTCCGTGGTAGCCCCGGTAGATGACTTCAGTACAAACCAGTCGGTCAGATCGTCGGAAATCAAATTCGAAATCGTACTTCTTTCCTTCATGAGTAATCGCTCGAGTCAGTGCCTCGCGCAGATGACAGCTTTCAAGCTTCGGCCGCAGGACCGTAAACGCATCGACGGAAAACGTATCTTCCAGCTGCCTGAAAAGAACACCGTCTTTTCTGGCTTCGAGTACACAGACGGGATCCTCACTTCGAGACTGCCGTTCTTCAGTCATCGAAACGTTGAGTTCAGCTCGCTGAGCAGCGGTCCCGATGTACAGTGCCCCGTGCGGCCAGAAGCCAGGAAGAAAAAGGTTGGAGGCTGCGTCGTCGTGACGCGTAATGATGATATCGCCCGGCTCAAGTATTTTTGCGATCTTGCGCCTGACGCCGGGTGTGACCCGTTTGCGTTTCCATTTCAGCCTCATCTCCGCGATGAGGCTTCCGCTCATCTTGAACAAAGCGAAGGTGAACTTCTTGAATCCGGAGTTGTGCCTCCGCAGGAAAGAGTGCCAGCGATACTTCAGCCGCCCGCTGGCGTACTGCCGGCGGCTGGTTTCAATAAACGGCCGTTCCTGCTGCAATAGCCTGATCGCCGGCCCGACCACTGGATCTTCCTCAAGCCGGCTCAATTGTTCGGCATTCTCATCGGCATACTCCACACCCGTTAGAAAGATCCATGCATTTCGGGGAGACGTAAGGGAGCGATAGATCTGGGTGAACTGTTTGCGGGGAATTCCGTAACGCGGCTCAGCTTCATCAAGCTTCTTCCAGATGACACGGTTTTTCCTGCAACCGTCTACAAGTGCTCGCGCAGATCTCAGCAACATGCAGGCGGTGCAGAACGCAACCGCAAAAACCCGCAACCGCTCAGATCCCTGTACCTGGTTCGACCCCAGCAACAAAGGCTCGAGTTCGCGAAGCGTCGTTGTCAGTCCCGCTCGCGTTCGTAGATAGCAGGCAAACAGGCTGCGGACCTGCTCATCTTCATCGGGCATAAAGTGGCCGCGTTTCGCTGCCTGTTCTGCCACCGCCATCATCGATTCGAACTGAGCCGGAGTCGGCAACTGAGGCCCGATGGACACGAGCGACTGTACCGTGGATTTCAGAATGTCCTCGGTTGAAATCATCAGGAATCCAATTCCGTAGATTCAAGGGCTGAGATTGGAGAACGGGACGCATTGGATTCATCCCGGTTTGCGGCGATCCAGAACAGCGCGATTGCGAGTAGGCCTCCTGCCGCTCCGGTTCCAGCGGAAGCCATATACACTGTTGCCCGGAATTTCTGGCCCGCGAAATCCGGCTTGGAAATATAGTTGCCGCGCGGATCCGCGTTCGGATTCAGGCTATAAAAGACACGGTTGTTCTCCACCGATCTGGCAACGCGTCTGTCTTTGTCCACCTTTAGAGCATAGGCCACAGCAGGGACTAACAGCGAAATACTCACTATCAACAGCGCTGCGGATTTCATTTATGTCTTTCGAACCGGACTAGCCGTCTCCCGAAGCAGCTTGTTCCACTTCCAGGCGTTCTTTCTCCGCGTTCAGTGCGCGACCCGCCGTCATAATCATCTCGTGCATTGCACCTTCGGGATAATCTTCCAGGAGTTCAATCAGGTCATTCATCGAGCGTTCAACGGAAGAAAGGCTTCGAGCAGATTCTGCACGATCCAGTGCCTTCAACGCACGTGAAAGCCCCTTCAACTGGTCGTCACGACTGATGTGGCGGGTCACCATTCTGACCGCATCGCGGATTGAGCCCAGACCTTCAAACTGTTCTTCGATTACGAGGAATTCCTGCAGCGCAGCGATCCGGCCAGCCTCATCCTCTACGACTTCAGCCTCTGCTGTTTCTTCTGCTTCATCCTCCGGCTGCATGCCCAGCCTGAGTGCAACCGGCTCCAGCAGCGCCATAGCTTCTTCGTGCAACGCAAGCGCCTGCTCGTCGACGGCAATGGCGGGCTGCGCGAAACTTCCCAGTTGGCCGGGCGTTCCGAATTTCCCTGCCCGCTTCAGAGCTTTGATCGCCTCAGCGGTTTCCCCCTGTTCACGTAGCGTTGCAATTTCAGTGGCCGCTTCATCAAGCGCGACAACTTCACGTTCTGAAAGAACCCGTCCGCAATTGCTCAGGCACGCGCCCAGAACTTCAGCCATCTGCGCTCCGGGCAGTGAAGTTGACTGTCCGAACATCGTCTCGCCATCGGCGCGAACGATGAAGACCTTTGGAATGGAGTTGCCTTCGGACTCGTGATTGCGACGGAATTCACGATATTCATCAGACGATGTATCGAGTTTGACGGGCACAAACTGTGCCACGTAAGGCGCCATCTGCTCATCGGTATTCAACCGGTTCAGCAAGGCGACGCACGGCGGTCATGTGGACGAGCCGGCTACGACAAACATCGGGCGGCCGGTCAATGAACTGATCCGCTGCGCCTCTTCAAGCGCATTTGAGGGAGGTGAATTCTCCTGAGCTTGAATCGCAAGGGCAGGGGCGATCGAAAAAATGAAAACAAGTAGTCGCGCGAATAATCGGTTCATGAAGTTCTCTGGCTTTGAAACCGGCTGGAAGGGAGTCTTTCTTTCACAAATAAAAGAAAAGACGCCGGATGCTATTCAAGCATTCGGCGTCTGATTTGTCAAAATCGAATCCGCTGGATCGACGCGGCTTAGAGGTTTCCGCGACGTTCCTGTTCGAGCTCAAGAGACTCAAAAAGCGCCTTAAAGTTACCTTTGCCGAACGATTCGCTTCCCCGACGGCAGATAATTTCAAAGAACAACGTCGGGCGATCCTGCAGCGGCTTGGTGAAAATCTGCAGCAAGTAACCCTTGTCGTCACGATCGACCAGAACACGGAGGTCTTTAACCTCGTCGGTATTTTCCTTGATTTCGCCGACTCGTTCCCAGACTGTCTCGTAGTAGGCGTCAGGGATACGCAGGAAATCGACTCCGCGACGCCGGAGATTGTCGACCGTGTTGATTTCATCATTGGTCAACAGGGCCAGGTGCTGAATACCCGGAGTGTCGTTGTGCCAGTCCAGATACTCTTCGATCTGGCTTTTACGCTTGCCTGCAGCAGGCTCATTGATCGGGATCTTGATCAGCTCGCGACCCGAGTCCATCACTTTCGACATCAGTGCTGAGTACTCAGTCGAAATATCCTTGTCGTCAAAGTGCTTGAACAGTTTGAAGCCGAGAATGTCCTCGTACCATTTCACCCACGTATCCATCTTTCCAAGTTCGACGTTGCCAACGCAATGGTCAACGTAAAACAGCCCGGTCGGATTTTCGCGGTTGTATTCGTTAATTGCCAGGTCATCGATCAACCGGAAATTCGGCAGGAATACGTTTCCGCGTTCTTTAACCTTGTCGAGTTCGTATCCGCCGCTGCGAGATATGAATGAATGGTTCACACGTCCGAAAGTCTTGATCCCTGCTGAGACAACGGTGCCATGCTCATCGGTCACTTCAACGGGCTCATATGCGGATTCTGCACCGCGGCGCATCGCTTCTTCGTAGGCAACGACCGCATCGTCAACAGTGAAAGCGATGTCTTTGATTCCGTCGCCGTAGAGTCCAACTTCTTTCTGCGCTTCGTGGTCGCTGGTCAGTCCGGTCGTCAATAGAAAACGGATGTTGCCCTGGGTCAGGAGATAGGTTGCACTGTCACGGACTCCGGTCGTCAGGTCGGAGACCTGTTCGATTTCAAATCCGAATGACTGGGCGTAGAAGTAGGCCGCCTGCTTAGCATTGCCCACATAGAACCTGATGTAATCGACATCGATCAGCCGCAGCGGATCGGTCGAGTTTGCCGCCGACGAAGCCGTCGACGGTGAACTGGTGGTACTCATGATCACTCCAATATGCTGTTTACGCACAGCGGCAAGAGCGACGCGCTGAAAGCGAGCGACTTCCCGGTGCGATTGATAAAAGTTCATTGCCCGGGAGTCGTAAAGATTGCGTCCATGTCGGCGTCAGGCCGGGCAGCGATCAGAAATACCGCCACCCTTGACCTTCGCATCCGGAGCGCACTAAGTGCTGCCTGATCCGGCAGCACTAAAAGATGCCCAACTGGTCCCGCGCGTCATCAGTCATCATATCCTGGGTCCACGGCGGGTCCATCACCACTTTGACCTCAACACTGTCAACATTTTCCAGTTCGCCGGCATATTTCTTCGTTTCTGCCACCAGTTGCGGGCCTGCTGGACACATCGGACTGGTCATCGTCATTTCGATGTTGATGTCGTACGTCTCCGGATCGCCTTCTTTTGTGACAACATCCACAACGTAGATCAGCCCGAGATCGACAATGTTTACGAAAAGTTCAGGATCGATGACCTTCTTGATTGCTTCGCGCACGTGGTCTTCATGAAGAGGCATGTTCTGGCTCGTCTATTCTGTTGCTTGTCTGTTGACTGGTTCTGCTTGTATTCTTCTGCCTGACAAATTCACGGTCAGTCCAGCTGCTCGTTCAATTTTACCAGAATGTTCCCGGCGTCAACTTTAACTTTGTGTGTAAAAGTCGATTCGGTGGCCGGCATCGTGAGGGCTTCTCCTGTCCGGACATCAAATCGGGCTCCATGCCGCGGGCATTCAATCTGGCACCCCTCGTGGTCGCCGTCGCTCAACGTCCCGCCGTCGTGCGTGCAGATGTCGTCAATACAGTAATAGTCGTCTCCGACTCGAAAGAGGATAACGAGTCGCTCTTCAACTTCCACCAGAAGTTTTTCGCCATCTGGCAGTTCGTCAACTTTTGCGGCAATCGTGAACTCGGACATTTTCTGACCGTTCGGGATAGTTTGAAAACCCGGATGATAGTCCACTAACCGGCCGATGGAAGGTGGCTTAACGCAACCACCAGCGTCCGGCACGATTCATTTCCAGCCCCTCAGGCTCCACCGCGTGGAGTCCCTCTCTGACATGACCGAAACTATCTCCGGTCTAAGCGCCGGCCGTCCTCAATTCGATAGTTATTCAGACCACCGCAACAATGCCCGCAGGTCACGGCGCGTCCACTCGAAGTAGACAGGTGGTTGTGAACCGAAGTCGCGCAGATACTCAAGATAGAGAATGACAGTCCTGCACTGGTCACCCGAGTAGTTTGAATGGAAACCGGGGCCGCCCCACCAACAACTGCTCGCGTCAGGAAACTTCTTTATTTCCGGTTTCACATCTCGCATCGTCCACATGAACGAACAGGTAACTTCGTACTCCTCCTCATGGAGCAACGATGCCGTCATGAAACCCGGCACATGATAGTTCCAGAATTCCGGCGACTTATGGGCTGAAAAACCGATTGGAGGACTGATGTCGTAACCGTAGTTTCCGTACAGCTGCGGCGGAATCTCAGTCCAGGGAACATTCGCGAAGCCGGCGTACTCATCATTACCGAACGGATCCATCCCGAGCATGGGAGGATAATCCGGAACTGGAAGTGGCGGAAAATGGAGCCGTACCAACGCGGCTATTTCGGCGCGATCCCGTTCGCAGGCATCCTGATCCAATGAATCGTTCAAAGCAGACGTCCGAATGGACGGAATTCAGGACAGTGCTATGCGGCTTTGGTCACAAAAGCCTGCGCGGTCGTCATCTCGACGATGGCTTCCGGCCGGTCAGCAAAATAGTCTTCAGCTGCCTTGCGGGCCCCCGGGCAATTCCGGAAACCATGGTCGTCAAAAACGATAATTCCACCGGGGACGAGTCTTGGCACGAAGAACTCAAGGCTGGCTTTTGTGGGCTCGTACAAGTCGACATCAATATGTACGAACCGGAATTTCTCGACGCTTTGTGCGGCGCCTTCAAAGCAATCCGGAATCCAGCCTTTGACGACCTGACAAAAAGAAAATTCCTGCAGCCTTTCACGAACTTGAACATAGTCGTGACTCAGTTTGCCCTTGTACCAGTTGGTCTTTCCATTCGATTCATTGTCCAGGACTCCGGGTTCGGATACGCCCTCGAATGAATCGAATGCGAAATGATGATCGCCGTTTCGATAGTGATCGCGAAGTGTTTCGCAGATCACTGCAGAGCCTGTTCCACGTGCGACGCCGCATTCTGCCGTCGAACCTTCAAGCCTTGAAACTGAATTCGCGAGCTGGATCAACATAAACCGCCGGGCGAGCATCCTGGTTCCAGCACGACCGTCAGGATACAGGTGCTGACGGTAGGGAGTCATCCAGGCGCGATCCTGCCACCAAAGTGCAGTCAGGTTCGCAAAGCCAAGCTTGGGCACTTTCATCAGCAGCCCGCGGCGGCAGGCCTTAAGATTCTCTCGAACAGTTCGCAACATTTACGCTTCTCTTACTCAGACGGGTGAACGCTGATCCTAGTCAGCATCCACAAATCCATCCAATACGAGAAGCGCAAGCTAGCAGGTCTTGTACCGGTGCACGGTCAAAAAACCAGGCAAACCCTCTCAAGATCCTACTCGTAATCGCGAACTCTTCGGGCAATAGCAAGCGCGAGTGCCTCGCGAACACTTTCGATCGTAATCCGATCGAATACCTGCTGAAAGAACCCGGTCACGATCGCGCGGATTGCTTCTTTGCGAGTGTAGCCACGACACTGAGCGTAGAAGATCAACTCCTCGTCAACACGACCACTCGTGGATCCGTGGGTACAGCGGACATCATCGGCTTCAATCTCAAGTCCCGGAATCGAATCCGCGCGGGCTTTCGTGGACAGAAGCAGGTTATCGTTACGCTGGTAGCCGTCTGTTTTCTGCGCGCCCTCATCAACTTTGATCATCCCGCGCCAGACGGTGCGCGAGGTATCCTGCAGTGCACCTTTGTAAAGGAAATCGCTGGTGCACGATTGAACCTCATGGTGTTGCAGAGTGTGGTAGGAGAGATGCTGCTTGTTCTCGGTGAACATGACACCATTCACCTGTACATTTGCACGCTCTCCCGCAAGCGCGACGTGCTGATTGACTTTGGCCAGTTTCGATCCGAGTGCACCGACGGTCCACTGGAGATTCGCATCCTGACCAACGACACCTTTCTGGTGGGCAAAGTGCCAGACTTTCTGGCCCCAGTCCTGAAGGTTCACATAGCGGAGATTAGCGCGATCCCCGACGAACAATTCGATTCCGCCGACGTGCAAACCTGAGCAATCAGCATCGCTTGTTGACTCTGCCAGCACGGTTGCTTCAGCGCCTTCCTCGATAACGATCAAGGTGTGGCGAAGATCGCTGCCGCCATCTGTGATCATTGCGCTGACGTGGATCGGCTTGTCGATGGTCACGTTGCGCGGCACATAGAGGAAAACTCCGTTGGACCACATCGCCTGCTGAAGTGCAGCAAAACGATCAATTTCTGTGTCAATGGCTTTGTGAAGGTACTTCTGGATCAACTCACCATGTTCTTCCAGCAGTTCGGCGATAGTTCCAAAGATGACACCTTTCGCTTTGTACTCTTCTTCAAACTCAGTCGCGGAAATTGGTCTTGAATCGAGAGCCTTAACGCGACCGGCAAGTTCAACACCGTCATCCAGCTGCGTAGCGGGGAGTCCGTCAGCCGACGAGGCTCCGTGAATCTTGAATTTCTCGAGCTTGAAGAGCCGGATATCGGTTCTCATCCACTCTTCGTCACGATTGTTCGGCCAGCGCAGATCATTGAATCGCGCCCAGGCCGCTTCACGCTGTTCGGTGAGCCAAGCCGGTTCGTTTCGCGATTCAAGGAATGTCCGGAAACCGGATTCGTCAAACTGAATTTCGTTTTGTGTTGCTGTTGTCATATTTCTATTTCGTCAAACCGCAGTGTGGAAACGCCTGCGGATGTAGTTGTGCCTACCCGTGTTTTACCTACTCGTGTTTTACCTACTCGTAGATATAGATACCCGCAGATATGGCTACCCGACCGATCCTTCCATCTGCAGCTGGATCAGGCGGTTCATTTCGACCGCGTATTCCATCGGAAGCTCTTTTACCAGCGGCTCGATAAATCCGTTGACGATCATCGTGCTTGCTTCGGCTTCCGAGAGCCCGCGGCTCATCAGGTAGAAAAGCTGCTCTTCGCCGATTCGCGAAACACTCGCCTCGTGTCCGATCGAAACGTCCTGCTCGCAAATTTCGATGTACGGATACGTATCACTTCGGCTTTCAGGATCAAGAATTAACGCGTCGCATACGACGCTACACTTTGAATTGACCGCACCTTTTTCAACACGAGCCAGACCACGGTAACTGCTGCGGCCGCCGTTCTTGGAAATTGACTTCGAGATGATTGTTCCGGTCGTATCCGGAGCACAGTGAACCAGTTTGGCTCCTGCATCCTGATGTTGACCTGCACTGGAAAATGCAATGGACAGTATCTCGCCACGAGCCCCGGGTTCCATCATGTAGACGGCCGGATACTTCATGGTCAGCTTGCTGCCGAGGTTTCCGTCAACCCACTCCATGACGGCGTCTTCGTATGCAAACGCCCGCTTGGTAACCAGGTTGTAGATATTGTTGGCCCAGTTCTGGATTGTTGTGTAGCGACAACGTCCGTTCTTCTTGACCACAACTTCGACAACGGCCGAGTGTAGTGATTCACTGGTGTACATCGGGGCGGTACAGCCTTCGACGTAATGAACCTGAGCACCTTCGTCAACGATGATGAGAGTTCGCTCGAACTGCCCCATGTTTTCTTCGTTGATGCGGAAGTAGGCCTGCAACGGGAAGTCGATTTTGACCCCCGGCGGCACGTAGATGAATGAGCCTCCCGACCAGACCGCACTGTTGAGAGCAGCAAACTTGTTATCAGTCGAAGGAATGACAGTTCCGAAGTATTCGCGAAGCAACTCGGGATGCTCGCGAATGGCAGTATCTGTGTCAGTGAAGATCACACCTTTTTCAGCGAGGTCTTCCTTCAACGAACCGTAGATCACCTCAGACTCGAACTGGGCTTTGACGCCCGCGAGATACTTGCGTTCGGCTTCAGGAATACCAAGCTTCTCGAAGGTATCTTTGATTTCCTCAGGAACTTCGTCCCACGACTTTCCCTGATCGGTCGTCGGTTTGAGGTAGTAGTAGATATCCTGGAAATCCAGCTCGATATCTCCGCCCCATTCCGGCATCGGCTTGGAATTGAAAATCTTCAGTGCTTCGAGACGGAATTCCAGCATCCAGTCCGGTTCACCTTTGATTTCAGAAATCTGGCGGACGATTTCCTCGTCGATCCCTTTGCGCGCTTTGAAGACGGCAGTGGTCTCGGTTTTGAAATCGTATTTGTTGATCTCAGTTTGTTTGAGTTCCTGGCTCTCGGAGATATCAGTCGACATAAAATTACCGATCAGAGTGAAGTCAGTTGTTTCGGGGAGAGGGGCTATCAGCCAACGACGGTTTCTTTTTCCGCTTCGGTTTCGTCGTTGACCCGGGCTGCGTCAGGGTACTGCTGGCGAATCCGTTCGTACCCCTCGTTGTGCAACTCGTCAGCCAGTACTTTTCCGCCGGGTTCGACGATGCGGCCGCCGAGGATCACGTGAGTAAACTGCGGCGGATTGTGCTCAAGCAGTTTGTCGTGGTGCGTGATAATCAACAGGCCCATTTTGTTGTGTCCGATTTCGTTAATCGACTGGCTCGCCAGACGAACGGCATCGGCGTCGAGTCCGGAATCAGTTTCGTCGAGGATCGCAAATTTCGGCTGGAGCATCGCAAGCTGCAGAATCTCGGCGCGCTTCATTTCACCACCTGAGAACCCGTCGTTCACGTAACGACGAGCAAACTCGCTGTCCATCTGCAGTTGTTCCATCTTGGACTTGATCTCTTTGCGGAACTCACGCATCGGAATCAGGTCTTCACCTTCTTTACGCTCGGGGTTGCGAACGTTGGTCGTTGCATGTCGCAGGAAGTCAGCCATGCGGACTCCGGGGATTGCGACCGGACGTTGAAACGCCATGAAGATGCCTTCGCGAGCCCGTTCATTCGGCTCCATCTCGCAGATATCCTCGCCGTTGAGCAGAATCTCACCGGACGTCACCTCATAGTTGGGATGTCCCATGATGGCCAGGCCAAGCGTGCTCTTGCCGCTGCCGTTAGGGCCCATCAGAGCGTGAGTCTCACCTTCTTTAATTTCGAGGTTCACACCGCGAAGAATCGGCTTTTCACCGATCGAAACGTGGAGATCAACGATTTTCAGTACGTCTGTCATTTTTTCTTCTTTTGCTACGCAGACCGGAACATGTCCGGGCTCCAGGTTATCCGCCGGCTGTTTCAAGCCTACGGTTCTAATCAGTCCTACCTACTTTGCAACTTCAAATGAGCAGCAACGATCGCCATCCTTCTGGCATTTACAAAGGCCGACTTCCGAGCCGACCAGCTTTTGAATCAACTCCTGTTCCATTTCACAGATCTCGCGGCTTTCCCCGCCAAGCCCCGGAAACGGGCAGCCGGAAACCTTGATGACGGGTAGTCCGTCCTTTTCCTCGTATGAAACCGGCAGGTCCATCGCGGCGAAAATCTCCGCAATCTTTCTCATCCTTTGCTCTGTCGTGTCTCCGAGGTCGGAGGCAGAGCCGCGAATCGCAGATTCGTAACGCTGCGCTAACCGTTCAACGGCCCCGGCAATAACCCGCTTACGCAGCTCCCGGTCAGGAATCTGCTGTACCTCCTGCCACAAAACGAGCGCTAGATCGTCCAGGTTGTTTGCAGAAGTGTTCCTCCCCTTTTCGGTGAGATGATAAACGTGGCTGGGGCGTCCACGACCTTCCCGATCCTCGGTGCGGTCAATCATGCCCAATGCCATCAGGCGGACCAGCCTCTGCCTTACAGCGGTCGCCGTTACGCCGGAAGCCTTCACCAGTTTTCCGACGGTCATCGAGTCCCCATCACGCAAATGCGCAATCAGCTCGCGGTCGCCGCTGGAAAGTGGTTGGGCTGTCTTCATTTGGGCGAATTTGTCCGGAAACCAGGATCGTTCTCGTCAGGGATTTATTTGCTGCCCTTTGGTGTCCATCGTTTTTCGAATCACTTTGAATCACCCGCGGTGTCGAGGCGGGCGTTCAAAATCTCAATGGCATCGCACCGTTTTTGCTTCGCACTCGAATGATACGCGGATTAGACATATTTCACAACCGAATATGTCAAAAATGGAAACCGTATTCACAGAGCGGGCATAACTCCTTCAATTCATTGACATACAGCGACCGCCATTTTAAAAAACAGAGCCGGAAACGGGCAAATCGGCTCAGCTCGCCGCTGACAGTCTGCCCGGTCTTTGGTGGCGGCCGTTTAACAAGCTGGCTCGTCTATGAAAACAGATCACGTGCTGGATACGACCCTGCCAGCTGGTACAGCACATCTCGGTAAAAACGGTTTCGATTCAGGCGGATCAATCGAGCGATATTTATGCGCTTTTGGTCTATCCTGATCGTTTTAAAAAGCGCACACACACTTTCGAACGAGAGTTTAGATATGCCATTTACCCGCAAATTGACGGACGAACTGGTCCGTGGCCTTCTGATCCTGATTCTGGGAATGGGGGTTTCGTTCGCTACCGCACCTTCGGCTGCGTTCGCTCAGGACGAGGACACTGCAGGCCAGACATCGAACGAAGGATCAGACGATGCTGACGCAGACTCTGAAACCGGAGACGAATCGAATGACGAAAGTGATGAGCCGGATAGTGGAGATGACGCCCAGCCGGAAGGTGAAGCCGATGGCGAAGAGGGTGCGACCAGCTTCGTCGACCAGGTGAATGAGACGATTGAGCCGGTCAACCAGTGGTTCAGCGACTACCTCGTCGGACCAATGGCGACCTTCTTCTTCTATGACTTCCATACTGGTCCGAGAATTGAATCCGGGCAGTCCTTTGTCGATGCAAATGAAAACGACACGCTGGATGAGGGCGAGACGATCAACGCCAACATGGAAGTGACCGTCACCGACCAGTACGATGAAGAACAGACCGTCACCACCGATGAAAACGGCAATTACCGCATCGTCCATTCCGAGGGTTGGCTCGGTGTATCGCTTCCCTTTGTCGTGATCTGGCTGCTTGCCGGGGCGATCTATCTGACGCTTCGCATGCTGTTCATCAATGTACGCGGCTTCTTCCACGCGATCGCTTTGACGATGGGCAAGTACGACGACGAAAAAGATGAGGGAGAAGTCTCGCACTTCCAGGCTTTGTCTTCAGCTCTTTCGGCGACGGTCGGCCTTGGAAACATCGCCGGAGTGGCAATTGCGATTGGAGTTGGCGGCCCGGGCGCCACATTCTGGATGATTTTGATCGGCCTGCTCGGCATGAGCAGTAAGTTTACCGAATGTACGCTGGGTCAGATGTACCGGAAGGTGGATCCGCAGACGGGCCGGGTAACGGGTGGACCGATGCGTTACCTCAGCAAGGGGCTCGGTGAAATGGGCCTTCAGCCACTGGGGACTGTTCTTGCGGTATTCTTCGCAGTCCTTTGCGTCGGGGCTTCTCTTGGTGGCGGTAACGCATTCCAGGTTGGACAGTCGCTTGACGCGATCCGTGAAGACATCACGTTTATCGATAAATATCCATGGATTTACGGCCTTGTGATGGCGGCCGGTGTTGGCGTTGTCATCGTCGGAGGCATCAAATCGATCGGTAAAGTCGCATCGCGGATCGTTCCGTTCATGTGTGCCGCGTACGTTCTGATGGCGATGTACATTATCTTCACCAACCTCGCACTCGTCGGCCCGGCATTCCAGAGCATCCTCGACAATGCGTTTAACTTCCAGGCTGGATTCGGTGCTATCCTCGGCGTCATGGTCGTTGGTATTCAGCGTGCGGTATTCTCGAATGAGGCCGGTGTCGGCTCAGCCGCCATTGCACACTCTGCCGCCAAAACCGACGAGCCGGTAAGCGAAGGTATCGTTGCGCTGCTTGAGCCGTTTATTGATACGGTTGTCATCTGCACGATGACTGCAGTCGTAATCATCATCGCCGGTGGTGGCTGGACGCCGACAGAGGATCCGAACCAGCTTCTTGGCGCATCTGAGTACGGCGCGTGGTCAAATCCTGATTACGGCAACTATGTCTCGGGAGAAAACAAGTCGGGTGCTGCTTTGACGCGATCTGCGATCAGCGGAGAGCACGGCATCTCATGGTTCAAGTATGTCCTGTATGCAGCTGTTATTCTGTTCGCCTACTCGACGTTGATTTCGTGGTACTACTACGGTGAACGCTGCTGGACATCGCTATTCGGTGAATGGTCGTCCTTCGGCTTCAAGGCACTGTTCCTGGTATTTACGGTCCTTGGCTCCATCGTTACGACAGGTGCGATCCTCGACTTCAGCGATCTTCTGATCCTGTCGATGGCTTTGCCGAACATGCTGGGCCTGTTCATCCTCAGCGGCAAAGTAAAACGCCACCTCGACAAATACTGGGAGAAAAAGAAGTCCGGCAGACTCCGTGGCGGAAAATAGCCTGACTTCTCAATTTGAAATTTCTGATCGGCCCGGTTCTTTGAATCGGGCCGATTTTTTTGTTTGAACCAAAGTCCCCTGCCAAACTGGCCCGGGACCGAAAAAGGGTGCCAACAACGGAAACTCTTGCAAATCAGTGACTTATCGCCCCGGAATTCCAAGGCAATTCCGCTGTGAAAAGCTTTGTTCAGGTTGCCCGGAATTTCCTCAAAAAAGTTTCCAAGAGTCGTTCGGGCCATGCGAATTAACCGGAAAGCTGTGACATTCCACGGCAAAAACCGCACTTATTGGCCAGACTCGATCCGAATCAGGGTCTGACTTGAAATAACGACATCGCACATTGCCGGCTGACCAGCCGGTGTCGCGCCTGCGAGGAGGACTCGACCATGGCATTTCACGTTCCTTTCGAACACCGACGCAACAACCGGAACAAGCCGGGCCCGATCTATATCGGTTTCGACCAGCCGCGACGCCGCAGAGGTTTCAATGGATTTGCGTTGCTTGGATTCCTGACGACTGTTTTCAGTCTCGGAATTCTCTCGCCGATCGGACTTCTTCTAAGCCTTATCGGAATGCGGAAGCAGCCACGTCGCCTGGCAAAGTTTACGGCGTTCATCTCGGGCATCGGCACTCTTGTGATGGCAGGAATTTTTGGAACTGCCTACTACCATCATCATCTTGATGAAACGATGCGATTCGAGCGTCGGATGGAGCGTCAAACCGCAGTACAAGTCGATCAGACTCGCGTCCTGATGGCAGAAGCCGCAGACGAACTGGAAGAGTACAAAGAATCACATGACGGTAAACTTCCGTCGGAAATCGACTGCAACATGCTGATGATCAAACATGTTGACCCCTGGGGCAACGAACTTCGATTTGATGTTCAAAGCGGCGACGAAAGTATCATTCGCAGTGCTGGACCGGACGGCGAATTCAATTCAAGAGACGACGTCACCACAACGATCTCAGGTGAAACTGAATACGAAGTCCTGCTACCGATGGACTAAACGCAGCAGGAATCCGGTCAGACAAATTACGGCTCCCAATCCGCAGGCATTAGCCTGCGGATTCTTTTTTTTCGCCTGTCGCTGACTTTTGATTTCTACCTTTGATTTCGCGACGTCTTGAACATTGCCCGAACTAACCGGCGATGGAAAGTGTTCTCAGAATCCGGCTCTCGACGATCTCATCCGCAAACCAGCCCTTAATCGATTCATCGGCGAACTGGATCGTAGCTGTCGAAGGTTCGCTAAGACCGGCATCAGCAATTCGAATCTGCCGGGCAGTAAATTCACTTTCGCTTCCGAAACAAAAAACAACGTCAGGAATACGGTTGTTCGCGAGATAGGAAATGGCCGTGGAACTGCTTTCCACGCTGGTTACTCCATACCCTTCGGCTTTGAGGAAACAGGCGAGGGAACCGGAAGCTTTGTCTGTTTCACCAACGATGAGCACCGTCTTCTTTTCGACCGAATAGTCGCCGGCCCTTTCTCGAACAGATGCCAGAAATTCGTGATTAGAGGCAGGTGGATTCAACTCCGCGGCCATGCCAATCGCCGCTTCCAGTGACTCAAGGCACCGCACTGTGTCATCGAGTGCCAACCACGCTTCTTCGGTCAGTCCTTCACGAAGTTTCATCTGAGCAAAGTGGATCGCGAGATTGGCGGAATTCAACCGACTTTGAAGTTCCTGCTGTTCGGAATCACAGCGTTGATGACCGGCGGTTCGTTCGCGATTCGGGTCCTGATGACCATGAACGGCCGACGCAGGCAATTCGACGTTAGCCGTTTCACAAGCAACGTTTTCCCTCACAGGGTCGGGCCACTGTGCGGTGGCCGCCGGCACGTCTCGCGAAGCAGACGCCTGTTCGATCAGCTCGCCCCCGCGCGACACCTCTTCTCGAACTACACGGATTTCCGGTGGAGCATCTATGCCAAGCCGAACCGTGTTGCCTTTTATGCGAACGACCTTCAGCGAAATCCCCAGAGCGGGAAAGAATATTTTTTCGTCAACACGACGAGAAAGAACAAGCATTTCGACTTCCTTTTCTGGTCGTTCACGACCACTAGAACAGATCCGGGTTACCGGTTGTCTTCAAGCGTCTTGCGATAACCAATTGCTCTGATGAGACAGCCTTGCCCGGTTCATTCCCGCAAAACGCGATCTCATTCTGTTATGGCGATCATCAAACTCAGGTCAAGACAACATACTGTAATTTTATACACTACCCGATTCTGCTAGCAAAGCCGGCGCTGACAGGAATTATGCGGGCGTTCAAATATCGGATCCTATGCGGGCAGGCCATTGAGGTCGCGGCCCAACTAACTCATATCCTTATTCCCGCTCGAATATCACCGTGCGATTGGAGAAGAGCCTCGGTTCGGCGAGAACAATTTGCACTGGTGCAATCATGCCACCTTTAGACGAATTTGCGGAAAAGCAATTACCGGCAGCAAACGCGCGACCGTCCGCGTGGAAACAGTAAGACGAATCGTTATCACGATCCTGTTACAGCATGGCTGGAACGACGGCGATAACCGGAACAGGACGATACAAAGCGGCGCTGCCGCAACTAGACCTGAGGCACGCTATGGACGGCGACCTCACAACGTGAATGGAGTCAGTCATGAACTCTCGATTCTTTGTCGCGCTTGTTGTTGGAATTGTGATTTCAGCGGCAACGCCTTCTGAAATTTTCGCCCAGGGCCCCGGTTCCCGTGGTCCGGCTCGTCGAGCTATGAAGTATCTGGGCGTCGGCTGGGGGTCTGGAAACCATTGGCAGGATCCACCGGTCAATCCGCACTATTACAATCCTTACAGCCAGCACAACACCCATCTCGTGTCCCGATCGCCGGAATACCTCGCACGCTTTGGCGACGATTCGCTGACAACACTTGATGGTGGTTATCAGATTCAAAGCCCCGGTTACATCGGCGGCAGTGGCTATGGAAGCACGTATGGTGACGGACCTGTTTACGGCTCCGAAAGTATCCTTGAACCTCTGACCACACCCGCGGAACCATTGCCGTTTGACGAGCTTCCCGGAGAGATGATTACACCTGAAATCGAAGAGCTGCCTCCGCCTTCCTCTGTCATCGAAGACGGAACCAGCCAATACCGATCAGGTCCGGCGACGACTCAAGCCACCCTCGAATGGTGGGAACGCTAGACGTTCTGCACTGCTTTGCCAGTTGCACCCGAAACCATTTGAAACCAGCCCGGATCACGCGGAGTTCCGGGCTTTTTCTTTGCGCTGACGGCTATTCCTTGATCAGCCTCTTTAAACACGGCAACCGGGCATGGACACAATCGGGCCACACCAATTCGCTAGCGAATAAATACTGCTGGCAACTTCGGCCAATTACGGTTCGTGTCGCACGGCCTCTACGATTGTTATTGACGTTTTTTTTGACGGGGTCATATACTCGCTGAACATTCAACAAA
>JBCCFB010000121.1:0-17590 GCA_039029995.1 Planctomycetota bacterium
TGCCAGTTGAGCTATAAAACTGCTTGATTTAACGCTATTCACCCCGGAACTGTGTGACCGTCATGGGCAAGTTTCTCTATCAGATGCTCTTCAGGTTTATAGGCGTAAAAAGCCTGTACAACGAAACAGTCGTTCAAGACCGGTTGACCAATATCAAGCCGCAAATCCGCGCTGACATTGTTTCGCTGCTGAAGTCTGTCAACGAAAACAACCCTTTCTTCAAGGGCAGCTTTTCAACGTTTCTTGAAGACAACCGCGAGGTGGATGACGCGACGTTCTTCGAGAACTACTCGCAGCTTCCGGCAATGTCCAAGGAAGACTATGCCCACGCCGGCCAGCAGGTGATGACTGACGACTACAGCGACATTGATCCGGCAACAATGGAGCTGAGAGTACAAGGCAAACCATTTGAGTCGATTCGCCGGCTGCAAAAGGGAGACTACCTGATGCCGATGGCGACCGGTGGCTCGTCCTCTCTGCCGCTGGTTGTGTGGATGACGAAACACCACATGTTTTCGATGCTCTTTACGTTCTTCAAATGCTGGTATCGCATGGGGTGGCGCCCCGGTGAGCGAATGCTGATCTTCTATCCACGCAATACCTACAACATTGATGACATGGTCAAGTTCAACAAGTGGAGCTGGTTGACGGGATTCCGTTATCACCTCTTCGACCACATTGATGAAGAAACGGTCCGCGGACTGGTTGACGACATCAACCGGTACAAGCCGAAGCTCTGGCTGGTCTTCCCGTCGCCGCTGAACATGATTGCGCATACCATCCGGAGATTTAATCTGCCGCTCGAGTTTCATCCTCCGATGATCAACACCAGCGGAGAGACGTTCTTTGACTGTCAGCGCAGAAACATTGCCGACATTTTTACCGGAAGCAAAGTGGAAGACTCCTACGGATCGGTGGAGCTTGGCGAAATCGCCCATGAAACGGACGGCGGACTCGAGATATTTGCAAACGCCGCTTACGTTGAAACAGAGCCGAATGAAGCCGGCCAGCCGGAAATGATCGTTACCAGCCTCGCAACGAAAGACTTCCCGTTCGTGCGATACAAAATGAAAGACATCGCTGACGTCGAGTTTGAGACAGATGCAGAAGGTAACGAGCGCTTTGTGATCAAGAAAATTGAAGGCAAGGATTCCAACTTCATCATGTCTGACAAGGGCGAACGATTTTACCCGTCCTTCTTCAACAACTTTGTCAACGAACTCAATGCCGGAGTCGGTGACACAATCATCGAAATCAAAGTCTACGAGCGCGACCAGCGCGACCTTGAGGTGCAGTTCATTATCCGTGACGAGGCGAAACAACCCGAAGTCGAACGACTCGCGCGGGAACTTCTGATGAGAGAACTGTCCGCCGGAATGAACTACGACATCCGCTTCGTTGACTTTATTGATCACGACTATCGACGGAAGTACCGTGTGATCGAACGAATCGGCGACGTCGAATTTGCAGGCGGTATGGTCGGCGACAACCGTAAAGCAGATACGATCAAGCAGGTCGAGGCCGACGCACAGAATCTGGAGAGCTCCACTGCGGAAACCACCGCTGATGCATGACCCGACGCCGATGTCGAACTTGCCTGGCCGCACCACTGTGCCCTGCAGTTCCCGTCGCAGTTCCTTTTGTGACTCCTCGTCGTAGATTTTTCTGCCGGAAATGCCTCCCCGTTTAAGCCCCGACAGGCCCGCCGATGAACGCACGTTGCCGACCCGAAAAACCGTATGCAGCCCCGTCGGGAACGGTTCCTTTTCTGTTTTTCGCGTTTGCAGTCCTGATGGCAACTCCGGTATATCCCCAGCGTTTTGAACCGAACTACGACGAAGCAAGTGTTCCTGTGTACACCTTGCCGGAAATCCTGACCGGATCAGACGGGGAGGCGGTTGTGTCTTCCGAACAGTGGGAGGAAACAAGACGTCCGGAAATCTACGAACTGTTCCAGCAACATGTCTACGGGCAGCCGATCCCCGACGGGATAACCGTTTCATTTTCTGAAGCCGAGACCGGGTCGGCATTCGACGGGCAGGCCGTTAGAAAACAAATCAAAATCGTTTGCGAACGAAACGGAAAAACTGTCGAGCTACTGTTGTTGGTCTATCTACCAGCCCGCGCGGAAAAAAGCGCGCCGATGTTTGTCGGGCTGAACTTTGCCGGCAATCACACGATCTGCAGCGATGACGAAATCCTGCTTTCCAATGGCTGGTACAAAAACGATGAAGAGAAAGGAATTACGGAAAACCGCGCAAGCGATCAAACGCGAGGAACGAGGTCATCGCGTTGGGCTGTCATGAAACTGATCGAATCAGGCTTCGGACTCGCGACAATGTACTACGGCGACATTGATCCGGATTTCGATGACGGATTCCGAAACGGAATCCACAGCCTTTTTGACGAATCTGAACTCAACGTTGATGAGATGACTTCAATCACAGCCTGGTCATGGGGGCTCAGTCGCATTGTCGATTATTTTGAAACGGATGAAGCCATTGACCACAGTCGAATTGCGTTGATGGGTCACTCAAGACTCGGCAAAACCAGTTTGTGGGCGGGCGCCAACGATACGCGTTTTGGCATCGTGATCTCCAACAACTCCGGATGCGGTGGAGCAGCACTCAGTCGCAGGGCATTCGGGGAAACAGTAGAACGCATCAACACGGTCTTTCCGCATTGGTTCTGCAAGCGCTTTTCAGATTACAACCGGAACGAAGACGCTTGTCCCGTGGACCAGCACATGCTGCTCGCCCTGATCGCGCCTCGTCCGGTTTATGTCGCCAGTGCAGTCGAAGACCGCTGGGCTGACCCGTATGGTGAGTTTCTTTCAGTTATTCATGCCGTACCGGCCTACGAAGTATACGGGCTGGGGTTGAATGGACTTGAGGGCGTTTCAACGGAAGAGCTGCCTGAGTTGGACCAGCCGGTAGGCTCCTATATCGGTTATCACATCCGCAGCGGCGGACACGATGTAAAGGACTTCGACTGGTCGTGCTACATTCGATTCGCCGAAAATCACTTCGTCCGCTGAACCCCGCAAGTCACAACAGAATCCGACCAATGAATCAGCCATCAGGCAACCTCGACGCGCTCCGGCAGGAAGTCATTGAACTCGACAAACAACTCCTGTCTGCAGCCGCACGACGAAACGAGGTTGTTGAAGAAATTGCCGCTGCCAAAGCCGCATCTGAGTCAAAGCAGGCCTTGTTTGATCGCTCACGTGAAAAAGCGGTTTACCAACGCGCGTACGAAACCGGCAGGGAAGTCGGATTGCCGATCAGCATGACGCACGAGCTGATGCAGGTTCTGATCGAGAATTCCCACTTGATTCAGGAGAGACAGTCTCGCCTCTCATCCAATCAGGGGCTGTCCACTGATCGGGCTCAGTTTCTGATTGTCGGTGGTGCAGGGCGCATGGGGTCACGCCTTCGTCATGAACTTGAGCAACGAGGACATGACGTCGCGGTTTCCGATCGTAATGATGACGAAACTTCGCTACTGAATCTGGTATCGGTCGCTGACATTGTCATTCTTGCAGTGCCCATGCACCTTCAGACTCAAACCGTCGAACTGGTTGCGCCGCATGTTCGCCCGGACGCGCTTTTGTGCGACATCAACAGCCTCAAACAGGAAGTCTGCGAGGCGATGAAGAGCCACGGCCGCAGTGAGACGCTCGGACTGCACCCGATGTTCGGGCCGACCGTGCATTCGTTCCGCCGCCAGAAGGTTGTCGTTTGCCAGCTCAATTCCGGTGAGCGCGCCAAATGGTTCTGCGCAGAACTTGAACGAATGGGAATGGAACTCGTTCATTGCGAGCCCGACCAGCATGACCGGATGATGGCGGTCATTCAGGTGCTGGTTCATTATTCGACGATCGTTATGGGACGGGCTCTAAGCCAGTCAGGTATTACGATCGAAGACAGCCTTCGCATGACCAGCCCGATCTACCGGCTTGAGCTTTCATTTGTCAGCCGTCTTTTCGTACAGAACCCGGACCTGTACGCGCAGATCGAAATGAGCAATCCCTATGGAGACGAAGTCAGACAGCTGTTCAACAATGCCACAGACGAATGGGACAGGATTATTCTTGAACGAGACGCTGAGGCATTCCGCCATCTGTTCAACAGCGTCGCCGACTACTTTCACGGGTTCTCCGACGAAGCGATGTCTTTATCCAATCAGATTATCGACTCAATGGTTAAACAACCATAGGTACCACAGTTGCCGCTGGATCGCGGATTGAGTCGGGTTTTCGTCTAGAACAACTCGTCGATCGATTGACCTTCACAGATTCTCATCGGCCGGCCGACCGGCGTATCCAGTTCTTTACGCCACCGGATCCCAAGTGCTTTGAAGACGGTCGCGTGAACATCTTCTACGGGGTGTGAATCAACGACTTCATTACTTCGATCTTTGGATTCGCGGGCAGGTGTTGAGGTAGTTTCACCGATGACGCGGCCACCTTGAATACCTCCGCCGGCAATTGCCAGCGAGAAGCCGTGCGGCCAGTGATCGCGTCCGCCGGCCGCATTCAGCCACGGAGTTCTGCCGAATTCACCACCGCAGAGCACCAGCGTTGATTCCAGCAAATCGCGAGCTTTCAGTTCCTTGATCAACGAAGCGATCGCAGGGTCGAGAATGTCAATTCGCCCCGCCTGAAGCTCGTGGTTGTTTACGTGTGTATCCCAGCCGTCAAGCGTGACCTCGACACAGCGGACTCCCCGCTCGATCAACCTGAGGGCTGTCAGGCATCCGCGACCGAAGGGCGTGTCTCCGAACTGCATTCGTTCTTCCAGTGGAACAGAGCTGACATCGAACGCGCTTAGTTGTTCTGAAGACATCATGTCCACAGCTGCATCGAGGTTGTGGGTGCCGATGCGCCCGTCAACACTGCGATTGTTGCTATGCCGGTCAAGGAACCTGCGGTTCAGAACATTCAAATCCTCCAGCCGCTGGTCAACACGAGCGTCACTGACGTGTGCGGTAACATCAGGCACGGGGTTCTGCGGATCAAACATTTTGAAGGCATCGTAGGAATCGCCGAGGTAACCTCCCCTGCCCGGCTGCTGCCCCGGGAGAATGGAAATATGCCGGGGAATGTCAACCAACTGATCTTCTGCCGTATTGAGCTGATGGCAGATCACGCTGCCGATGGCAGGGTGAACCAGTGTTGGATCAGGTCGAAATCCTGTCTTGATGTTGTAGATGGCCCGATTGTGATCCCCTTCTTTGCTGGTCAGACCGCGAATCAACGAGACATGTTCCATCTGCTCCGCAAGCCGTTCGAATCCGTCACCAAGCTGGATACCCGCCACAGTGGTATCACGTGCCAGTGATCCGGCGGCAATCTCGGTTCCGGGTTTCGGATCGAATGTCTCAAGATGGCTCGGCGCTCCCTCCAGCCAGATGATGATGACGGATTTCGCCTGAGCCGCAGGATTCGCCTCATCCTGCCGCGCGAGGAGCGTACCGAGAGGAGTCAGCCACGATAGTCCGCTAAGCCCTGCCAGCTTCAACAGGTTTCGACGGGAAAAATGCTCGAGGCTTCCGCATGCATAGTCATACTTCTTCATGTTTGTCCCTTATCGATTCCATCCGAACTCAGTGCTGTTGATCAAACCCCAGTATAAATCCACGATCTTCGTACTTCGTTCACTACGTCCGAGACCTTCATACTGCCTCATAAAATGCTGAAGCTCAATCTGATCTGGAGCGCGGCTGAGCGTGGCCAGAAAAGTCACTTCGACGGCCGACTTCATATCCGGAGATAGCCCTGCCGTACGTGCCGGCGAATTCAAACCGTTATCCAGTCGCTCGCGGATCATGTCTCCGTTGAACATGAGTAGACGCTGTGTAACCGTTTCCCCCCGGTCTGCGAACTCATCCTCACCGGCATCACCATATCGCGTAACGAAGTCGTTCTGCTGGCCGAAACTGGTCAGACGCGTCACGATATTCGACGTCGAATCAACCGTACTGAGCGAGGTGGATTGTACGATGGCTCCGGCAACCTGATCCGGTCGCAACCGTGTCAGCGGAAACACCGCGAGATATTCGGTGTGCTTATCTGTAACGTCAAATGGAGCCTCGCTTGAACGATGGAAGGCTTCTGTCGCTGCAATCACGCGAATCAGGCGATGCAGATCGAAATCGGAGTCAATGAAGTCATCGCAAAGCACTTCCATGGCTTCCGGCCACGGACCAACAATTGAAATGTTATCCACCGGCTCGACCAACGGCTTGTTGAACATGATTGCCCAGACACGATTGATCGTTGCACGAACAAACGGCCGGTTGTCTTCATGAGTCACCCAGTTTGCCAGTCTCGATCGCAAATCCGGTTCCTCACCCATCAAGTCTTCATACAGTGGTGGAGAGGCTTCAATGATGGTGGCCTCGTCGTCACCAAGCAACTCGTATTCGTAGTCCGATTCCACTCCTGTCTTTATTCCTGCAAGTGAGTTCTGTACGTCGGAGAAAAATGCAGCCAGCATATGGAAATCCACCTGCTCGCCATCACGAGGGTCTTCGTCACTGCCGAGCTCCATCGTTCCCAGAAAGTCATCGTGGCACTGAAGACAGTCGATTCTCATCCCCAGAAAAGCGCGCGATGTTCGGCCGGCAAGCCTGATGGGATCCGGCTTACCGGTCTCCTCGTCAATTACGGCTGTGTAGAAGTTGACAGAGGGATCGTCTGTCCAGAGACCATCGCCGGTAAGGATTTCCCGGGCGAGATCGTCGTAGGGCCGGTTGTGAAAAATCTGGTCGTTCAACCATTCGACGAAGCGTTCACGTCGATAAACGAGAAACGGCCCCTCATCGACGCCGACATAAGCTCGCGCAAATCTCTCGGCCAGATGGTAGCTGGTGCGGCGATCCTCGAGCAGCCTCGAGACAAACCAATGCGTGCGATGCCCGGGGTCGATTTGTTCAAGCTGACGAATCTCTTCGACCGAAGGCAGGGTGCCTGCCAGGGAAAGCGTCAACCTTCTCGCGACCGTCAGATCGTCCGCGCGATACGGCGTCGTCGTAAGAGGCGTCCTCAAGTCGGCCAGCTCTTCTTCAATCGCCGCGTCTACTTTTGCTGCAACCTGCTCGATCGACAAACGGGCTTCCGAAGCGGGAGCAAAAGACTGCGGTTGCGGCAGAGATTCAGGCCGGATAAGTACGTAGCCGACCGCGAGCATTCCGGTCAGAACGACAACTCCAAAGAGGATATTTTTGAGCAGTGAATTGTCGCCGCTATTATTCATAATGAATCTCCAGCCCGTTATGAATTCTGTTGAAACTGCGACTACCCGGAACGGGTTTATCCTGTCGGGTTGACACAATTCCTGAATCTGCCTCTCACTGGAATTTACTCCAACGACCTTTGTTGGTTTCCACGAATTCAGGAATAGTCCTAAATTCGCTCGCATTTGCAGCGGTGTACCATTTTTCGGAATGTAGTTTGATGGCAGAAAACTCAAAATCCGATCTTCATCGAATTTCTGATGACATTCCTCAACAGAGGCGCCCCGGTGGCCCAGGCGGAGAAGGCCAGGAAATTCCGGTCGCAGGATTCGCAAATCCCAGCCACCCGGCTTCGCCCACGGAATCATGTGTCCCGATTGTAGAACCTCTCAATCAGGAGATGGGACAACCCGGCATACAACCAATTGACGTTGTAGCACCGATTGATGTTGCGCCGATCGATTCAGCCCCGCCACGAACCCACGAATCGCTCCCGTCTGACGCGTCCGAAGCGCACGACAAAGTCGATCCACCGAACGAGAACTTGATCGTTGAAGTGGAAGACCCTGCCGACCGCAGTTGGGTCTTTCGCTGTGTCGACTTCTTTGGATCCGCATTCAAATACGGATTCGGCATCGTCAGCATCGTGCTGCTCCTTGCGATAACCGCAAATATCCCGGTCCTGCAATTGATCAGCTTCGGCTATTTGCTTGAGGTAACCGGACGCCTCGCACGTGGCAAACGATTTCGAGATTCATTCGTTGGCCTGAGCAAAGCTTCAAGACTGGGCAGTGCATTGCTGGGTGCCTACCTTTGTCTTCTCCCGGCACGGCTGACCTGGGTTTTGTGGTACGACGCGATGTTGATAGACCCGGCGAGTGCTCAAACCAGCTTCATGCGCGTCGTGCACCTGGCGGTGACTCTTGCCATGGTCGCTCACATCCTTGCCGCGTGGTTCTGCGGCGGCAAGCTGCGTTATTTCTTCTGGCCATTGGTCGCGCCGTTTTCATTCGGCATCTGGTTTGCGAGAAAATTTGCGGGGGCTCCCGCGTTCCGAAAGTTTATGGATGTAACAGTCGGCTGGCTGTCACCACACCTTGTAAACAACATCTGCAACGCAGCGCCGATTTCCGACTTCTTTCTTCCGGCAATTCTGTGGAAACGGCTTACGACCGGAAATGCCTACGTCAACGCACGCGACGGACTGTGGGATTTTGTCAGCGGACTGCGTTTGAGGTACTACTTCGAACTTGGATTCTGTGGATTCACAGGAACGATGATCTGGCTTTTTGTACCGACCATTCTGCTGTTCGCTTCCACCGAACTCCAGAGTGCAACCGGCCCGAACAGTGCGCCGGCCATTTTGTGCGGCGTTCTGGGGCTATTGATGGCTGTGCCTGTGTTTTCGCTGCTGCCGTTCCTCCAGGCCCACTTTGCAACCGATGGAAAATTCCGGAGGTTTTTCCAGCCGTTTCAGGTAATCAAGAACTGGGGTCGTGCGCCGATACTCCACCTGATCGCCTTGCTGGTGACGCTACTGTTTGCGCTGCCACTGTTCCTGTTGAAGATCGTTGAGATACCACCGGAAACATTGTGGGGTCTCAGCATCATCTTTATCGTCTTCAGTTGGCCCGCAAGAATTATGGTTGGCTGGGCATATGGCCGGGGCGCGGCACGAGAAAAATCACGTTACTGGTTTATTCGCTGGCCAGCTTTGATGGCAGCCTTTCCTCTATCGTTCATCTTTGTCTTCGTGATGTTCTTTTCGAGGTATGTTACGTGGAACGGTGCGTGGAGCCTCATCGAAAACCACGTCTTCCTGCTTCCCGCCCCGTATTGGCTGGGATAGACAATACGATCGAATGACCTGACACGTGCGGGTGGTCGGTAATGAAGGTGCGCCGATGGAGCGAAAACGGCCGTGTGGCCAAGCCGGCCCCAACTCATAGCTCTCTTTGCTCCCTTTGCCACTGAGCGCCACTGAGCCATGCCAGACCAGCCGGTTTACCGAGACAGTTCAATCCCTAGTATCTGACCACTCCGCGCACTGCGCCTTCCATCAATGACTTACGGCGTTGGTCGGGAGTGCAAACCACATTCGACATAATCGAGGCAGCAGTGAAGTTCACGTGGTTCATTTGATCATCGTTCAACTCGAACATCACATGATTTTCGATCTGGCAGTGCTCAGGATTGTTGAGGCCGGCAACCTCAAAGTAGAGCCACGCTTCTTTGTTGTTGATTTCGTATCCCGCCCACTGGATGCGACCAGTCTTCTTTTCTGCGACGCTGATGACCAGCCCTGCAGCAGCGAGGGCAGTGACAACCTGCTTGTGCTCGGGTGCAACGTTTTCCTGAGTCACCTGAAACCCTGACTCGACGAATCGCGTCAGCAGATCATCCAGATCTGTCTCCGCATCAAGATCGATGGGCCGCCCCTCCTGCAACCGTAACGCCTGCTCGAGATCGGCCGGCCAGACACACAGCGCGACTTCGAACTTGCCTGACTGCTCGTTCCACTCCATCTCCGTGAGGGAAACGTGGTAGGGATGCGATGCAAAAGCGGGGCTGGCAAATATCAAGGTCCATGTAAGCATGGACAACACCGGCTTTTGAAATTGTTTATGTCTTCCGACGTTCATCAGTTATGGCTTCTTTGTCTAAATGAGTCTTACTTTCGTGAATCAGCGATTCCAGGCATCAATTGTCTTCTGATTCATTGCCTGCTCCCTGTGCTTCCTGCATCGGGTTCGGCCTGCGGCTATCGCGGTAAAGTTCAAATCTCGACCGGCTGATACGCGGCGGAAAATAGTTGTTGGTAGTATCAACGTCAGCCGTTTCCAGTCTTGGGTCGAGAGTTATCGAGGTCAGCACCTTCTCGGTGATAATCATCTTTGAGACACGCTCATGATCACGGCCCCAGATTTCCGCCGGGTAGCGGATTACCTCGGTTGTCCCATCTTCAAACTCAAGCTCAATAATGACCGGCATCACGAGTCCACCGACGTTTTCGTAATCAATCAGATAGAAGTTCCGCTTGTCCTCAAGAAGTGCCCTCTCCTCCTCTGACAGGCTGTCGATGAACCGCTTGAATTCTGCCTCATCCCGGTCAGTCACATCCAGTTCGTCATAGGAATTGTAGAAGTCAAGCAACTCGGGGAAGTCATCTGTTCGTTTGGGCAGGTCTGCATTACGTTCGGCAGAGAGTGTCAGAGGCGAAGAATCCCGCTCTTCACGGCGTATCCCGTTTTCGATATCCGGATTGCCGGAGTTGATATTGAACTGGCGGACACCTGTGATCGCGATGTCCACGTGATCAGTTGAGTAGAACCATCCTCGCCAGAACCAGTCGAGGTCAACGCCTGAAGCATCCTCCATCGTCCGGAAGAAGTCCGCAGGCATCGGCCGCTTGAATTTCCATCTCTGCGCGTACTCCTTGAATGCGAAGTCGAACAACTCGCGACCGAGAATGGTCTCGCGAAGAATATTCAATGCCGTCGCCGGCTTGGCATACGCGTTGGCACCGAACTGCAACAAAGATTCGCTGTTGGTCATGATCGGAACCTGCCGTGAGCTCGCCATAAACCCGGTAATTGCCTGTGGCTCACCACGCCTTGACGGATAGTTCTCCTCCCATTCCTGTTCAGCAAGATACTGAAGAAACGTGTTGATCCCTTCGTCCATCCACGTCCACTGGCGCTCGTCAGTATTGACGATCATCGGGAAGTAGTTGTGCCCGACTTCATGGATAATCACGCTGATCAGCCCGTACTTTGTTCGAGCCGTGTAGGTCCCGTCAGGTTCCGGACGCGGTCCGTTGAAACAGATCATCGGATATTCCATGCCACCGACTGGACCGTTGACAGATATCGCGACCGGATAAGGGTACTGGAAGGTGTAGCGCGAGTAGACGTTGAGCGTATGGATAATCGCGTGAGTCGAGTAGCGACTCCAAAGCGGTTCGCCTTCATTGGGATAGAAGGACATGGCCATAACCGGATAGTCGCCCACATTGTGCTGCATCGCATCCCAGATGAACTTGCGGCTGCTTGCAAATGCATAGTCACGCACCTGATCGGCTTTGAAGATCCATGTCTTCGTGCCTGACGGTTCACTGGACTCATTCGCCTCAGCTTCTTCGGGGGTGACGATGAACATGGGTGCTTCTGTTGATTTCGCATCTTCCAGCCTTTGCAGCTGGACGTCTGTCAGGACATCCGAAGAGTTCATCAGAACACCGGTCGCCGCAACGATGTGATCGTCGGGCACGGTAATCCGGACGAGGTAGTCCCCCATCTCCAGAGTGAATTCGCCGCTTCCAAGGAACTGCTTGTGCTGCCAGCCGGTGACATCGGTGTACGCACACATGCGCGGAAACCACTGGGCCATTTCGTAGATCCAGTTCCCGTCTTCTTCGAAGTATTCACATCCGCTGCGACCGCGGATGAGGCGCGAGTTGTTTATCTGGTAGTTCCAGTCAACGGCGAAGCTGAATGCCTGCCCGGGTGCGAGCGGTTGCGGGAGGTCTACTCGCATCATGGTCTTCACGATTGTGTAATCAAGCTCGCGACCTGTTTGCAGGTCCTCGCAGCGTGTAATCTTGAACCCGCCATCAAACTCACTGGCAGCCAGCATCGACTGAAGTTGACGGAACTGCATCCGGTCCAGAGGCTGCGAGGTTCGCGCCAGGTTTGCATCGGAGTCAGGTGTTTTGCGATTGGCATCCAGTTGCAGCCACAAATACGTCAACGTATCAGCACTGTTGTTGTGGTAGGTGATGTTTTCGATGCCGATCAGACGCTGATTCTCATCATCTATCGTGACGTCAATTTCGTAGTCGACTTCCTGCTGCCAGTAACCCGGACCCGGAGCACCCGAACCCGTCCTGAATTGATTAGGCGTCGGTAAAATCTCTTCTAACTGTCTAAACTTGTCAGGCTGGTCAAACTTCTCGACTACTCCATTTTCGCTGGAATCAGAGCCGGATTGCGCGATCAAGTGAACAGGCTGAAGCGTAAAAACTATGGCAATGCAGATTGCGGTCTGCAGAAGTCTACGAAGCATTTCGAGGGCCGTATCCGTGGTTTCAGATTAGTAATTAAGTCGAATAGTCCATTAGAAATACGCCCGGGAGGCAACTCAATACTTCACACTGCCAACAAACGGTAATAGGTGGAAAACGTGACGCCCGTTACGCATGACAACCGGATATGCGGCCTCACAAATTCGAATTTGCTGAAAAACCGGGTGCCTGTCCTCCCGCTGATTTCTTCTTAAAATGGTGCAGACGATTCGACCAACCGGAAAGCTGAAAATGAAAGTACAACCTCTTTTCGCCTGTCTCTCCTTAACCCTGGCAATCCTGCTGGTCTGCGGATGTGACCCTCAGCCACCTTCTCAAGGCGGTGGAAACGGCGGTGATACGAATGCCGATGGCAACCGGAAGCCTGCAACGATTCAGGAAATCATGGCAGCTGCAAGCGAACCTGATGCGTCTGTTCAAGCGATCGAATACATCGCGATGAAACCGAAAGAGGAAATCGTACTTGAAAACGGCCAACCCGGTTACATCACGGTCCAGCACTGTCTGATCGGATTTGTTGGAACCGGAGTCAATTCAAGTCTGACTCACGACGAAGCTAAAGAACTGGCATCGGACATATTGAACCGTGCTCGTAACGGTGAAGACTTTGAAGCAATGATTTTTGAGCATACTGACGACGCCTTGCCAGAGGCCGGTGACCCTGCCGCCGGAAAGCCGGGCGTCTATCAAATGGCCAACTATGACCTGCCCGGCGACATGCTTCCAGATCGAAACTCCGACAAGATCTTTCGGCGTGATGGAATGGTCGCGGCTTTCGGAGATGTCGGGTTCACGCTTGAGGTCGGAGAATACGGGATGTCAGAATACGATCTCGCAAAAAGTCCTTACGGCTACCACATCATCAAGCGGATCAAATAGGTGTTTCCACTGTTCCTGCCGTCTACACAAAGCGACCTGTGATGACCGGGTCGCTTGTCTCAGACGGGGTGGCCCCCGATTTCCCGTACGTTGCGTAGCGAATTTCCCGTACGTTGCGTAGCGAATTGCCCGTACGTTGCGTAGCGAATTGCCCGTACTCTGCGCGGTGGATAACCCTCTTGTTGCCCGACGCTGACGCCCGAACAAGGGTGCTTGCCCTAATTCAGTTCATTATTGCCGTCATGCTCCATTGGCTACCCTAGCCTTCGTGTGCAACCTTCAAAGTCCCCGCGGCAGGCTGGACCTCAGCGCCCCGGTCTGAACTGCGTTCGTGGACCAGCGCTCGGCAAAACTCGCGCTGGCAGCCTGGTGTCACGACTAGTTTTTAGAATCGGCACGTGAGGCCTCACGGCATTCGCATACGGGATCTGACGATTGCAGGGCCGAAGCGTCAACTTGCGATATTACGACTGATGAAACTTGTTCCAGAAAAAACTGAGAAGTCGAGCTGGAGTGATGTTCCGATCGTCGCGGATTCTGATTCCAGTCGCGGCTCCACGGCGTACATGCAAAGTATGTACGGGTTTTTCGTAAGAGCACGGGCTCAGAATGTCGTGGGGCACATGGGCGCTTCGATCTTCGTATTCGCGATGACGCTGCCATATCTCTCTGTTGCCAGCGGTCTGCTATATCTGGTCGTTCACCAGCTCCTGATGCTGCTGGTCGCTTTCACATTCTATTCAAAATGGACCAACCAGCGCCTGAACCGCTATGGGCTTCCGGCGTTCGCATTAACAGCAAACCTGCTCGCCAAGTCATTTCTGACCTCTATCGTCTTCATGAACCATGAGCCGGGCCAGAGCTATTTGTTCTGTCTGATCGTGATGATGGTAGCCTATGCCTGCGCTGCCGGAACGATGGTAACGCTTGGGCCTCTGAAGAGGCTTGCACGTCAGGACTTGATCTGCATGCTTACGCCCGGACTGATCGGCTGCTTCTACTGGGGGCACAACTACGTCGGGCTCGGGACGATATTCTTCATTGTCGTCGTTGCCGTCGCGGGTTTAAATGAAATGTACGGCACCTACTGCGAGCTGATCAAGTTGAGAGCCGGTAGTCAGGCAAATGCTGAAACACTGAATAAGAGCAACAAGCGACTCAAATCAGCAATCCATTCACTTCAAGTCGAAGCGGACTTCAGAATTCAGGCCGAAAAGGAACGCGAAGCTCTGCAGCAAAGTCTGGTTGAAGCCTCGCACGAAGCTGGCAAAGCGGAAATTGCGACCGGCGTTCTACACAACGTCGGAAATGTGATGAACACAGTCACTGTAAGTAGTGGCATGATGCAGGAATCTCTCCGCACTCGAGTCTGCGAACGACTGGATGCTGCAATTGCGATTCTTGAAACGAACGAGGAAGACCTTGCCGGGTTCTTTAATTCAAGTGAACAGGGCAGTCATTTCATCCCGTTCATGAAACAGCTGGGGGATCAGGCTCGAGAAGTTCTTGATGAAATCAACACACTGCGGGACAACGTTGATCACGTCAACAGCGTCGTTGCTGCTCAACAATCGTACGCAACCACGTGTGGTTTCCATTCGGTAGTAAGCCTTAGAGATGTGATCGAAACCTCATTGCAGATCGTCGCCGTTCAGTTGCAACGAAATGAAGTAACTGTAATCCGGAATTGCGATAGAGACTGCATGGCGATGACAGACCGGCAGAAACTGATCCAGGTCCTGGTGAATCTCTTCAGGAATGCAGACCATTCGATTGCGGAATTCGGATCCGACATACGCGAGTTGACGATCAGGCTGACGCGCAAGGACGAATCAAGCTACCTGATCTCCGTCACTGATACCGGGCACGGTATTACTGAAGAGGTGATGGAAAAGATCTTTCAACATGGATTCACGACCAGACAGGCTCATGGCGGGCACGGATTCGGCTTGCATCACAGCGTCATTGCCATGGAGGAAATGGAAGGAAGCCTGACGGTTGAAAGTGACGGGCACGGTCGAGGTGCCACGTTCCATCTGGTCGTACCGGCTCATATGGGCGGCGTCACTTAGGGTACAGCGGCACTCGTCGGAAACCCGCCCGGGGATTTCCCCAATCCGGATACTTGACCGGACCCGTTCTTCTTTCCGGGTCTTATCTTTTGTCGGCACATTGCCTGACTATGGAAAAGCAGGGGTTTGATCTATGTACGGACTGGTAAATCAAGCGATTCGTGAATTTGTAATCGGGAAATTCGGCGACGAGGTCTGGGAGCGGATCCATACCCGTGCAGGAGTAACCGACCCCCACTTTCTTCCTGACAAGTCCTACGACGATCAACTGACATACGGGCTGGTGGGATCTGTTGCTGAAGAGCTGGGCGTCACGGTACCCAAGGCACTCGAAGTATTCGGCTCCTACTGGGTCACCTTCGTAGATTCACAGGGCTTCGGCGCACTGCTTAACTCCAACGGCCGTACCTTCCGTGACTTTCTGGAGAATCTGGACCAGTTTCATTCGAGGCTGGCGACCGCATATCCCCGCTTCTGCCCTCCGGACTTCGAGTTTTCAGAAGACGACAACGGTGAAATCGAGCTGATCTACAAGTCAGATCGCTCCGGCCTGTCACCGATGATGATCGGAATCATCAAAGGACTTGCCAAACGCTACGAGACAGAAATAGAGATGACATCCGAGCTCGGTGACAATGAAGCAACGTTCCGGATTTCGATCATTGGTCAGACCGCCAACGCAGTCTGATCCGATCGTCAGCAGGGATCTTAATGAGCATGTTCACCAAAATCCTCTCAAAGTGCGAGTCCGGTACCGACGCATTCCCCTTCGGATTTGTCATCGATTCATCGATGCGCATCGTGGAAGCCGGCCGGAGCCTTCGAACGCTGATTCCGGAATTCGAAACAGGCCGACTGATCAGCGAGATAATGGAGATTCATCGCCCACGAAAACTGAACTGGGTTTCCGATGAATTGTCCAAAAGCCCGGGCCAACTGATTCTGATCCAGGCTCTTCATGAAGACATCCGTTTGCGCGCCGAATGCTTTGTATCAGACGGGAATTTTGCACTCAACACTTCGCCGGTGGTCAACGAGTTAAAAACGCTTGAACAGCTGGGACTGACGTTTTCCGACTTTCCGTTGACCGACAGTATCAGTGACAACACCTTCATCTGGTCGATGCAGCAACAGACGTTGCGCGAAGCTGAAAAGATGGCTGACGAGCTGGCTCGTTCCAACGAAGAACTCAAGCGCGAAGCAGCCGAAAAGCAGGAGGAACTACGTCGGCGCGAGGCGATGGAGCAGGAGCGGGAGCGATTACAGGAGGAGCTAATTGCTGCATCCCGCGAAGCAGGAAAAGCCGAAATCGCCACAGGTGTTCTGCACAACGTCGGTAATGTAATGAACACCGTGACCGTAAGCAGTGGAATGATGCAGGAGTCCTTGCGTTCACGCGTTTGTGACCGACTCGACGCTGCCATCATGATTCTGGAAGCAAACGAAGACGACCTGCCCGGTTTTTTCCAATCGAATCAACAGGGACATCATTTCATACCGTTCATGAAGCAATTGGGGCATCAGGCCCGTAGTATTCTGGACGAAGTTGACACATTGCGGGACAACGTGGACCACGTAAACAGTGTCGTCGCGGCCCAGCAGTCATACGCAACGACGTCCGGTTTTCACTCACTCGTCAATCTGACGGACGCAATTGAAACTTCGTTGCAGATCGTAATTGAACAACTTCGCCAGAACAGCGTCACTGTCATACAGGATTGCGTTGAGGACTGCGTCGCCATGACTGACCGCCAGAAGCTGATTCAAGTACTCGTCAATCTATTCAAAAACGCCAATCACTCGATTGAGGAATTCGGACCTGAGGTTCGCGAACTTACGATCCGGTTGCGCAAGGACCACGATTCGATGTACTCCATTTCCGTGACTGACACCGGCCTCGGAATGACGGGCGACGTCATGGACAAGATATTCCAACATGGATTTACAACGAGGAAACAAAAAGGAGGCCACGGCTTCGGTCTGCATCACAGTGTCATCGCCATGGAGGAGATGGGCGGCAGTCTGAGTGTCGAGAGCGAAGGACCGGGCAAAGGAGCAACATTCCATTTGAAGGTACCTTCCGGAGTCAACGGTCCTGCGAGCCGGCCGGATAGTAAAGCCAAAGAAGATATAGACAGAAATACAGGTGAAAAATGATGGACACACCGAATAACATCCCGCCGGCAACAGGCGTAGTTGAAACGGATTCCAGTGAAAACCAAATGGAGGTTCTTTATTGTCACGATTGCCATATTGTTGTTGTTGTGGTTGTGGTTGGCACGAGCATCATGTATTGGGTACTACAGGCGAGAGTACA
>JBCCFB010000122.1:0-17457 GCA_039029995.1 Planctomycetota bacterium
CAACCGAGATCATTCACATCGGACAGGCGGTAATGACGCTCGGAGGCACTATCGACTACTTCCGGCAGAACGTTTTCAACCATCCGTCGATGGCTGAAAGCTACAAGGTGGCGGCTCTGGACGGTCTGAACAGGACATGCATTGATAACTTTTTGACTGATCAGGAAATTACGACGACTGCCGCGAATTCACCGGTCCAGGAGTCACATCTGGTTTCCGCAGGAAGCTAGAAGTCTGACCCTGTACACCGCCGTAACATTGCCGAGAGACCCGAATAATGTCCCAACCTTCGGTTCGCATCGTCATGCTCATATTGACATGGCTGGATGTAATATTTTTATCGACGCCTTATTTCTTCAAAGCAGCTGATCAGGTCCGGTCGGCGCAAGCCACGTTGGCCGACGGAATAGTTGATGACCTCAACGAATGGGCTGATGTGCACATCGCCGTTCTGCCCTCCGGCGAGGTCTTTAGTTATCCAGTAAATAGTGAAACGGCAGACTTCATCGACGCCAGCGTATCCGCCGTCCAGCAAATGGGTGCGGATGTTGAGTGGAACCCGGAATTGCGGCTGTTTGAGCTGGTGCCCCTGCCGCGACCGAATCAGTCACTTCGGTTGGTCAGGCATTCTCTCGATGAGGCTGTAGAACTAGAGGAGCAACGCTATGACTGACTTCACAAAAGCGACTTCAACCGCGTTACTGATCGCGACCGGAATCAGGCAGATCGCAGATGAAGCAAGGTCTTCCCGGACTCGATGCGCCGCCGAGAAGATTGCATCGGAAATGTCGACGCTCATTGATCTGATTGCAAAACTGAATGTAAGTGCCGCCGATTCAGTCGATGACGATCATGAAAAGCGAGGCGGCAATTGAACCGGCTGGCAGCCGGTAACCAGCCGGTGGTATGTCAAAGGAAAATTGAATGTCCCGGGTTCAGAAAAGACTGCATCGCTATTGCACTGAGGCTTTGAAGCCGGAATTTGAGGTGCTATTCACCGTCAAAAAAATCCGATTGGCCGGTGGTGCGTTCACACTACCTCAGGGCGAAAGTCTCAAAAATTGCATGATTCAATGCTATAATTGAGATAAATCAGAAAACCCGAAATTGACCCCGAAATTGACTTCGAGAGCCCGCACCATGCTTCGCCTACCCTCCTCTCTAGCACTCGCATTTTCTCTCCTTCTCATTGGAGGAAACGTCAATGCAGACCTTATCGTCTGGACCGGCGCATCCAATGGTTCGTTCAGCAATGCCAATAACTGGCGCAACTCCGACATGGGTGACATACCCGGTGCTCCACAAAGCGGCGTCGATTCCGTCTTGTTCGGCGATTCGGCAACCGGTGCAAACCTGAACAGCACTTTCATCGTAGGTGCCGGCCAGTCGTTTTCGGCAAACTTGAACAACTATGTCTTCCGACTCAGCACCAACGGCGATCTGACCATCGCCACGGGAGGAACCCTCGATTTCTCGAATGCGATTTTTGCTGAAGCTCCCGGTGGCAGTAATATGAACTTGACGATTGAGCCCGGAGCTACGGTGACGACTGGTGCGTACTTCGATGAAATCAACTACACAACAACGTTTCTTGCGGACTCATCGGGAGTCAGCACTTTCAATGTTGCAGGGAACTTTTTCCTTCGCGGTGGAACGCTGAACATCGATGTAACAAATTATGATGATGCCAACGGCGACCTCATACTCTTCGATTACGGCAACAGTATTGGTGGTGTCGGGGCATATAGCACGGTCAATATCATTGGTGGCTCTGGAACGATCGACTACGCCCATGATCTGGGCGGTGGCGACCTGGCAATTGCACTGACAAACGTATCTGCAATTCCTGAGCCCGGCAGCATGAGCCTGTTTGCAGCAGGACTCGCAGGTGTCTTCGTTCGCCGTCGTCGTGCGTGATTAATCACCGCATAGGAATCAAAAAGGCAGGGCTCGTTAACGAGCCCTGCCTTTTTTTGTCTTTTTCTACTTGCTGCTGCCAGGTACCTGACGATTTCGAAATGAACTGTAGATGAAAGCACGCTTTAGCAGATGACGCAGTTGCGACCCGCCTGTTTTGCCTGGTAAAGCCTCTCGTCCGCGATTCCGATGAGGTCTGTTCCCGTTGCTTTTCGAGAACCGTTGTAACACTCGATTCCGAAGCTGGCTGTAATCTGCAAGTCTCCGGCCTCAGTCGAAAACGGCTTCTCTGCGATTGCCTGACGACACCGGTTGGCAATCTCAACCGCTTGCTCAGCACTGGTCGAAGCCAGCAGTAGCGAGAATTCTTCTCCACCATATCGTGCGAACAGATCGTCCTCGCGACAGATGTCCAGCAGCCGCCTGCCGAATTCACGAAGAACCTCGTCTCCGACCAGATGGCCGTAATTGTCATTCACACTTTTGAAGTGATCGATGTCCATCATGACAATCGCAATGGACTGTTTGTCTCTGCGTGATCGCGAAATCTCCCGTTGCATCGCTTCCAGAAGGTACCGCTTATTAAACGCACCTGTCAGTGCGTCGCGGGTCAATGAAGAATAGACCGCCTCGTGATAGTGAGCCTCGATGCATCCGGCTGACAGATATTTGAAGATAAAAGGCCCGACTGCAATCCGGTCCCCCGACCGCAGATTGTAAGTGTCGACCTTCTGCCCGTTGACGAATGTGCCGTTGGTGCTGCCCGCATCGGTGATTACATGGCCGCCGGGCATCGTCTTGATCCGGGCATGGCGGCGCGAAACGTTGCCGTCATTCAGCGTCAGATCGCATTCAAAATCGCGACCGATGTTCAATGCCTCGGTATCCAGCAGCATCATGCCGTCAATGACATCCGCCGGATAGATTTGAACCAGGCAGGAGTCCTTTCCGGCAATTGCTCCGGGGGCCTGATGGCCGTGGTTCTGCTGAACCGTCATGTCCGCGCTGGCCGTTGGTGCGGAAATCGGGTTGATTTGAACAGGCTGAGCCTCTGCGTTGGAGGCGTTGTCGAAATTCAGCATGATTTGCACCGTGGCTTAAAGACTGTCGGACACCGGAAAAACGCCTGACTGGCCGCTTCCGGATCGGTCGGAAAACGTACGTTACAAAACACGACACCGGACGCGCACGCCCGATGAACAAGCGGCTGAATTGAACGTCCGGTCAGGTCGTGACGGTCGTGACAGAGATGACTTCAATAAACCAGCTGGGAACCCACATAGTAGTTCACACCGGGGCGGAACACGCCTAGACCTGAGCGGTAGTCAACGTGTTCACGGTAGAACTTGTCACCAAGGTTTTCAACACCTGCCGTCAGGAGGAACTGGTTCCACCTGCGGTACGTCCGGATATCGAAGGTCGTGAACCCGGGGGTCGCGACTTCTTCAAGAGACGTCGCTATCCGGTCCTGGTTGTCAACAATTCTTGCAGCAAACTCGATGCCCCAGCGGCGCTCAACGCAGGGGTCCTGAATGAGGAAGCCAAGCCTTGACTCCAATGGAGCAATACCCGGAAGCGGTTCCTGATCAATGTTCACGTCACTTCGCAGGCGCCCACCGCCGGCGTAGAGTCTCGAAGACGAGTTTCTGGAGTGATCGCGACCTTCCACGAAATTGAGGCTGCCGAAGACGGTTAGCATCCGGCTTAGATCACGTTGTCCGTAAGTCTCAAAACCCGACAGCGTCGCCATATCCGTATTTACGAAAGCTGCACCTTGTGGAAAGCCGTCAATCGCACCGGCCGGCGCTACGAGATCATACGTGACGTAGTCATGTATCCAGGCGAAATGCCCGAAAGCGCCGAAACGCGTACCGTTGCTCTCGTAACGGGTTCCAAAGTCAACTTGAAGCAGTTTTTCAGAATCCAGCTGCGGGTCGCCTTCAAGGAAAGTTAGGCCGCGCTGAAGCGAACCGATGAATGAATTCTCGGCATACAGCTCAGTCAAAGTCGGCGGGCGCAAAGAGGCACCCGCACCAAGGTCAACGGTCCAACAGGGAGTCAGGCGGTACTCCCCCGTCATGTAGGCGGCCCCCAGCAGGAATTCCTGATCGAGGTCGCTGTCTTTCAGATCCGAAATCAACTGCGGAACCCCGGCAACAACATCTTCCGCATCGGTGAAAACGCCATCGATACGGGCGCCGGATGTGACTGTCAGGCAGGGAGAAATGCGGTCGATCTTTTCCGCATAAACACCGACATCAACGGAGTGGCTGCGTGGAATAGGAAAGTTGTTGTCATTCGCCGGTGCAAGTGGCTCAATATCATTCAGTTCCTGGTTAAGAAAGATGAGATCGGTCCCGAGCGAGATCTCCCTCTCACCACCATAACAATTGCAACCGAAATACGTTGTCTGCATTCGATAGCCACCCGACAGCGCGTCTCCATCAGTGATTGCGAAGCCGGCATTTCCGCCTGGCGATTCCAGATCAGTAACCAATGTTGGAATCTGCAGGTTCTTCCCGGGGCGAAGCGTATCACCCTCAAAGCGCGTCCGGTTGTACCAGACTTCTGTGGTAAAAAGATCACCAACCATCGGCGCTGTGTTGCGGTACTTCCATTCGTATCCGTCGGTGATCAGGAAGTCGAGGTCGAAAACCAGTCCGGGAAATTCAAGATCCGTCTGGTCGAGACGCAAGGCATTGATCTCGACTGACTCGTGGGGCGAAAGATCCCGACCCCAGGCAATAAACAGGTCTCTCGATTTGAAACTCGTCGGCAATGTGGTTCCATTCCCGGTCTCATAATCATTTCCGGTTCTATGACCGTAACTCACGTGAAATCCGTAATCGAATCCACCACCCCATACCGACTGCCGGCCGCTCCAGTGTTCCCCGTTTGAACCGAACGAAGCGCCAGTCAATCCGTGAAGTTCTCCGCCGTTCTGATACCTTGGCGTTTGAATGAACTCCAGATCGACGAATCGGAATCCCGGGCCATAGCGGGCAGCGTAGGGACCTTTGACAAGAATCGCATTCTCGATCAGACGGCTGTCGATCTTATTCATCATCGTGTCGAGGTCCATTCGAGCCGGCGCCCAGTATGAACCTGACGCGAGTACCTGACCGACTCTCTGGCCGCGAACTCTCGTCTCGTTGGTAACAGGTGTGCGCTGTTGAATGCTCACACCGTGCGAAGACCTCGATTGATTCAGCAGGTCACCCACGTCAGACGTTTTTCGTCCGGTTGCTTCGGGCGCGAAAACCGCATCTGCTGCCGGGGATTGAGCCCGACCTGCGCGCGACTCCGGCAGGTCCGCGATGCCCGATACCTCGCCAAACAACCCGGCGAATCGATCATCCCGAGCGAGATCCTGATTCTCACCCGCCGGTTGTCGGTCACCGGGAGCACTTCCTTGTTGCATCCCGGGGCCGTCAGCCTGTCCTGGTTGGACGGCAGACCACTGATCATCCACGGGCGCAACATCACCCGCCGGTTGATCATCGCCCAGGCGAAACTCAAGCGGTGCTTCCTGAGCTGTAAGATTGCCGCCCAGCAAAAAGATGGTCAACAATGCGGGGAGTCCGGGAAAAAACCTCCGGACATTTACTCCACGGGACAGCCAGTCCATGCGACTACTCCTTTAGTCGGGATGCGAACGGGACCTGATTCGCTACGGCCGTTGTCTCAGACAGCCGTATTGGGCTTGTTCGACCTAAAGGCAGATGGCAATTGAAGAAAAGAAGATTACATCTGTGGAATTCAAATGCTCGCGCAGCTGCGCAAAGCAAGTCCGGGCAATCACAAATGTCGAGCGCGACATTGGAGAAGATGCGTCCTGGATTCCGTTCCGGTCAGGCAGCGGTGGAAAAATGAGGTAGGGCGCGACAGGAGGTCAATTGGTTTGACTCTGCGGCCTAATTTCCTGCTTGCAGTCGTTCTGCAATCGCCCGGTCAACTGCGGCGGCTTCGCTATCTCCCGAAGCTTCATGCAATAGCGCACGCATCTCAAGGACGTGAGACCACGTCGTTCGGTCATCGGTCGAAAGTCGCCCGTGGTCGCGGACGAGTTGAAATCCGGTATCCGCATCGTTCAGTAGACTCAGTTGCTGAGCGCCTTCCTGCAACTCAGCCAGCCTCGCCACGGTGTGGCAGTATAAACCAACATCGTGCACCGACGGCTGTTGCTGAATCAGCGACTTCCGCATATCGATGCTGTTCTGAAGATGCCTGCCTGCTTCCGCTCGACTTGATTCTTCACTGGCAAGCAACAGTCCGAGATTGTTTTCAGCGCTGGCGAGGTTGTCCTGATAAAAGCCATCTGCATCCGATAGTTGCCACGCGGAGCGAAATTCACTGATCGACGTTTCAAAGTGAATCCGCGCCTGTTCAATGTCTTCAGGTTTTGAAGAGATGGAAAGTGAGTTTCCAAGTTTCAACCGTGCAAAGGCGAGCGATTGAAGAAAGTCGATTCGCTCTGGTGAGTCGATGTGAACATTTTCAAGGTGTTCGATCAACTCCTGCCATACGGTCGACGCATTTTCGTTCCGTTCAGCCTGTTCATGGTGTTCTGCGAGTCCCGACAGGGCCGTTTCCAGCAGACTCCGGTCCTGCGCCGATCCACGTACTTCGCAAAGCCAACGTGCCCACGCGACTGATGTTTCGCTTTCCGATAGAGCAGCATTGCCAGAAGTCGTCGTGTGCCGCGAACAGGCGATAGAGAGCCTTGAGCGCGCGGAAACTAGGTCGTAGTCAATTGCGGTGAGTTCCGGCAGTTGCGCGTCGTGACGGTCGGCAACGATTCCTCGCGATGCCAGTTCGGTATCGAACCATTGGCTCCATCGAAGGAACTCATCGGAACTATGAATCCCGGATAATATCTGACCAACAACCACATTGACTGATTGCAGCCGTACGTCCGTATAAAGAAGGTTGTCGCCGTCTGTTGAAATCTGATTTCGAAGTGTGGCCAGGATTCCCGCGGCAGAGTCATATCGAATGAGGGCAGTATCAGTGGCGCCTTGCAAGCGATGCAGATCACCCAGCCGCAACAGGACTTTTGCGCGTTCGAGATACAGGTGATGTGCATGACTGTTCTCGAAATTTGCAACCGGCTGAATGTTCATAGAGCCAGTTGAAAGCTCGCAGTCAAGGAGTTCTTCATAGTGATTCGTGGCTTGCGAAAGCAGTTCCTGTCGCACTGGAGCCAGGCCCGGATAGAACTGTAACGATCCGCTCAATTCAATCAGCCATTGGTCCGCTGCGCGGCGGCTCTGCTCAAGTCGTCGAAGTGTTTCGCTGTAGGCTTGCTGAGTCTGCTGATGCGCTGCAAGTTCGGCTTTGTGGGCTTCGTTAATCAAAAGAGCTGCAGTCAGCGCCGCCAGCATTACGAAGATGGTTGCAATCGCGCTGCTGAAGGCAATCGCTTTATTCCGGCGACACCATCTTACGGCTTTTTCGACGAAGTTCTCTTTGAGGACGCTGACCGGCTCGCCGGAAATGAACTTCCGGACATCATCGGCAAGTGCTGTTGCCGTGCAGTAGCGTTCGGCAGGTTCGAACTCCATTGCTTTCTCGCAAATCGCACAGAGTGCGCGAGGAACTTCCGGTCGCACAGATCGGGCGACCGTCCGCATGCCTTTTCGTGCACGCTCAAGAACCGTTCCCGATTCCGCGTCGGCGTGAGGATGATTTCCGGCAACAATCTCATACAGGGTTGCCCCGAGCGAAAAGATGTCCGAGGCCGGAGAGAACTTTTCTATTTCTCCTTCTGCCTGTTCCGGAGGCATGTACGCAGGGGTTCCGATCACAGAACCGGCGACGGTACGATCGGTAAGCGAAACCGCGTCACCAAGCAACGCACCGGTACTCTCCAGACGCTGGTTGATCGTTGTTTCGTCGTCTGGTTCGCTTTGTTCGTTGAACCGTTTTGCAAGTCCCCAGTCTACGACCATGGTTTCGCCGAATTCGCCGACCATCACATTGTCCGGCTTCAAGTCGCGATGAAGTACACCTTGCTGATGCGCGTACCCAACTGCATCACAAATATCTACAAATCGTTCCAGCAACGGCAGCAGCATTTCCCGCAGCTTGTAACTGCTTTTGCGCGTTGAAGCTTCGAATTCACGATGCGTTTCGCGGATCGATCTTCGAAAAGTGTCGCCGCTGAGCAGTTTCATCACGTAGAAGGTGTCGCCGTGTGAACCCCCTTCTTCGAGTTCGTGGACGGGGACAATACCCGGATGCTGCAGCTGACTTGTGATTCGTGCTTCGTAAAGGAAGCGTTGTTTGAGCGGTGCAGGAATGTGCCCGTCAGAGGCGATTCGTTTGATCGCCACCGGCCGTTTGAGCTGGCGGTCTAAAGCGCTTTCGACAACTCCCCATCCACCGCGACCCAACTGGCCGGTCGTTTGATAACGGTTGGATTTTCCAGCGGCAGTTTTTCTGCGGTTTCTTTTTCGAGTCCGTGAAGGCTGGTTGTGGACTGAACCGGAATCGGCACCACTGCCTGAGATGCCGGTCTTTTCGGCGGCACCTGACTCAGCCTGCGCAGACGGACGCCCTGTCGTCTGTTCGCTGTTCAGGTTGTTGCCGTTGTCGGTTGCCATTTGCCGCTGTATTTAATGAACCCATCCAAAGGCCGGACTGTTACCGGGATGCCGGTTTTCGATACCGATCCTGAGCGATTTCCGTTGCTCAATCGAGCGCGCTATTTAGCTGGCCGGAGTGAAAGTAGCTCTGCAAGAAGATAGGTTCAGTGCCTGATGACGCGCAGAATTTCGGCGTATCAATTCAGACTTCGATGAGCCCAAAACTGATACGACAGGCACCGAAGGTCCTGTTGTGAGGGAATTCCGGCATGTGACAGATGCGCAACCACACACGCATCAGTATCCGGGCCATTGATTGAGCGGTTGAAAAGACAGAATGTCACTCAACGTCGGTGATCGACCGGAGGTCCGGGCCGTCTTCGGCATCTTTGATCGCAGCAATCGTTTCTTCAAGTAGATCGATTTGTTCCGGTTTGGCTTTTGGATCTTCTTTAACCCAGAGGTCGTCCAGGATTTCTTCAAGCTCATCGACAACCGGCATCGCCGAGCGACCATACTTCTGAAGCGTTCTCAGGCAGCGCGGAAGCCGGTCGTTCTGGCCCCAGCGATCAAACTCGATGACATCGATGCACAGTTGCATTCCTTCTTCAATCCGATGTTCCGCAAGAATATCCAGCCCAGCCAGCCGGATACCATCTGCGAACATCTCGCCACTAGGCGCTGGTTCTACGACCGCGTGGTAAATTGCCGGAAGAAGCGGTTCGATTTCTTCATAGGAAAGTCGCTGATAGACGGAAGCAAGCGAGCCACGGGCACGTCCGTCTTCGTTTCCAAGTCCGGCTCTTACCGCCGCGTAAAGAGCATCACGATCGACACCGTTGAGTCCACGGCTCAGCAAACCCTCTCCGCGGTTAAACAGCGCAAAACAGAGGAAGCGTTGCTGCATATTTCTCGGATCGTTTTCGGGATCGGAACTGGCAAGCATTGCCAGAAGTTTCGGGATGGTCGGTCGCGCCGCATCGCCCATCGCAGCCAGTGCTTCGGCGGCTTTGATGCGCAACCAGAGATCTTCCGCGTCCAGCGTTTCTGCGAGTGCAGGCACGGCGCCCTCAGCCAGTACTCCATATTTCTGGAGGGCCTGACAGGCGCCAACGCGTGAATTCAAGCTTTCGGACCGCAGCATCTCGATCAGAGTCGATTCATAATCTGCTTCGCGATGCGAAAGCGCAATGGCGGATCGTTCTCTTACAACGGGTGACCAACTGGAAAGGCCTTGAAGAAGCTGCTCATCAGTTCGAACGTCGTAGGCTTCGTGTTTGGTGCGATGGCTGTAGTCGCGACCATCGTTGACCAGGCTTTCGGCAAGCTCATGACTGACCGGGGAAACGACGTCGTCCTGTTTACCGGTTATATAGAGCTGTTTGAGCGGCTGTGCGTAGGCCAGCAGAAACGCACCGGTTGAATTCCATTCGTTGTAGCTGTCATTTCCCCGTTCGGGCGGACCCTGATGGCGGTATGCTCCGTCCCAGCGCCGTGCAAGATCGAAATACCAACCGTACTCTTCGAGCCATGCGCCGGTGGCATTGGGACCTGAGATCGCAACACCCGGCATAGCCCATAGCAGGTTGAAATAGTTTCCTGTGTGTCCAAGCTCGCGATCGTTTCCGTGGGAAGCAACACTCATTCGTGAAAAATAACTTGCAGCCTCATGGTCTCCAAGGAGATTGAAAATGACTGCGGCAACACCGTTCTTGCCATTGTCGTCATGTGTTTCAATCCAGGGGGCGTGGTCGCCATACGGCACGCTTCCTTTCCCGACGTAAAAACGGATAAGCCCGGTACTCCTCTCGATTGCCTCGTCCAGCTCCGGATTGTTGATACCGGCTTTTCTTGCAAGGACTAGCGAAAGAATCATCGGCAGTCCAGGCGCATTCATCATGCCGTACCCGTTGAGCCTGCCGTCGGGACGCTTGAAACGATGTCCCCATGATCCGACATCGCTCTGACCGCGGACAATCTCCATTGTGATCCGCTCAAGATCGTCCATGAAACTGGTGTCGCCGGTTGCAAGCGTGTATTCAGCCACCACAAGATTTGCCGGGCCGTAATACCACGAATGCAACATGCGTCCGCGTGGATCGGTGAACCGCGCAAAATCGCTGACTTGTTCACGGATCAGGGGGAGGTATTCTTCTTGCCCACTCGCCAGCAAGGCAAGAACGTTGTAGGCGCGCGCGATTCGATTTCCCCGTCGCGGATCTTGTGTCATTTGCATCGCGAGAACTTCGCAACCCTGCTCGAAGATCACCCTGGACTTCTCACAATCAAATGGCGCTGTTTCAGAGTAACTGCCTTTGACCGCAAGCTCGAGCGTGACGTCACCTGTGTTTCCGCTGTCTCCCTGTGGGCGCCAGACCATGAGGTCAAGCAAACCGGTGCCAGCTTCTGCAGCCGTGATCGCTTTCCCGAGTTCGGTTCTAGGATCGTAACTGAAGTCTCTACCTGAAACTCCAAGTATCACGTCTCCGGGCTCCAGCCGGCTGTCCGCGGGAGAACCTGACTCGACTTCGGTGATCAGAATCTGTCGAGCTTCAGTTGTTTCCATGCGGTTGCTGTAGATCCAGCCACGTGCGCCGGTCGGACCCAGGTTCCAGTCGTGGTTGTAACCATCGGGTATCGCATCGCCCCGGGTGAAATCGGGAATCTCAGGCCCTCGACGCTGAGCAACAGCGGGCGTGACGGCAAAACATAGCAAGACCGGAAACAGAACGTACGCAGCGAATCGTCGGCGGTTAATCAACTGTCTCTCGCGATTGTAGATGTTGAGGCGAAAGACGTATTCTACATAAAGACAGCCTGGATTTGATCAAGCTGGTGGTGCCGGCCTAGTTTTCGTCATCATCGGCGTCGGCACTCTCATCATTGTCATTTGAGGCAGTGGTAGCAGCGGGATTTTGACCACGTTCAATTCGGTCATGAATCCGGCGCAGAGATACACCAGCAGCATCAGCAAGATGCGCATTAGCACTGCGCTGTTGACGTTCCAATGATGCGATGCTGGATTCTGTGCCCACAATAGCGAGGGCTTTGATAACGGCCAGTTTGTACATCCAGAGGCTTTCGCCGTCGAGGAACTCGATGAATTCCGGTTCTGCATCGGTGCCGAATTTGACCAGCGCGTCAACTATCCACTGATGATCGTTACCCCCCATGTGCGCTGCCAAGCCCGGGATGGATGCCGGGTTCTTGAGTTCCGCAATCAAACCCATCGCATGATTTCGCAACATGAAATTGAAATCGAGAGCTCTGACAAGATCCTCAGCGCACCCGTCAGGATCCACTTCAACGATCGTGGTCAATGCGTCCTTCTGCACCCATTGATCACTATGATCGATAGCAGTCCTCACCGCGTCACTGACGGCTTTGATCTCAGGTTCGGGCGGAATAGCAGCGAGATTCCCAAGCGCGTCTCGAATGGTGTGAGTATTGTCTGATTCCAACTGGTTCAGCAACGAACGGTAACCGCGCGGAATTTCCTGCAAGGATACTGCAGCGCGCCTCTCAGAATCTGAAACAGGATTGGGAGGAACATCGAATGGGTTCACCGATGGTTGCACCACACCCGACTCTTCGCCAGATTGCCCGCTGCGATCTGTTTGAGCAGCGTCTGCGCTGGAAGTCGCTGCGTTACTGGGCATCCCTGCGTTACTGGACATCCCTGTGTTACTGGCCGTCCCTGTGTTACTGGCCGTCCCGGTGTCGGTAGTGTCCGCGTCCTTTGGATTTGCGCTGAAAGCGTCCTCATTGGAAACAGCAGCCGCGTTGTCAGACTGGTCACCGGACCGCGCTACACTGCCCTCCCCTGTTCCGCTGCTGCTTATGGCTGCGATACCAATCAGCGCAGCGAGAAAGAGAACTGCAAGAACTAGAATCGCCGTCTTCGAACCAGCCGATTGATCGACCGGGTTTTTAATCGCATCGAGTTGGTCTTTGAATTCAGAAATCGATTCATAGCGACGCGCGGGATCATTTGCCAGTGCTTTGAGCAACGTTGCATCCATCGCAGCGCTGCAACCGGATAGAGCCGATGGTGAGGGGAAGTTGCCTTGTGGAAGCCGGCCGGTCAGCATTTCGTAAAGCACAACTCCCGTCGAGTAGATATCGGCCCGATGGTCAACCGTTCGCCCGGGCACCTGCTGTTCGGGCGCCATGTAGAATGGAGTGCCAACGATTAGTCCTGTTGCCGTCAGGCCATCAAAAGATTCTCGTTCCACCGAAGCGCGGGAAATTCCAAAGTCCGCTACACGAACTTCGGTGTCAGGTTCTGTCGTTACGACCAGAATGTTCTCCGGTTTGATGTCGCGGTGTACAAGGCCGTTTTCATGAGCAAAAGAAAGCGCAGCGCAAATCTGACTGCCGATACGGGCAACCTCGCGCGCGGGAAGAGTGCCTGACAGAATCAGGTTCCGCAACGTCGCGTTGGGTACGTACTCCATCACGATGTAAAGGAAACGTTCGGTCGAGCCGAAGTCGTGAACTGTGACAACATTGGAGTGATTCAGCTTGGCGAGGATCCCGGCTTCCCGTTGAAATCGCTCGACAGCGTCAGGGGTAGTCGATCCCGTTTTGCGCATCAGCTTGACCGCAACGGGGCGACCCAGGTTTTTCTGATTCGCGAGAAAGGTCCAGCCGCTGCCACCGCGGCCTATTAACTGCTGGAAATCAAAATCGGGCAGTTCCCTGTTCAGCGAATCCACCGTCGGGCACCGGCCATTAACCGCCATCGTTCCCAGAGCCGGGTGGTCATCCGCGGTTATGCAACCAACGGCAGCAACAAGGACACACCTGGGGCAGAGACCAGCCGTCTCTTCCGGATGTGTTTTCGATCCGCACTTGCGGCAACCCGCTGGACTGCGGGAATCAGGTTGGCTGTTGCCGTTTTCCAATTGGCTGACCTAGAATTGCCTTTTAGGTGGAATTCACAGTGAATGGTTGTGTAGATCCGGCGACGCCGTCCGCTACCGGCGCATCCGCCGGTAATATTATGCGCGCAGACGCCCCGAATTACTCACTAGGGCTGTTTCTGCTTGTTACGAACAAAGCGCGGAAAAAAGGTGATTAATTTCATCTTCCAGAAGATCGTGGCGCCCCAGAGTTTCGGAAACATGCGTGCACAGGGTTTTTCGGAACTCAGCGCGAAGCCTGTGAATCGTTACCTTCAGTGTATCGAGGTTCATTTCCAGCTGTTCAGCCGTCTCGGCATAGGAAGGAACCTGATCATCCGGAAGGAGATAGTTTTTTAGAGCGGCGAACTGTTTTGCTTTATCCGATTTTTTCCAGGAAGCCTTCAGGCTCGCCAGACTGCGCTGAACCATTTCAACGGCCCATGCACGATCGAAGGCTCGTTCCGGAGTCAGTTCATGAGACGGCTCTACCAGGTAGCGGCGGTCTGCCTCGGCAGCATCAATGGAAACCGGCCGGTCTTTTCCTCCTCGCTTGAGGGCGACGCTTTTTTTCCATTCGTCCGTTACGTAGTTCTTCAGGCACACGAGTAGATAACTACGAAACCGGCCCCGGTGTTTTCCTTCGATTCCGGACAACAGACCTTTCTCAATCAAGCGCGTGCAGAATCCCTGGATCAAATCTTCAGCTTCCTCAGCCGAGCGCCCTGACCTGCGCAGGTAGGTGAACAGCGGGAACCAGTTGTCCTTGAGCAACTGAGTTAATGCTTCCTGATGAGCGGGCGAATCTTTGTCGGCCGCTTGAAGCACTACGCTCCACCGTGTTGTAAGAAAACCCGTCTGCATAACTCTGGTATAAGCTCACGCAGTGCCTGTGTCGAGCGGTCGGCGCCCTTATCCGTCCAAACTCGATGTTATCAACGGATGGCTGGAGCTATCGGCGATGCGACAGGAAAGTTTTGCAGGTATTTCCTTTTCTGTATGACCGGAGCGGAGAGAATTCCGGATTGACTGTCAGGCTCTCACTTTTCACGCGATGGCGGGCATCGAACATGAATACGGTTGCGACGACACATTCCGCTGCTGGCAGACCTCTGGCAATGACCGACCTGAGCCGGACAGCTGCCAGCTACAGGAAGGTATTTTCACAGCTTGGGTTTACCGAACATCAGTCTTTGGGATGTATGAAGTTTACCGGTGTGTACGAAGGTCGTCAGACAACGGTTGCTGTCGGAGTCCGTTCGCGGAACCGCTATGCGACTCCTGACATCAGCTATCGCGAATTTTCCGGGTTGATCCTCGACATTCACGTTGACACGTCGATCTCAACTTATCTGATGGTCTTAAATTCAAGTTCGCGCCAAGGCTGGCTGGTGCGCTGGCTCCAGCGGCTGAACCGGAATCATCATGTCGAATCACTCGACGCCCTTCTTCCGGGCTATCACGTTTTTGCGCGGGAGCCACAGTGGGCTCAGAAGTTTGTAGAGTCACGAGGTGTCATGGGCGATATCAATCTCCTGCTACGCGAGGACTCGGGAGTGGCCAACGGCAACCTGCTTCGCTGGGGGCCGGGATCATGCGGATTCACACCCAATCGGGTGCCGGATGAAATTACGACTGAGACGGCTGAAGGATGGATGAAGCCACTCGCCGATCTGGCAACGGCTGCCGAAGCGAACCCGCCACTTGAAGAGGCCGAATTTACATGGCTGGGAAAACAAGCCGGGGCCGGCAGGATGTGGATGGTTATCCCTGCTGTATTGCTAGGAATTCCAGTTGCTTTGTTCCTTGTCGTTCTGTGCATCGCCATCTGTATCGTTCTAGTTTCTTGAGCCGGTTCGCTGCTGTAGAGGGCTCAAGACACTTTCGAAATGTCAGTATTTCTTTCAGTCACAATGTTCAGTGTGACTGAACTTCCTGCCCTCCGGGCTGCCCTTTTAACCCTGCCAGACGGCTCGATCTGAATAGAAACCCCGCAGAATTGATTTGACCGGAAACAAATTAGTTCTGGCACGGCGTGCGCAAGGGGTGCAGTCGGCTGAGCCCGGAGAACCCGGTTTCAGCCGACCTAACACTCTGGCAGGAGAATGAAATGAAGACCAAAAACAGGTCGAATGGTGAAGGCCATTCGTACGAGACACCGGTGCGCAATGGCATCCGGCAGGTAGAGTTGTCGTTTGTAATTCCGGTTTACAACGAAGAAGAGACCCTTGATGAACTGACAAGCCGGATTCTTGAGCACGTTCCAGATCCCGAAGCCATCGAGATCATCTTTATTGATGACGGAAGCACGGATGATTCGTGGATGGTGATCGAAGCACTGGCAGACGTCCATGAAGTTGTCCGCGGAATAAAGTTCCGCGGAAACCGTGGTAAGGCCGCCGGCCTGCAAGCTGGTTTCGACGCAGCTGTCGGCAACATCGTATTCACAATGGATGCCGATCTGCAGGATGATCCGCAGGAGATTCCCCGTTTTCTAGACAAGATTGAAGATGGCTACGACCTTGTCAGCGGGTGGAAGAAGGTCCGGCATGACCCCTGGCATAAGGTGCTTCCGAGCCGGATATTCAACCGGATGCTGAGCTACTGCAGCGGGGTTCACCTGCATGACCACAACTGCGGATTCAAGTGCTACCGCAGTGAAGTAACCAAAACGGTCAAGCTGTACGGAGAACTGCACCGAATGGTTCCGTCGCTCGCTGGGATGGAAGGGTTTCGCGTTTCAGAAATCCCTGTCCAGCATCATGCCCGCCAGCACGGAAAATCAAAGTACGGCATCGAACGGTTTATCCGTGGATTCAGCGATATGTTGACCATCGGCTTCCTCCGAAAGTACAAGGAAAGGCCGTCGCATTTCGCAAACACATGGGCCGCGGGTTACATGTCAATCGGTTCGGTACTGGTTCTCACCGGGGTTATTTGCGGAGCTGCTCTGGTCAAGGGGCTTGTTCTGATACTCACCGGTCTTGTGTTTCTCGCCATTGCAGCGGTTACCACAACATCAGGACTGTTCTGTGAACTGCTCGTGCGGAAGAACGTAGAGGTTCAGGCTGCTTTGCCGGAGATCGCCCAGACCGTCGGCGACGTCAATGCCCTCACGCTGCCAATGACGGATGTTCGAGGTGGAAGGACCGCGAAAGTTTGATTGACGGTACCTACCGGTTAGAAATCCGAAATTCAGAGAAGCACTATGAAAACCACGCAAGAGCCGCTGAAGATACTAGTAATTTCATCGTCGTATCCACGACATCAGGACGACTATGCTGTTCCGTGGATGCGGGAGACCCACCGTCGGCTGAAAGAGCAGGGCCATGAGATCACCGTACTTGCGCCCACATACAAAGGGCTCAAGTCTCACCTGCTCGATGGCATTGAAGTCGTTCGCTTCCGTTATGCCCCGAAGTTTCTGGAAACTTTGACCCACGAGGAAGGCGCAACCTATCGCGTGCGAACTGCCTGGAGGCAACTTCTCGCTCTTCCGTACGTGTTGATGGGGTGCCTTGTTGCTGCATGGCTGGGAATGACCCGCCGTTTCGATGCGATACATGTTCACTGGCCTTTTCCGCACTCAGTGATCGGCCAGGTGGCATCCTTTTTCAACCGCTGCCCACTGGTCGTAATGTCTCACGGAGCGGAATTTGCTCTGGCGAGGCGTAAGAAGTGGATCATCCCGTTCCTCCGCCAGGGCTTACGGGCGGCTGACCTTTGTATCGCCAACAGCACTGATACGGCTTCACGTGTAACAGAACTGGCCGGCGTGGATTGCGAAGTCCTGCCGTATGGCACGACAGTCAATGAATGTACGAGAGAAATTCCACCTAATGATATGCCGCGCGTTCTGTTTACTGGCAGGCTCATCGAGCGCAAGGGCCTGGAGTATCTGCTTCAAGCTGTTCCCGAAGTCGTGAGCAAGCACAAGGCAAAGTTCATTATCACCGGTGACGGTGATCAACGTCCGAAACTCGAGGCGCTTCGAAAAGAACTCGGGATTGAGGAGCACGTCGAATTCGTCGGATTCCTCAGCAAGGAAG
>JBCCFB010000123.1:0-17376 GCA_039029995.1 Planctomycetota bacterium
AGCGGATTACCCTTGTTTCAGATCGTTTCGTCAGGAAAGTCGCCGGTGGCGACCGGAGACAATACCTGCGACCGTGACTGCTTTCGCATCAGACTGCCAGTGATTCGTGCACGTATTGACCTGTTTGAGATTGCCAAAGGCGATCCGAAAACTGGCGGCATGTTTTTCTTTGGTCTAAGATCGATTTTGTTGGACTTCTCCTGCACCGCTGCGTCGGGGCAATCCATCTTAGTGCTGTCTTTGGAATCAGCTATGCTGACCGGTTCCGCGTTGGTTCAGCCTGCGACGTTTCAGCCTACGACAAGCGCCGCACTCGTCCACGTAGCGCTGACTGGTGCGGGATAGAAACGGCGTAGATAAAATCGGGCCTGAGTATCAATCAAGGCCGCATCTAAGAGGATATTCAAAATGCAACAATCAAGACGCCTCGGCTTCACACTGGTTGAACTGCTCGTCGTCATTGCGATTATCGGAATCCTGATCGGAATGCTGCTTCCGGCAGTCCAGCAGGTTCGCGAGGCAGCGCGTCGAACGTCCTGCATGAACAACATGCGACAACTAGGGATTGCGGCGCACAACTTTGAGTCTTCGTTCGGGCATTTTCCGACTGCAGGCGGTTGTTCGGACAGCTACTGGAATCTCGGCAGCGTCGACCAGCAGTTCGCCCCCCAGTTCGGCTATGAAAACATCGGCTGGGCCTATCAGGTGCTCAACTATGTAGAGCAGGGCAACTTGAACGACCAGAGAAGCGAGCTGGGTTTATGGGGTGGCGAGCCTGCGATTGCCGAAGCGGGCGCGGAGATTTTCAGCTGCCCCTCACGCGGTCGCCGGTTTTCGATCAATCCGAACTTCCTTTTTCCCGTCGCACTCAATGATTACGCAGGTGTCGTCGGCCCGTGGGCGGATGAAGATGGAAACGTGGATCCATTCTTCTTCCAGTTCCGCAACAACACTGGACCTGATCCGAACGAGCAACAGAACTGCTGGACCGGAATCATCGTCAAAGGCGGTCACACCAACGTGGATGCCAGCCCGCCCGCAGTAACCAAATTTCAGGACGTGGGATTCGGCAGCGTCAGCGACGGTGTATCTAACACGGTCATGTTCATGGAAAAAGCAGTTAATTCAAATCACTATTCGTACTCGTCTTCGGTCTGGTGGCATAACTGGTGGGACTTCGGCGCTTTCCACAACGCGGACTGGAGCACCATGCGGCTTGTATCACTGGAGCGTCCGGGCTGGTGGGCAGGCTCAGAAGCTGTACCTCTGCTTGGTGATTCTGCCGGGCGACCGGCCAGCTGGATTGATGGAGACACCGGCAATACACGCGAACTTGGATTCGGTTCGGCTCATCCCGGTACTACGGTCGCTGTCATGGGTGACGGCTCCACGACCTCGATCAACAACAATGCTGATCTGATTTTGATGATCCATCTCGGCAAGCGAGCTGATGGAGCCACTACGACTCTGGACAATCTTTAGTCTTCTCGATCAGGTGCGCCCTCGCGTGCGGTTGTGAGGGCTTCTTTTTTGTCCGGAGTCTTGCCTCAATGCGCTTTGTGTTTCTACCCGTATTGTGTCTCTATCTGCTTCTGTCGGGCTGCAGCAATGGCCCTGATCCGGACACGATGTTTGCAGAGAATTTCGACACGGAAATAAAAAAACTCGCTGTTCTATATTCCACTTATCAAGCGAAAAACAGTTGGACCGGCCCTCCTGACGAAGCCCAATTCCGGTCATACATCAGCTCGATCAGTGAAACTCGCCTCGGCCGGCTTGGCATTACGCAAAGCGACATTGACGGCCTGTTCATCAGCGAGCGCGACGGTCTGCCCTACAAAATCCGCTGGTCGACGGTCGGCGGCAATGGTGTTCCTCCGAAGCCGATTCTTTTTGAAGCGGAAGGGGCAGAAGGGCGTTACATGGTCGGCTTCACAAACGGAACGAGCCAGGAGTTTTCCAGGGATGACTATGACAAGCTCTGGGCCGGTGAAGGAGACGACGGTTCAATGACGGGTTTCAGCTCAGGCCAGAGCCGTCAGTAGAGTCCCTTGCGCCCTCAGAGTGAGAGCAGACAAAAAAGAGGTTTCTGAGGCATAGACGAGGCTGTTGAGCAACCAAGGAAGACGTCATTACACTCAAGGAGTTCCGATCGTGAAACTTCTGTTGATTCCGGTACTGCTTGTCGTCGCGTGCATTCTTGCCGGCACATACGGCGCGATCCACAACCAGGTTTCCTATACAGTCTCTCCTGAATATTTTACGAAATACAAATTCCAGCAGTTCGGGATGATTCACTTCCAGGATCGAGTCGGCGCAGCTTACGTCGGCTGGAGTGCATCATGGTGGATGGGAGCCGTTATCGGGATCGTTCTCATTCCGCTTGGCTTGTTGATTCGCGGAAACAGAAACTACTTTCCGGGCATGATCCGTGTGTTTGGAGTTGTGGCTGCAACAACCATGACAGTCGGATTGGTTGCGCTTGCGGTCGCATTTATGATCGTTGATGCTGAAACCGTCGGCGAACTGACTCGATACGGAAATGCAATTGATGATGATGTTGCGTTTGCGAGGGCTGGAACGATGCACAACTTCAGTTACGTCGGTGGCCTCGTTGGAATCGTCAACGGCGCGGTCGATATTTTCCGGCAGCGAAAACGATATACTGATTACGTCCCGGCTAATGGCACTACCAGACGGGAGGGGTGAGGTCGTGTGACAGTCTGCCCGGCGAGCCAGCTCGGTTATTGCCGGATGATGGACTGTACAACACTCATCTCCGCGGCGGCAGTCTGTACACGGCTGCAGTCACTCCACTCCAACAGTCAATTCAAAAAGGAGCGCGCCCAATGAAAGACATTCCGGGAATCGATGAAAATGGCAATCCTAAGAATGGCCCATTCAAGCTCTTCTTCAAAAACGGCCTCGTCTCATGCCAGGGAGAATTTGACAACGGAAAGAAGTCGGGAAGGTGGAAGTACTTTCTCAACAATGGCCAGATGCAATCGTCCGGCAGGTTCAAGGACGGAAAGATTTCAGGCCGATGGAAATGGTTCTTTAAAACGGGCGAACCACGGGCGACAGGCGGCTTCGACGATGAAGAGCAAAAACACGGCGCGTGGAAGCGATACCATTCCAATGGCAAACTCTGGGACGAAGGCCGCTTTGAACACGGTAAGAAAAAGGGCACTTGGAAAGTCTATGATGAAGCGGGCAAACTCATCAAAACACAAACTTTCAAATAGCGGCACATGCACCAGGTAAACACCGCTAGTTGGACCAGAACTTAGCAAACCCGTGCTTAATAAACTCTTGACGGATTCAACAAACTCCACGTGGAAGTGGACGCCGCCTCGAACACTTTCTCCTGACAAAGAGCTATCGCACGGTGACCGCCTTGGCGGCGCGGTCGCATGGGTATTGCGATCATGTAGAAATCGGAGATTCTGATGTTGCCGACACTTGGCGAAATCCAGATGGCAATCGAGAACGGCGATGTGCTCGCGCCGGAAATCATCGCTTCACTCAATCACGATGCGATTCTTGACGCCCGCGATGACAAGGATTTCAGCAAAGAGTGGATGCGCTCGTACAACGCCATAAATGCGGCGTGGTCTCAGTTTGACGCTGCCGCCAAGTGTGACGGTCAACTCGAGGACATCAGGCGTGAGTCATTTCTGCTCGTAAGCAATGCCACCAATCAGCATGAACTGGCATCTTACGTTTCAGATGACTTTGAAGTGATTGCAAAAACGGCCGCGACTAACACCGCAGATTCGTTTGTTCTTTCTCTTTGGTCGGCATATACAAAACAGACGGTTCCAACACCTCAAAATACTTAACGTAATTCAATCCTGCGGCTGGTCGGCGCCGCAGTCTGCTTACGAACTGAGAAGAACGTTTGTTGTGCTGCCCGGTATGGCACACAGACTTGCGAGAAACCATCAACGCCTGTTGTTTCCTGCGCTGTCGCTGTTAGTGCATCAGGAGATTACGTGGCATGTCGAAGCCTGCATCCAGGCATTGAGGATTTTCGAAAGCGCGCTAACAATGAGATGCGCATTCCAACGCATACGCGGATGGCTACGAATTGACAACACAGCGCTCGTGCGCGGCATTCTCCAACAGCCCTAACTCCAGCATCCTGCTTTTGTCCTATGGCGCGAAAATTGAGATTCTCATTGAGACACATGCTTTGGGCAGTTTTTGCGCTTGCGATTTCATTCCCTGTGGCGGCCCGTTTCGCTGACGACAGGTTTCCGGAATACAACTATTCAGTTGCCGATTCTTCATCCGGCTATCGGTACGTTCACGAAGAAGCCTATGGGCAAATCCAGTTTATCCGTCTCGTTTGTGAACAAAACTCGAGCCGTGATCATGCGACACAATTGACGATCCTGCAAAGCTCCCTGCCGGACTACGTGGAAGACCCATGGGGGAACGAATTCCAGTTTCGCGTTATCGAAACAGGTGGAATCTGGAATTCGAATTATCACCTGCATTGCTATTCCCCGGGCGCCGACGGCGTATCGGAATCTGAAGGAGATGATCCTGACGACTTGAATTCATGGGATTCATCAAAAGTCAAATACTATGAGAGGCAAGTTCATAGAGATTGGACCTGGTATGCTCTGACCATTTCGATCTGTGCTTTTCCGCTAGTCTTAGCATCCGGTCTGGTTGTAGCATTTTTCGCTGGAAGAATTTTTCGCTATTTCCGCACCACCAGCCGACACCCGAAAACCTAGGCCCGTGTCTTAGAACACTTTGCCACTGAAGGACTCTGATGAACAACTTGGTATTTCCTCGCCTGGTAGACATACAGGTTGTTACGTCTACCTGTTCGAAGGGAACGCTTGAGACTGTGCCCTATTCTGGCAGCCCGATTGCGTTGTTTTGCCAGACATACGCAAGGCAACGGTTCGATTACCAGTTGGGGCCCCTCTTTACCGACGGGGACGGAGCCGCGCGAATCACCGCCGAGATGTTCAACGATGCCGCAATTTCATTTCGACAAGGCAGCATAATGGAATTTGCGGATATCGGATCTGCATTTCCGCTGGTTGGAATTCGACACTACACGCCCGATGAAATTAGAAAGCTAATCGTCGCGCGTAAGATAGCTGGCCCGTTTTCTGTCGCGGACACAAAATTATGGGGAACAAGAGACGACTTGATTTTGAATCTGGAATTGTGCGGCAACCATCAACTCAAGAATTGCATGCGCGGTGCGGCTCAGCAGATTCGAGATGAATGGACGAATCCTGACGCTGTCGTAAAATACGAATATCACGCCAGCCCTCTTCCACAATAAATTTCGAAACCGACGTGCGTGCTTGCCGTCCATCGCGAAGACATAGTTTCAAATGAACGATCCATGGCAGCCTTCGCCGGAAGACATTCGAGAATGGGCCCGCAACACGCGCGATCCATGGTTGGAGCAACCGTGCGCGGATTGGCCGCTCGCCCTCGCATGGACTCGGCATGAAAACGCCCTTCTGGAGCTGGCGGCGGACGAATCCTGCCCCTCGCGGAAATTCATGTTGTTCATCCTGTATTTCGTTGTTGGTCATGCTCTCCATGATGGCTTCGACTCTGTCCCTCAACCTGTGATTGAAGGGTTTGTTCGGCGCGCCGATAACTACGAAAATACAGACCTGAAAACCTGGCAGGACCGATGCTGGAAAGTGCTTCGCAACCCAGCAACCTTTCAATACCAACAATGGTGCGGTGGAGATTACGCGGAAATCGCGGATTGGCGTTACGGTGGACCGGTACTATTGCCGGCCTTCGTTGTTCAAAAAGGAACAACTCGAAGTTTTGGCACAACAAGCGTTGTAGCTCACCTGTGTTAAACGCAAATGCAAAAGTGATGCCCGCAAAATCACCGGTGGAACCAATTTGAACGAATCAAACAAACCTGATGGCGAGTGGTCGCTGCGCCGCCGGTGGCGGGAGGTGAACGCTTCCCGCCACAAATGGGATCGCCGTTGCGGAGCTATCGGATTGCTGACACTGCTAGGCGGCCTTGGCGGGTGCACTGTGTCACACACACTTTACGTTAAGCAGTATTCGCCGACTCTAGTTGGCACACTCGATTTGTAGTCAGTGCTGTTGATTGTCGTTGGCGGTCTGCTCATCGTATTCGGACCAATTTCATGTCACTGGTTCGGCAGTTCCGACCGATCCTGAAAAAGCCGTCATAGGGAGAAACAACTTCAGTCGCAAAGCACGCATATATCAGGCACTTGGCGTCACAGGCATGATCGCCAGCGCAATTCCGTTCTACTTGATCGGCCCGGAGTACACCATCATCCGGGTTTCGATCCTTTTTGCATTCCTGCTTAGCTTCCTCGAACTGTACGTCAGGTTGGGTGGAGCCTTGTTCGGCCCACATCAGTTCATTTTCGGATACGTGGAGTTGTTCAAATCACTATTCGGCAATCGTGAAGCCGGGGAATGACGCATACATTTTCTCTGGAAACGCTCGTAAACAGACAATGCGTTAGAGGCGACGGACGCTTGAGCCAGGAAAGAGTTCAAAATCATGAACGAGGGCAAACGACAAAGATGTTTGACTCTGCATCAATCCCGAGCAAACGTTCTGGCAACGATCCCCGCTGGCCTGTGAGCTATCCAGCCAGGACAAAATCCGTCGCTGCTTTAGCATGAAGTTCAGTGGTGTTGAATGTCGGAACCCCAATTTCTCCGCTGGCAAACATTAACGGGAACTCGGTACAACCCAGCACAACACCTTGTGCTCCGCGCTTGATCAATGAGTCAATTACCTGCATGACAAATCGTTTTGACTGCGGTTCGACTTTGCCGAAGGTCAATTCCTCCTGAATGACGCGATGCAATTCTCTAACTGTGTCGCCGGAGTCGGGAACGATTGCTTCGACACCATTGACGGCAAACCTATCAATCATGAACGACTTTTCCATCGTGAACCGGGTTCCGATCAGACCGACTTTCGAAATCTCACTCGCGAGTATCGCCTTTGATGTCGCGTCACAGATGTGAAGAATCGGGACGCGGGCATTCCCCTTGACTTGATCGAAAACTTTGTGCGGCGTATTTGCACAGAAAATCAGGCCGTCAACTCCGCCTTTTTGCAGGCACCGAGCGCCCTCAGAAACAAGAGCTGCAATCTCATCCCAGTTGCCGGCCCGTTGCAACTCGTGAACTGCACATTGGTTCATGTTGTACAACAACAGAGGCGGATTGGTATTGTTGCCAAAATGCCTGTTTACCGCCTGATTAATGTAACGGTAGTACTCGATGGTTGAATGCCACGATGTGCCTCCGATCAACCCCAGCATCCTCATCAACGATTCTCCTGTATTGCGATGATCAACCAGAAAATAAAAGTGTGTTACCCGTGAAGCTGCTTTGAATCCGGAAATTGCGTATGCCCCATGCAATGGAAACACCAGTTGTACCCGATACAATTCCCAATGAGAGCCGCCGTTGCAACCTGGTTCATTGGCCGATACCCGCTTCAAAAACCTGATTATGTAAAATCACGGCAGACGGACTACTGACTCCGATGGGTGTTGCGTGTTCAGCGTCCTCGTAAGAATTTACCCGTCCATTCATTCGCCTTCGCTTACCAATCGAATGTTTCAGGCCATAAAGAACCTTTTCCGGAAGCGTCGTCTGGAAAAACGCGTCAGAATGATTCGACAGGCGTTTGAAACAGGCAAACCGATTTCTCGTTTTATCGCCAGGGATGTCCGGCGTGAGATTCTCGTCGTCAATATTGATGAGCTTTCGTCCGGCTTCATCATCGCCCGAACCAGAACCAGCAACTTGTTCTACCTGTCTAAAAAGCTGACTGAAATGCGGGAATTCGGCAAGCCGGAACGAATTTCGATCGAGGACATCTGGAATTGGACGGGGCAATCATGGGGTGGTCTTCCTGACGGTACTTCGATCGTTGAGAACAGAGAACGCGTTGAAGAGAGAGCTATCCAATAAGCTAATATGCTTTGAAATATGTGCGCTGAAGTTCATTCAATTGTGGCCGTGATCAACTCTATGATTTTGGGCCTGGTGCACCCCGAAAAGGTATCCAAACGTGCGGAACAAAGTCTCTTACTATCTGCTTGCCCCGATTCTCTATTTCCAAGGGCGGCGAGTTCAACGATCCATACCCCGCCTTCCCGAGCCTCCAGGGCAACGGAGCGGCGCGGTCGGAGCTGGCTCACTAATTCGACTGCTCATTGTTGGCGATTCTGCAGCTGCCGGTGTTGGCGCGCCCGATCTTGATTCGGCACTTCCGGGCCACCTGGTTTCACAACTTAGTCAGCAATACAAAGTCGAGTGGAAGCTGATTGCAAAAACGGGAGCGACAACCGAACTGATACTTCGGCGACTGAAAAAGCAGGCTACCGCTTCTTTCCATATCGCGGTGACCTCGTTAGGTGTAAACGATGCAACGGCCGGAATTCCTTGTAAGGAATGGCTGCGACAACAGGCGGAATTGCGTCAGACATTGCGTGACAAATTCAACGTATCACGGATATTCGTATCCGGCCTGCCGCCCGTCGGTCGGTTCCCGGCCCTTCCGCAGCCTTTGCGTTGGTACCTCGGTCAGCGTGCGCGGGAATTTGACAATGCGATTCGAGGCGACCTCGAAAATGAAGAAGGCTCGACCTACATTGACCTTCGATTTACTGATGATGCCGGCCTGATGGCCTCCGATGGCTTCCATCCAGGTCCGGAGATCTATCGTGGTTGGGCTTCGAAAATTTATGAAGAGTTTCTTCGGCTGGAATCAATGCACCGTTTTTTGACAAATGCTTAAACCAAAGCAGCACCCTCATAGAAATCAGTAAGGCGCGCAACTCACCGCTGCTCTTCATACAAACTATCGGCCTCATTCAAATGAACGACCATGATGCAGGTTACAAGGTGTTTGTGCGAACGGTTGCCGGTCTGACAACCCTGTTTCTGGCGGTCATACTCCTGCGAATGGTTTTCATCACCGCCGTAGTTGGCGCTAAGATCTCGGAGCTACCCGAATTGCTTCAACTGGGATTCCGCCTTAGTACGCTTGGTGTCCTTTACTGTGCAGGCGCGATTTTGAACGGGCGGTTTTTATGGATGCTGAACAGACCGGTAACGATCCGCAGGCTGTTTGTCATCACTTTGCTCATCGCAATCATCTTTGCATGGCTGTCGCCGCTCATTCTCGGCGTTTTGACTGATCAGCCTGCTGCCTGACTGCTGACGGGCGTTGCCGCCTTGAGAAGGCGGCCACAACAAGGTGTTACTTGAATGTCATCCGCACCGGAACAACAATTTATGAAACAGAACGAGATTGTGAACGGGCGGGAATCGTAGCCATGAAATCGCAAAACCCTGGAAGAAATATGCGCATCAGTTTGTCAACGTTGCTATGGGTGCTGATCTGCGTAAGTTGCTTCCTTGGCGGACTGATGATGCAACCTCCGGATTTTTCGTTTAGTAGGAGTTCTGCAGACGGTAAACCTGCGGTGTTGCCGTTCGCTGGAGCGATCACGGGCCTGAACGACGGCCTGGCCCTTGTTTCCATTGGCAAGGATGATGGAATTCAAGCTGGCGATACTGTGCTGTTTTCCCGAGGCGATTCTTATCTGGGGGAAGCTGTTGTTACCCGTTCTGAAGCTAACGTCTCGGTTTGTCGAATATCCGAAAGTATGCCGGAACTAAGAAAAGGAGACGTCGTGGAAATCCCCGCGAATTAGACGATGCAATGCTGTGCGGGAACAGCTGTGAGTCGGTTGCTTGACGCCATGATAGTGATGCCCGGTTACCTCAATCGCTACATCCTGTTCGGCGTACCGTTGTGGAAGTGAGAGCTCAGATGGATGAATCTCAATTCTGGTCGATTATCGCTGGCTCCCGTTCAGAGCTTTCACAGACCGCCCGTGAAGGCAACTTCGCGCGACAACTCGATAACATCTCGACCTTACTCGCAGAACTTCCTGATGCAGACCTCGTTGAATTCGACAGGCTGTTCACGACGAGGTTTTACGAAGCCTACCGATGGGATTTATGGGGTGCAGCCTATTTGATCGGCGGTGGTTGTTCAGATGATGGATTCATGGACTTTCGCGCGTGGCTGATCTCAATGGGACGCGAAGTCTACGAATCAGCAATTCGGAATCCCGATTCCCTTGCAGACGTATATCATCGCAAGGATTTTGATGACTACTTCTTCGAAGACTTCCTATCAGTTACGCTCGAGATCCAGGACGGGCCGGTGGAGACGGTTCACGTACCGCACCCGGGCAAACCGGCCGGTGAAAAGTGGGACGAAGATGATCTGGAACAACTTTATCCAAGATTAGCGGCACTTCACGGATGATTGATGGTTTAACAAATACGGCACCTTTTATTCGCTCAAAGGCAGTTTGAACTATCTTCGTTTGAGGCGGACCGGGTGCTGCTGTTGTTATTCAGATGCCAGATTATTCAAGCGCTGCGTTTTCAGCCGCTGCATCATTCTAACGCTTCGTTCACGCCGCCAACCGGTTAAGCATGAGCCACAACCCGTACACTCCCTTCGATGCATTCGGGCGTCAGCAAAATCGTTTCGCGGTGCGAGCCAGTCCGGAGAAAGAAATCCGACGAATCAAAGCAATCATTCGGGATGCGAAATCGGTCTGGTTGTCTGTTCCTTTGTCTTTCAACTGCCCCGGCTGGGGATCTTTCGCGTTGTGAGCATGGTTTGCCATTCGATTGTGTCAGTGGTTCGCAATCGTAGACCGTTTTCCGCATTTGATTGAATCGGACCACCCTCGGGATTTGCTGGGGAAGCAATTTGTTTCCGCAAAACAAGAACGATATTTGGCCTGGCGGCCGGAATCGTGTCCATTCCCCTGATCTTCGGCTGCAACCGTGATTCACTTGCTACGCTCGGGTCCACATTTAACAAACTAATGGACCGGAAAAACAACACGCACGATCGTCGCATCACTAGAATGCCATTATCTTCGTCCTGTTCTGTCGACAAATTCTCAGGCGCAGCAATTCGAACTATGGGGCAAACCAATGTTGATGATTCTGATTGATGCTGTCGTTCTCATGGTACTCCTGAAGATGGTCAGCGATGACGACATTGAATTCGTCACCGCGTTGGTTATCGGGTTTGTCACCGCAATCGCCACGACCGCGTTAGCTATGGCCCTGGGGAGCTTTCTTGGAATTGCCGGCCTGATCCTGGCTGGAGTTATCGCTGCTGTTGGATTGGGGATTGCAGTCTCCTCCTTTTTTGGCGTCGAAATCAAAAGAGCGATGCTCATCGGGCTGATCTTCATGATCGTTCACATTGGAATCAGTCTGGGAATCAACCTTGCGCTTGCGTCGTAAGAATCCGACAACCCGCAAACTGCTTGAATGGCCGTTGAGGATACAGATTGCTATGTGCCCGGCCGAATTGAACGGCGGAATGGATGGCTTATTTGTGAACCGCCAACAGATGCAGTACCGTAACGAGCAACGGTCGGGGTTCGCTTGTTTCGGATTCCGAATTTAAGCTTTTCCAAGCCGCGTCTGGTTTTCGGTAACGAACATGACTCCCCCTCAACCGGAAACCCCCGTCGAACTGGCCCGCCCCAGGCCATTCTGGAAAACGCTGGTTTCAGCGATCCTGATTGCGGTATCGCCGGCATTGCTCATCTATTTTCTCGGGGCCCTTGCCTGGCCCATCGAGCGCCGCTGGGAAGTCTACACGCTGACAACAATCTTCGTAGTCGTTGCCTGTGCAGGCTTCACGATCGAGCGATTGACCGGCAGAAAAATGATCGCAGCAATTTCGATCGCAATTCCATTTCTCGCAGCTCTGCCCGTCGGAATTGTGCTGGCGATGTCACTTACACCGAGTGTCGGCCCCTTCGGAGGTCCGGCATACGCCAGTCCAGTCATACCTCACGTGATCGCGTTTGCCTTTTCAGTGCTATGCGCGGCAATCTGCTGTTTGCTGGAACAGCGTGGCCGCAGCTGGTACTTTGCAATTTCACCGGTCGCACTACTCGCGCTTTTGTATTCAATCTGGCTGGTTTTCAGAATTGTCCAGCCGACTTGATTGAACTCACTCGCGACGGATCGGCCGATTCGTGTTGCGGTCTCAACCTTTCCGCTGGCTGAATGCTCTAGAATCCGGAGACGATGTTACCGTCGGCCATTGCGGTTGAGTCGACAAACGTTTCAAAGGCAATGTTGTCGCTCAGGAATTGCATCGAGCCGTCTGCAAACGCAAAACGGGCCCCACGCGGATGGAAGCTCGAACCGATACTCTCTGCTTGTAAGTATCCGTTGATCGTGCAGAAGGGAGGTGCCCAGATGTAACCCGTGAGTGTTGGACCACCGAGCACAACTGAAGTCTGAGCCCCCATCCCCGGTCACACATTCTGGTTTGGCGGAACACCGGACCAGACGCTTCCGTAATACCGTCTCGCTTCCGCATAGGTCGGCCACGTCTTCAGCCGTTCGGGAAGAGCATACCAGCTGGACAGCCGGAAGAAGCATCCCGATCAGGATGCAGATGATCGCAATGACGACCAACAGTTCGACCAGTGTAAATCCACGACGGCGAGGGGAGGGACAGGACAAAGATGCCACCGTTGAGACGTTGATTTACGCATGTGTATCCATGGTACGAAGCGCTCATCACCTGGGGTGTCGTGTATTTCTACGATAACGCAATTGGGAGAAGCGAGCGCCGAACAGAAATCGTCGGCGGCGACACATCGGATCTAAGCAAACCAAAAAAGCCTCACAAAAACTCGGATGTATCGAGTCGCTGCGAGGCTTTAGTGAATTGAGCTGCTGCGTTCAGTAGAAGTACGCAGAGCAAAAAGAGGCGTCGGCGGGATTCGAACCCGCGATGGCGGATTTGCAATCCGCTGCCTTAGCCACTTGGCCACGACGCCGCGTTTGAGATGCTTGCACAAGCTTGTTGCCCAAACTTCCCGAATTGTATCAATTTTTGCCGGTGAAGTAAGATGGGAAAAACACCAGCCAAGGTTCGCGAAAACCGTACCCCTTTATTCGGAAAAGTGATGGCAGAACTTTACAAGTGATACCAGCACAACCCGGAAGCCAGCCGTTTTGACGGTTCGCCTGCAGGACGCTTGCGAAAACTGCTTGTACGCCAGCCAATCCATAAAGACTGCCCGGAAAAGCTAAAGGTGATCGAATCGGGCGCTCGAACAGATTTCGGCTTTCTATGCAGCAATAGCGGCACTACAAAACTGGAGCATGCCAATACGCGGGCACTTCAATAACAGGTACACGACAATAACATGCACGCCGCAAAAGATTCAAATTCTCCGGATCAGATCAGGAAGCGGCCTGATACTTCTTGCCTTGCCACGAATCCCTTCGTTCCAGCTCATCTGCCAGCGACCGTAGAACGTTCGGCTTGTCCAGACACCACTCGGGCCCCACGAACCAGTCGCCCGGTGCCTCGCCCGAAATGCGCTCGACGACCATATCGCCGGGCAGCAACTCCAGAAAGTCGACAAGTGTCGTGATGTATTCGTCCAGTTCCATCAGCTTGACTTCGCCGGAACGCACCTGCTCGGCCAGCGGCGTGTTGTCCACACAGTAGAGGTTGTGAATCTTGACGGCATCCAGGCCGACCCGTGCACACTCACGAGCCGTTTCCAGCATCTCTTCGTGAGTTTCTCCCGGCAGCCCCAGCATGACATGCCCACAGATCTCAAAGCCACGCCCTACACTTCGTTCCATCGCGTCCAGAAAAGCATCGTGATGATGGCCGCGGTTCATCCAGTCGAGGGACTTATTGTGAATTGTCTGCAGTCCGTACTCGACCGTCAGGTGAATCTTACCGGCGAACTCTTCGAGCAGATCAAGCACATCATCTGGAACACAATCCGGCCGGGTCCCGATCGCAAGAGCTTCGACTTCAGGGTGGGCAATTGCCTGATCGTAGAGATCACGCAAGATGTCCACTTCGGCATAAGTGTTTGTGGCCGGCTGAAAGTAGGCCATAAAGTGTTCGCACTTATAACGTCGCTTCAGTCGCGAGATGCCTTCGTCAATCTGGGCTCTGATATTCTGCCGGGGAAGCCGGCGGGATGGGCTGAAACTGCGGTTGTCACAAAATACGCAGCCACCGATGGCAACGGTTCCATCCACATTGGGACAAGTGAAACCCGCGTCGATGCTGACTCGCTGAACACGGTGCCCGAAAGTCTGACGGAGAAAGTAATTGTAGGGAAAGTAACGAAAACCCTCCGACCTCCAGTCCATCTGACTACGATCTGGATGACTGGATTTAGTTGACTGCAAACCTGACTCCGAATAAAGTTAAAACTGCCGGAACACCGTACAAAGACGGTGTTTTGATGTCCAACTGGCTCCATTTTGTCAGGGGGCAACTGACCTGTACAGAGGAAACTGTAAACAGGAATCCGGCAGCTGGACTCTGATGCCTGTTTCACCCCCGATTCAGACAGCACACTCTTTTCATTTCTGCCGTTCATGATGAACGGCAATAAAACGGAACCCCGACTCTGCGTGAACTATGTACGGACAACTTGTGCCAACGAGTGGCGGCGACCCGATTCCTCTCATGAAGAAACGCCTCCGTGTCGGCAGACGCGAAGGTAATGACATTGTTCTCAACTTTGCCAACGTCTCAGGGCATCATTGCCTGATGGAGATTGAAGAAGGCTACTGGTTCATCAGGGATCTCCGTTCCCGCAACGGCGTGAAGATCGACAACAAGAGGATTCTGGTCGGCGGCAGGAGAAGGCTTGATCCCGGTACCAAAGTTCACATTGCCAAGAACGAATATGTGATCGAGTACGAGCCGACAGAACTCGGCGCCTATGGTTCGCCACCGCAGGACGACCAACTCGACAATTTCTTCGGCACCGGATTGCTGGAGAGAAGCGGTCTCAAAAGGTCCGATACAGCCGAGAAAAAGCAGTAGTCACCTCCGTATCAGCCGTTACAACCCGATCCGGGTTCGGTGCTGCGCTATACCTGCAGGTGCTCGGGCTGCCCGGCCGGTCTGAATTGCAACTACAATAGAAATGGAGCAGGCAAACGACCTGCTCATTTTCGTTTCGGCAGCGATGCTGCCAATTCTACTTGTGTAGTCCGCAACAGATACACTGCGACGGCAATGCTACAACGGGGCCCGGATAAAGTTTCGAAGACGAATCGTGCTGAAACTGCGCGACAACGTTTGCGCGCGCGGTTCCTACTGGCACTGTCAGTCTTCGCGTTGTTTCAATTGGCCACGGGAGCAGCCATTGCTCAACCCGGTGGCGGACCATCACGAGTCGTCGTTGCCAACGTGATCAAGACAACGCGCGCCGGCAATCAGTCTTTTGTCGGTACGCTGGAGGCAACCCGCAAAACGACCATCGGTTCAGCCGTCGAAGGCAGAGTCGTTGAGGTCAACTTCAACGCGGGAGATCCATTGACCGGTTCAGTCGACCCTGAAACTGGCAGCTTCATCGGGCAGCCAATGGTCCAGCTGTTAACGACGACACTCGACATCGAAATCCGCGCCGCTGAGATTCAGGCCACACTGACTCAACAAGCGCTCGATGAACTGGAACTGACTCTTCCTCGCAATCTTGAACTCGCACGGGCTACACTCGCGGGCGCACAATCGCGGCTCGACTATTCGCGAACAAGATTTGAACGCTCCCAGAGCCTGCAGACACAAAGCGGCGCAATTTCGCAACTGGAACTCGATGAAGCCAGATCACTGTTTGAAGCCGATCAACAGGCTGTCATCGGCGCGCAGGCAGATGTCGATCGACTGATGTCCACAAGCGACCTGCAGATTCAACAGGCGCGGTCGCGACACGATGCTGCCGAACAGGAATTGCTGCGCCTACGCGACTTACGAAACAAATACACCATTTCAGCTCCATTCGAAGGCGTGGTTATTCAGAAAATGACCGAAGTCGGCGCATGGGTGACTCAAGGGCAGGCCGTTGCGGAAATTGTGCAACTCAATCCGATCGAAATGATCGTCAACGTTCCGCAGGAATACTCCGGTCAACTTCAACAGTCATTGCAGGCTGCTTCGGAGTCCGAAAAAGCTCTGCGGGCGGAAATCCTCATCAACGGACTCGGCGATCGTGTAACAGGCGAAGTCGTACGGATCGTGCCTCAAGCCGATCTTCGTTCGAGGTCGTTCCCCGTCCGAATCAGAATTGGAAATCCTCAGAACGGTGACATATTTCTGCTCCAACCGGGTATGCTCGGGCGAGCCTACATGGAAATTGGACGCCCGCAGGAAATGACGCTGGTTCTCAAAGATGCACTCGTCCTCAGTCAGGGCGAGACAACCGTCTATAAAATTGGACGCGAAGGTGAAAAAACAATCGCGATTCCGGTTACGGTGACGACGGGTTCGGAAGTTGGCGACTGGATACAGGTTTCCGGGAACCTCAACGAAAATGATCGAGTTGTCGTCCTGGGCAACGAACGTTTAAGGCCGCGATCAGAAGTGGACATTACCGAATCGCGGGTTGAACAGCTCGAAGAATCCGAAATGACGGTGGTCCCTGCGAACTGATCGTGCCGAAAACCCCGTGCGTGAACGGATAGACCTCATCACTTCCCAATATTCGACGTGTAGCCAACACGTATTTCCATGAACTTTATCGGCTGGTTTATCGACAACCCCGTGAAAGTCGCAGTAGGCATTATCCTGCTGGGGCTGTTCGGGACGCTGGCGATGTTTCGCATGCCGATGCAGTTGACTCCCAACGTAGAGCGTCCGACGCTCAACATCGAATGCCGCTGGCCCAACAACAGCCCGCAGGAAATCGAAAAGAACATCGTCAGCAAACTTGAGGAGGAGCTGAAAAGTGTTCAGGGGGTCACAAAGATGACCTCACAGTGCAGCGACTCTTCCGGTGAAATCACACTTGAGTTCGCCGTCGGCACCAATATGAACGAGGCGCTGCTTGCGGTTAACGCGAAACTGCAGACAGACGACTATCCCGAGACGGCTCGCCCACCTGAAATCAGCACGTCCAATTCGAACGACCGCTCAATCGCGTGGTTCATCCTGAGCACCCGGCCACCGGAACCGGAAACAATCCTCCAGTTCGCAGCTGATCATCCTGAATTGCAGGATGAGCTACGGCACGTCCTCAACGCCAACCACGTCGGCCTCCGGTATCTGAGGCTCAAGGAACTTGCAGAAGAGCACCCCGTTGTCGGTGAATTGATCACCGGCGAAACAAACGTAAAGCGCCAACGCCAGTTTGCAGAACGAGAACTGGAATCAGCCTTCGAAAGAGTCGACGGCGTTTCAGACGCGTCAGTTCGCGGCGGGGAGGAACGGCAACTACAGGTCATCTTTGATCCGGACCTGCTTGCCGCGCG
>JBCCFB010000124.1:0-17277 GCA_039029995.1 Planctomycetota bacterium
CAACAGCTCCAGCGTTTGCACTTCTTGAAGCAGCAGGCTGAGAATCCCGACACTTCATCAGCGGAATCGATCATATCAATCGAAGAGATGATCGTTGTCGCCGAGACACTCTTCGGTGAAGAAGCTCCGATCGTTGGAAAGCTCAACTGTCAGTTGGCTGGCATAAGGCAGACTGCCGGTGATATGGATGGAGCATCGAGCAACTATCACGCAGGTATTGATATTCTTCGCGAGAAGTACTGCCCGATTCACCCTGAAATTGTCGCCGCACAGAGTGCGCTTGCGAATTGCTATCTAGAGATGGGTGAATTCCGGACGGCGATCGCAAACCTCAAAGCCTCGACATCTATGGCGGCGCAACTGTTTGGTGAAGAGTCACTCCAGTATGCCCGCCAGGCGAACCAGCTTGGCGTCGCGTATTATCGTGGCGGCGACCTCGATACGGCAGAACAGATTCTCAAGGGTGCGGAAGCCATTCGCAGACAGTCCCTCGGAGAAGAGCATCTTCTGGTCGGGCACAGTCTGTTGAATGTCGGGATCGTGATGCTCGATCAGCGTGATTACAGTTCCGCCGTACATTGCCTGGAAAGAGCAGAGTCCATTTTTGCCGGCAGCACAGAAACTTCGTCGGAGCTGCTCTTCAAATCCCGTAACAAACTGGCGACTGTCTATATGCTGATTCAGCAGCCGGATCTTGCCGAGCCGTTGTTGACTCTATTGATCGAATCGAGGAAAGCTGAGTTTGGTGATGATCATCCTGACGTGGCGATGTTTGAATTCCGCTATGGCATCGCTCTCGCACGTCAGGGGAAATACGAGCTTGCAGAGCCGGCTTTCGTGCACGCACTCGAGGTTCAGGAGGAACAGCTCGGCTTGAACAACCGTGAAACGATCAAAACCATCCAGGCCTACGCAATGCTTCTGGCGCGTACAGGCCGGGAGGATGAAGCAAAAGCTCAGGCAGAACGGATCATCCGTGTGGCGTCGCGTCCGGAAGGTGCAGATAGTACGATCCGCAAGCCTTAGTCTCTCATCTCTGGTCGATTCATGCCGTGGCATGCTCAGCCCGGATCGAACCAGCCACGTACAACTGAGCTTGAACGGCTCAATAAAACTTGAACGGCTCAATAAAAAAGGCGGCCTCCGATTGGAGGCCGCCGTTGTTTTTGCAGTGTTAACCCGTTGGTTACGGAAGCGGAATGAAGCCAAGAGCACCAAAGGCTGCTTCTTCTGCTTCGATCCGGCCTTCGCAAGTCGAGCCGAACGGCAGCAGTGTGATGTTCCCCGGAACTGCTCCCGGACCAAAGCCGTTGGTCAGTCCGTCAAGTTCCAGTTCGAAGTCAACTGCAGCTGATGCGTTGATCAGCAACCGTCCGTTCGAGTCGTTGTTGTTGGTCAGAGCCAGGCAGATGTTGCCGCCGAAACCATTTCCAACGAACCAGTCGAAGTTGTTATCCTCCGGACCCGGCGTGTCCGGATCGTCGGTCGTATCGTTGACGCTCAAGTCGTTCGTCGTCCACAGAGAGTTGATGGTCGAACCGGCACCGGTTGTCATCGAGACGCCCTGCTCAGAGTTGCGGTCGATGTCGTTGGCGGTCAGACGCAGGTTGACGACGGACGGCCCAGTCGCGTTGACGTCGATACCGTGGAAGAATGTTCCAAGGCCTGTTCCATCCGGTGGAGTTTCAATTTCACCGGCTCCCGTTGCCTGGTCACCGCTGTCACCGATGAAGCCGTTAAGCTCGATCAGGTTGCCGGTGAAGTCAGCCAGGAAGCGTGCGTCTCCAGTGGTATTGATTTCGAGTCCGTCGAAGTTCGCACCGGAAACAGTCGTGTCAAGCAGTTCGAAACGTGTTCTCGAATCTTCGAATGCTGTCAGAGCATCGCCCGCAACATTGATCTGAACACCGTTGGCACCGAAGCCGGCAAGACGGGTCGGGTTGTTGTCACCGGTTGCGTCAATGGCTTGAGTGTATGAGATGTTCGAGCTGCGGATGCTCAGGTCCGTATAGGTGTTCGGTCCTGAGTTAAGCACGACCGAGCTGGAGCCGTTGTCGAGCATTGTGACGCGGTTCAGCCGGATCGTGTTGATGACACGAGGGTTGAGCTGACTGTTGGCAGTCAGAATGTTCAAGCCGAACGCTCCGTTGCCGTCGACATTCGAGTCAATCAGGTCAAGTTCGAGGAAGCCGTCCTGGATCGACTGTGCGTTGATACCGTGCACCGTGTTACCCGTCAGGTTGGTGTTCTGGATCGTCGCGAAGATCTCGGCATCGACCAGCGGGAAGTTGTCGCCCGCGAGCAGGTTGATACCGTGTTGACCGTTGCCAAGGATCGGCATGCGGCCGAACGCAGTTGGTTGATCAACCAGGAGTTCAATCGTCGAACCGGAGATCGCATAGGCCTGAATACCGTCAACAAGGTTGTTGTTGAAACCAATGTTGTCGATAACCTGTGCACGCATCAGAGTGCTCGGGTTCTCAGTCTGCAGTCGCAATCCGTAGCCGTTTCCGTTGGAAACAGTGTTCGTTACCAGCAGGTCCATCACACCGTCACGATTGAAGAAGTGCAAGCCCGCTCCGGCGACGTTTCCGAGGATAGTACCTCCATCCACAACCACGCGATCCCGGTCAGCTGTGATGTCAGCGAACCAGTCGATGACACGGATACCACCTTCAGCATTGCCCGTGATAACCGGGTTGATGAACTCAAGTGGTCCCTGACCGTTGATGATGTTGATGCCGAAGCCACTGTTGTCGGCTGATGTGTGATTCTGGAATCGAAGAGCCAGATCACGATCAACTGCGACACCTTTAAAGTCAATCAGGCGAACGCCGTCACGGACGTTGTTGCTGGTGACGTTCCGGATAAAGTTAATCTCAGCCGCGTCGTAGTTCTCCATTGAGATGCCATCGCGACCGTTGAAGGTCACTGAGTTCTCGATGAAGTTGAATACCGAGTTAGGATCGCAGGCGTTCTGGATGCGAATGCCGTCAAATCCATTGTTGTTAACATCGTTGCGGACGATGTCCCAGTCGCCGGTGATGTCATTCAGGAACACACCGTCGAGAATTGCATTGGTAATGATGTTGTTTTGAATGGTTCCGTTATTAACAGGTCCGAAGAATCCATCACCGTAGATACCGTAGATCATGCCGCCGACACCTGCGTCGCCGTCGATGTTGAATCCGCGGACAACGTTGTCGCTGGCCAGCGTAACTGCCGGGCCGTTGTTGCTCCCCGCGATCGTTGCACGGTTGCCGTCTGCATCGTTACACAACAGGAACAGGCGGTCGTCTTGAATCGGGATCAGGTGGCGGACACCGTTACTCAACAGCATCTGACGATCCTGAAGGACGATTCCGTCGCGCATTCCCGTCGCCAGGCCATTGCCCGCGTTAACAAAGATGATGTCGTCGGTGCCTGAGTTGGCTTCTGCGTCAGCCAGGGTTGTCCAGGGCCGGTCAAAAGTACCGTCAGCGAACGCTGCATCAGCAGTGTTGTCTACGTGTTCCACGTTGTAAGGAAGACCTGTGTCCGGGTCGATCGCCAGAACTGCTTCTGAGAACGCGCGAACGATGTGGTCGTTACGGACTGTTGATTCGAGATCGCGTCCGATGCCGCCCCAGTTGCTGCCCGTGCCAGGATTCGCTCCGAATGTCCAGCCTACCCCGGCAACACCCGTGAGATCGAAACGATCATCGTAGTTGAGCTCAGCAGAAAGCATTGCACCGTTAAGCAACTGAGCTCCGACACGGATTCGTCCGCCACCGAAGTAGTCAGTCAGTGATGAGCTGTATCCGTAACCGGCGAGGTCAACGGTACCGTTCATGAACGCCAGCTTGGCGGGCTTCATTCTCAGGGTGACATCAAATCCTTCGAGAGCCGAATCAACAAGCGGCTGTAGGGTGATGTTGTGTCCAACGAAACAGGTGCTCGAGGGGACAAACTCAGTCGTTCCAACCGGGAAGTAACCGTTACCGATCAGATCCCACTTCGGAGTCTTGATCGATGCGTTGATTCCGACCTCGTGGAAGTCGAGAGCTTCATCAATGTACTTGTCACCATCGTACGTGTACCAGATACCGGTAGTCACGTCCGCGTTGGCAGATTCGATCGACATGACACGCTCGATACCAACGTTGGTAAAGAACCCTTCATTCTCGAATCCATAATGGAAACGACCCTCTGACAGCCAGCGGCCGCCGAGGAAGTCGTAGAAAAGACGCTGTTTAAAGCCCAGCGTCGCATAACCGCCTTGATAACCAAGGCCCTGGTCAGCGTAATTGGCTCGCAACCAGACCCGACCCGGAACGCCGATGTTCAGGTCTCCGGCCACGGGCGTGAATGAGCCAGGCTCATAAAGTCCGCCGCCGAATGCTGTGCCACCGGGGAATCCGAGCCGCTGGGCTTCAGCGGTCGGTATGGCCGTTAGCATGGCCACAGCAAGGAAACAAAGAAGTCTGAAACTTGTCTTCATCGAAGGTCTCCCGAGACGGATCTCGACGCTCACACACGCGGATTTAGTTGTTTTTTTGTGCACCATCATCTGGAACAGGAGCGCACCGCGCTCGCGCACTGAGTGGTACATTCCGTACAAGCAATCGTCACGTTCTGATCGGAGTCATTAGTAAATTCGGCACGTTTCGTATAATTGTTATTCTTTGACACCGCGGGCCGCTGGTTCCGATGTGCTCACGAATCGTGACAGCACCGGTGCTTGCACCCGCCTCAACTGCACCCGCAGGCGCGCAACTTCGGCGCAGTTGCTATCAAAGGGGACTGCTCCGGTTCGAATCCAGAGAGGAAGTTGACGAATCAGCAGTTAGAACGCGTAGTTCTCTGCTTCAGGCGGGATTCTGTTGCTACACAGAATTCACGGTGCCGGGATATTGGCGTCACAACGCCGGCTCGGCTACTCCTGTCTCTAGGAGAACTTCAAAAGCGCGTACTTCTTCTTGCCGCTGCGAAGGACAATAATCGATTCGCTAGCCAGCTGGTCGCGTGTGAGCCGCAGGTCGTTGGACTCAGCACGCTTGTTGTTGACGTACGCACCACCCTGCTCAATTGTGCGGCGTGCTTCGCCCTTGCTTTTGGAAAGACCGGATTCGACAAAAGCGTCGATGATCGCAATGCCTTCTCCTTCCAGAAGTTCGAAGCTCTGCTCGACACCGGGAAGGTCTGCAAAAATTTCGAGCAGGTCTGCATCCGAAAGGTCTTCAATCTCGGCGCCAAACAATGTTGCCGATGCAAGCTTGGCCTTGTCGAGGCCTTGCTGACCGTGAATCATCAGCGTGATCGCTTCCGCCAGTCGCTTCTGGCTTGCGCGCTGATGGGGTTCCTCTTCACGCGACTTATCCAGCTCCTTGATTTCCTCATGAGACAGCTCGGTCAGGAAACGCAGGCATTTTCCAGCGTCTTCGTCTGCCACACGAATCCAGTACTGGTAGAAGGCGTACGGGCTGGTTCTTTCAGCTGACAGCCAGATGGCTCCGGTTTCCGTTTTACCCATCTTGGTTCCGTCGGCCTTGGTCAGTAGCGGGCAGGTCAGGCCGTAAAGCTGCGCTCCAAACATGCGCCGGCCGAGATCGATACCTGCTGTCACGTTGCCCCATTGATCGCTACCGCCGATTTGCAACTCGCATCCGAACTCACGATTGAGATGCACGAAATCGTATGCTTGCAGAAGCATGTAGCTGAATTCGGTGTAGCTCAGGCCCGCTTCACTGCCCAGCCGTGATTTAACCGAGTCTTTGCCGAGCATCACGTTGACGGGAAAGTTCTTACCGACATCACGAAGAAACTCTGTGTAGCTGAACTGTTTCATCCAGTCATTGTTATTGACTAGAACTGCTGAGTTCTCGCCGCATTCGAAGTCGAGAACGTGCCGCATCTGATTCTCGATTCCGGTCAGGTTGGCGGCAATCTGATCCTCTGACATCAGATTCCGCTCAGCACTTTTTCCGGACGGATCACCAATCATTCCCGTCGCGCCCCCGGCAATAGCGATCGGCTTGTGCCCCGATTTTTGAAAGCGCCGCAGCATCATCAACGGGAGCAATGAGCCGACGTGAAGCGAGTCAGCCGTCGGGTCAAATCCTGCGTAGACCGTTCGGCTGCCTTCTGAAAGCCAACCCGGAAGAAAGTCGTCCGCGGTTGTCTGATGGATCAGGCCACGCCATTTAAGGTCAGCAAAGATGTCGCTCATGGTTTTGTCAGAAGTAGTAGACGGAAGTTGTGAAAGAAGGGCGAGTGACTGTAGAGAACACGTAAGTCATCACGCCGAAGCGAGGATGATAGCAAAACAGACTCCTGCCTTGTAGGTTGTAGCCAGTTCAGCTCGACCACACCGAATGTTTGAACGTGTATTTCGTGAGCGGGGCATATTGCCGCCAAGCCTGGATGACAGTATCCCGTTCCCCCGGGTTCGCGAGTTCACGAGCCTTCATTTTGCCGAACCAGCTCAATGGCAGATATTTCAGTTCAAAACTACGCCGCCGGGGATTTCGACGACTGCCTCCGCATCTTTGATGCGAACTGCCCCGAGTTTTTTGCGGAAAATGAACGCGCTGACTACGTTTCGTTTTTGAGAGAGTCGGGGGAGGAGTACCGGGTCTGCTTCACTGATGGCCGGGCTTGTGGAGCCTTCGGACTCCTGGATGACAAATCAGATGGTCATGCAGCCAGGCGATTGAACTGGATTATGATCGATCCGGCATTTCAAGGAATGGGGCTCGGTACTGCCATCATGAGCCGTGCAATTTCGATGGCCGTAGAGTCTGGAGCAGCACTGATCCGAATAGCGGCCAGCCACAAGTCAGCGCCGTTTTTTGCCCGGTTCAACGCAACAGTTGTCAAAACAACCGAGGACGGCTGGGGAAAAGGGATGCACCGGGTTGATATGGAGCTTCGAGTCGATGGCGGACTTAATCGGCAGGGCTGAACTCAAGTTCGAGTATGGATTCAACGCTTTCGAGCTGTGCATCGGGGAGAAACGCCTTGTAGATCTGCTCAATCGCTTCCAGCTCTTCGTCTGCTTCAAGGATAGCCCTTCGTTCATCCATGGAGAGGCTAACAAGTGACGCAGGTTTTACTTCAAGCTCTTTGCCATTGAGCAACCTGATCAATCTGGAATCTGCACTGAGCGAACAGCAGACTTCGCACACGATCAAGTGGCCGTTGAAATTGATGTACCGGGCAAGCAGCCTCGATTCCGCATCATCTGAATAGCGGCTGAAGTCCTCCCTCTGGACTCCGATTTCAAAATTCTCGTTCTCGCTGCGGGATACTGATCGGGTCAGGCCTTCTACGATGCGGTCATCGAGCATGACTTGAATCTGCTCACCGCGCGCCAGGGACTTGATCGCTAGTCCTCCGACCCGCAGTCCTTCGATTGATTCGTTAACAAGCATCGCTGATACGGTACGGCCGCGCAAAACGATTCTGCAGGGAGTCCCGGCAATCGGGAAGCGTTGGTATTTTCGGCGGTTGATCATTGGGAAGAGTCGTGAGGAGGGGTGCGATGAGATAACTCCATCCTAAGCACGCTCATTTTTGTACCATGCGCCTGTCTCAAAAATTTCCGGATATGCCAGATGATGCACGAACGCAACATCGTGACCACGTGAACTCAGTGATTCAACGAATTTCAAGAACGAGGTGGCCTGTGGAATGTCCGGATTTCCATACAATTGATATCGAAATCTCATACTCACGGTGGAAGCCGGACGAACGAATCCTGTTTTTATGATGAACGCATCCAGATCAACCAGTGCGAAGCGGGAATCCCTGGCGGGATGGTTGTTCTGTTCACCCTGGATTCTGGGGTTCGGGCTTTTATTCGTCTGGCCATTCTTTGCGTCCCTTTACTGGAGTTTCTGTCAGTACGATCTGGTGAATCCTCCGAATTGGACGGGAACCGATAACTACCAGCGTCTCGCCAGTGAACTCGCCAACGGCGAAGGATTTGGGCTTGCGCTTGCCAATACGGCTTACTACGCACTGCTCGCTGTTCCGTTGAGCGTTGCAATCGGTGTAGGGCTTGCTGTCTTGTTGTCCGCCAGAGTTCGTGGGCAGGCATTCTTTCGTACGCTCGTTTTTCTCCCTTCTGTTATTCCCGTCGTTGCAGCAAGCATTCTCTGGATCTGGTTGCTCGATCCGGGGGACGGGCTGGTCAACTACGCGCTCAGTTGGATCGGGCTGGGAGATCAGAACTGGCTCAACCAGTCGCGTTCGGCAATCAGTGCGGACTCGGTCGGTGTTCTAACTGATTGGACGAGTGGACAGCCGCTCAGGCTTTTCGGCAGCAAAGACGCTCTTGTGTTGATGACGCTGTGGGGCGTGGGAAATTTCGTTGTGATCTATCTGGCGGCGATCAGTGATATTCCAGAGTCGCTTTACGAAGCAGCCGAAATCGACGGTGCGGGTTGGTGGCAGAAATTTCGCAACGTCACTATTCCAATGCTTTCTCCGGTCATCTTTTTCAATCTGGTGATGGGGCTGATCCGGAGCGTACAGGCATTCACGTCCGTCTACGTACTCAGCGAGGGTACAGGTGAACCCGGCGGTTCCCTGATGATGTTGTCGTTGCAGCTTTTTGTTTCAGCTTTCACCGATCTTGAAATGGGATACGCATCAGCCATGGCGTGGGTGCTGTTTGTCATCCTGCTGGTGTTGACCAGTCTCTTATTCCGCACCTCACGACACTGGGTTCATTACAGGATGTCGGCATGAGCATGCGCAGTGTATTGATTCTGATCCTTCTTGTAGGCCTGATAGTTCTACCGGCAGTGCTGGCAGGAATCAGCAACACCGATCATCGAGGAACACAAATTCCAGTTGGACGCGAAGAAGTTGTCTTCTGGCATTTCTGGGGTGGTGAGGACGGAAAAATCGTCGACGACGTAGTGACCAGATTCAATGAGTCGCAGGACAAATATTTTGTCCGGGCTATTGCGATGCCCGGAAACAATCTGCAGGCCAAACTGTTTCTTGCTGTGGCCGGCGGTGATCCACCGGACCTCGTCAATCAGGATGATCCCGTTCTGGCTGAATGGGCACAGAGAAACATCATCGAGCCGGCAGATACTTTTGCACCGGCCGATGAAGTCGAGTCTGTTCGCAATTTCCTCTTCGGATCCGCACGGCGGCTGTCCGTTTACGATGATCGTTTGTATGGAGTATGTAACGGCCTGGATATCCGCGCGCTGTATTACAACGCGACGGTGCTCAAGGAAAACGGGTTCCAGCCGCCGCAGACGCTTGAAGAGCTGGACAGGATATCGGCAGCTATGTCGCCGGTCGGAGCGGGCAACCGCGAAGCTTATACGTACTTGCCTGATTCAAGGCGCCTCTGGGCCTGGGGGTACGTGTTCGGCGGCAAATTTTATGATGAGCAGACCGGTCTTGTTGAACTGAACACGCCGGAACTCCGCGCGGCTCTGGAGTGGATGCAGGGTTACGCAGTCCGTTACGGAGCAGACAACGTAGCTGCATTCAGGCAGGGAGATCAGTCGCTACCGGGAAAAGCGTTCCGCCTGCTGCCATCAGAAAACACTACGGTTGCCGGTCGCTACACGTTTCTCATGGATGGGCAGTGGCGGTGTCGTGACATTCTCGAGGAACTCGCAGAACGACATAAAGCACGTGCCGGAGACAGTACAGTGGTTATTCCTGAGTTCGGTGTCTGTCCCCTGCCCTATCCATCAGAATCGCCACTGGAAAATGCAGGCTGGGTAAATGGAAACTTCTTCATTGTTCCGCGCGGCGCAAAGAATCAGCCTGGAGCATGGGAGTTCATGAAATTCTGGATCGGCTACACCGACGCTGACGCTGCGGCAAAGACATGTGCCGACGGTGGCTGGATTCCTGTATCAGAAGCTGTGGTTCAATCACCACGCTTTCAGGAGTTTCTCGGCACCAATCCGTTGTTTGAAGAGTTTGTCTCGATTGCGGCAAGCGAAAACCAGTTTCCAGTCCCCGTGATTCCCGGTGCCTCTTTGTTCAAGCGAACCGTTGAAGCCGCTGCATTCGAGGCGATGAACAGCCCGGATACGCCTGTTGAAGAGATCCTTGATCGGGCCGAGGCGCGAATTCAGGAACACCTTGATCGACTGGCAAGCGACGAGGCACCGCAGCAATGAGATCACAAAGGATATTCATTTACATCGCGCTGATTCTGGTCGGAATCATTTTTTCGTTGCCATTGCTGATGATGATCAGCGGGTCGCTCAAGACGCCGGCTGAACTCGCAAGTAATCCCGGCGCACTGGTTCCGGAAGATCCGACGCTGGAGAACTATCCTGAATCAATGCGGAGCATGCCGCTTGCGCTCTATCTCAGCAACACAGTTTTCCTGTGCATCGGCTGCGTCATTGGAACGACTCTCAGTTGTGCGCTGGTGGCCTATGGTCTGTCGCACGTGCGCTGGAAAGGGCGCGGAATTGCATTTGCTCTGGTGGTGGCAACGATGTTGTTGCCGTGGCATATCATGATGATTCCGAGGCTGGTATTGATCACCGAAGCCGGTCTCTACAACTCGCTCTGGGCGATCATCCTGCCGACGTTTCTGGGAGAAGCGTTCTACATTTTTCTTTTGCGGCAGTTTTTCCTGACGATTCCCCGTTCTTTATTTGAAGCGGGGAGGCTCGATGGATTGTCACATTGGGGGCTCTTCCGGCACATCGCTGTTCCACTTTCCCTTCCGGCACTTGCGACAGTCGCTCTATTTCAATTTGTCCACACGTGGAATGACTTCGGCGGGCCGCTGCTTTATTTGAACGACCCCGAATTGTTTCCGCTTGCCTATGGTCTGGAACGTTTTGTCAGTTCCTATGCTGATCAGACTAATTTGCTGCTCGCGGCCGCGGTCCTGTTCACGTTGCCGATGATCATTCTGTTTTTCCTCGCTCAGAAAACATTTATTCAGGGGATATCGACCACCGGCATCAAGGGATAACAACGCTGCCCGTCGGGGCGTATTGTGTTTGCAAATGTTCCATCGCCGTCAGCGGTCGCAGCCAGTGTTGCCAAGCCGAATTTTGGCTGACGCAAAAACCGGCTCCGGGTTATCTTGTTACGTTTGCATTCATTTGACCGATGCGCGACAAACGGAGCGCGATTTCCATGTCATTAGTTGTCCAGAAATTCGGCGGCACCAGCGTAGCCGACAGCGAAAAGATTCTCTCGGCAGCCCGTAAAGCGATCCGGGCCAAACGGCAGGGACACCAGGTCGTCATGGTCGTAAGCGCGATGGGCAAAAATACGGACATGCTGGTAAGTCTTGCCCGTGAAGTCAGCGAAGATCCGCCGGCACGAGAAATGGACATGCTTCTCTCGACTGGAGAGCAAGTCAGTGTGGCGCTGATGGCGATGGCAATTAGTTCGCTCGGCTACAAAGCGGTCAGTCTTACTGGAGCTCAGATCGGAATCAAAACCGACAGCTCCCACACCAAGGCGCGAATCAAGTCGATTTCGACAGACCGGATGAGGCGGTTGCTGGATGACGGCAACATCGTAATAGCCGCCGGATTTCAGGGAATTGATGACGAGCTGGATATCACGACTCTCGGGCGTGGAGGCAGTGACACGACAGCGGTTGCACTGGCCGCTGTTCTCGGGGCAAGCCAGTGCGAAATATATACCGATGTTGACGGTGTCTACACGACTGACCCGCGTGTTCTTCCGGAAGCAACACTGGCAAAATTCGTCAGTTATGACGAAATGCTCGAACTGGCGAGTCTTGGTGCCGGTGTTATGCACAGCCGTTCGATTGAATTCGGTAAGAAATTCGGTGTGCCAATCCATGTTCGCAGTTCGCTGAGCGACATTCCGGGGTCCCTCATTATCGAAGATGCGGGAACGGAGGGTGTGCCGGTTGCCGGTTGTGCTCTAACGAGAGACGAAGCACGAATCACATTGCATGGAATTCCGGATGTGCCCGGAACTCTATATGAGATTTTTGAGCCCGTCGCGCGTCAGAACGTTACCGTCGACATGATCGTACAGAACATTTCGGCGGAGGGGCGCACGGATATGTCCTTCACTGTTCCGCGTGATGATTTTGAAGCCACGCTCGGCGCGATCTCAATTGTGGCTGATGAGCTTGGTGCGACTGAGGTTACGAAGGAAGAAGGCGTTTCCAAGGTCTCCGTGGTCGGCCGCGGGATGGCAACTCAGTCCGGAATTGCATTCCGTATGTTCCGGGCGCTCGCAGATTCCGGAATCAACATGCAGATGATCACCACCAGTGAAATCAAAATTTCGGCACTGGTTGAACGGGAGCAATCACTCAATGCATTGAGAACGGTTCACGAGGAATTTGAACTGGAGCAAATCAATGATCGGATTGCCGACAAAATCGAAGTGAATCGAGAGACAGTGGACGTAGTTGATGTCGTCTCGCGACTTCAGGAAATCGGAATGGAAGCCCTGGTGATTGACGATGTTGTTCTCGACAACACTCAGTCGCGGGTGACACTTCGCGGCGTCCCCAATCAGCCGGGGATTGCGGCCGATCTGTTTCGTGAGATTGCGGAAGGCGGGATCTTTGTTGACATGATCGTTCAAAGTTTTGCCGGATCGGATTTCGCCGACATCACATTCACCGTTCCCCGGGATCAATTCGAGGCCTGTGCAAGCCTGGCGGACAAAATCAGCAACCGGTTCGGATGCGAAGGAATCGACAGGAAGGAAAGCATCGCCAAGTTGTCCGTTTCCGGCACCGGGCTCCGCTCCCACACGGGCGTTGCGATCGGAATGTTCAAAGCCCTGACCGTAGCCGGAATCAATATCGAGCTGGTCAACACATCCGAGGTCAGCGTTAACGTAGTCGTTGACGGTGATGACGGCGAAAAGGGAATCGACTGTCTTCGCGAACAGTTTGCAGGCTCATTACGATAAGTCTTGCGGGTTGAGGCGACAGCGAATCCGGCGGTTCGAGTCTTCAGCGACGATCGGGTCCCGGGTCAATTTTGCCAACCGCAGCGAATTCAACTAATCTGAATCATGAACATCTCAGGTATCGCGGCATCGGCCATGTCGATCCGGATGCAACAGAACAGCCGCTGACATTGCGAATCATTCATGACCGAAGTGACCAGGATCATCGATCAGATAAATAGCGGCGAGAATTCGCCGGCGACTGAACGATTGCTTCCACTGGTCTATGAAGAGCTGCGCCGCCTGGCTGCTGTTCGCATGAATAATGAACGGAACAGTCACACGTTGTCGCCAACAGCGCTTGTGCATGAGGCATTTGTCCGGTTGACCGGCAATTCGATAGATGTCGCCTGGAACGGGAAGGGACATTTTCTGGCTGTTGCGTCCGAAGCGATGCGGAGGATTCTGATCGATCATGCCCGCGGCAGGAATGCTCAAAAGCGCGGAGGAAGCGCGAAGCGGGAGCCATATCATGAATCCCGATTGTTCGACGCTGAAACATCCGGCGAACTTCTCGCCCTTGATGAGTCGCTTGCGCGACTTGAGGCCGATGACGCTGAAGCAGCAAAACTCGTGAAGCTGAGATTTTTTGCCGGTCTGACTAATCAGCAAGCCGCAGACGCGATCGGGATTTCGCCACGCAAAGCAAATATGGTCTGGTCATACGCAAGGGCGTGGCTGAAGAGGGACATAGGAACGTGATGAGACTCATGCGTGAGAGTGTCAGGCGTACTGTTTCTAGACAAACTAGTCTGTGAATTGTTCCAGTTCAGCCGTCCATCTTTCCCGCTGCTCCTCGTTACCGGTCTTTTGAGCATGTTGAATCAGACGTCGGATTGCGGCAACCAGAGAGTTTCTTTCGCTGTTGCTGATGCACCGGCCGTTCTCCTGTGTTCTTTCGGCGATCTGCCTCATTCCTTCGTACCCGGATTCAAGCAGAGGCGCGGCCTCTTCGAGTCTGTTCTGGCTCATCAGTACCCCGCCTAGCTGCGATCGCGTGTAGTGCAGCGACCACGCTCCGCCGGTCCACTGGCCCGAGTCTGCGATGATCAGGTTCTTCCGGAACTCAGCCTCAGATTCCTCGTGTTTTCCAGCGCCGGTCAACCATCGCGCGAGGCCGGTGCGAGAAACAAAAACACGTGAGGAATCAGGCCCGTAGATTTCCGCCATCACCTCGATCTGGTTGCGTCTTGACTGTTCATACTTTTCATCATTCCCGTCCGCACGATAACAATGTTCGAGTTCGGTAAGAATCCAGAGATGGATCGAAGGGAGTTCAGCACTAAGATCTTCAATCTCCTCAAGAATCAAAAGTGCGTCATTTGTCCGGCCGGCCTCTCGATAATTCGAGGCGAGATTGGTTTGAACCTCGAGCAGCGGGGGAAATGCAGGCGAGTTGTTCTGAGATAATTCGCCGGCAAGTTCTTCGAACACAGGGATGGAGTCGTCAAGCCGGCGCAATGAGTAATAGCAACATCCGAGGTTGTTCCGGATACTTGCGATGGTAATGCTGTTTTGTTCAAGGAGTTCCTCTGCCTTTTCCAATGCGGTTAGGAGGACCGGGATTGCCTTGTCGGGATTGCCTGAGTTCCGGTAGGCAAGACCCAGGTGGTTCATAGTCTTCAGGAAGGTGATGGGGCGGAATTTTTCTTCACGGTGATATGCCTCGAGAAGTTCTTCGTACATGGAAATCGCATTTTCAAATTGTTCCCTCAGCAAGTAGACATTGGCGAGCTCGGACCTAGCCCGGAGAGTTGACTCGTGTTCGGATCCGGACTCTTCTTCCGTCCGGGCAACTATCTGTTCAAGCTGTTCTGTGGCGCGGTCGTATTCCTTCATGTCGCAAAACACCAGCGCGATGCCGATTTCGTCGGAAAGCGAATCCGTCTGCAATTTGCTGGCGAACGGCTGCTTCAATTCAAGGGCGCGCTCGTAGCCGGAGAGGGCATCTTCAAGCTTGCCACGACGCCGGTTGGCAGAGGCAAGATGATGAATCGCAATTCCGGCTTCCATTGATTCAGCGCCAAAGACAACTTCACTCTGTTCAACACACAGTTCAAAGACTGCAGCCGCATCGTCGAAACGGCCCGTCTGCTGGAAGGCTCGTCCAATCATCATCTGCAGCGCAGGTTCGATTCGGGGATCCAGATATTCCCTTTTGCCAATTCTGTCTCTCGCCCTGACAAGTAGATCAGAGAGTGAAGCATCTTTCCCCAGAGACGCCCAGGCGCCGGTTTCGAGCTGACCTTCGACGGAGGTAAGCCTGAGAATGTCATTCTGTACGAATGCTGCGATGGCGTCCGAATAGATCCGCTCCTGTCGCTCACGTTCCGTGGCTGATTCAGCATCCGTCTGCGCGAGTCTTGCATTTTCTGCTTCGATCTTGAGCAGGTCCGCATTCTGATCCGCTTTCCATAGCCCGTAGGACGTACCGGCCAGTCCAAGAAGCAACGCGAACATGACTGCGGTCACACCTGCAACCAGTCCTCTGTTCCGCGATATGAACTTGCGAACGCGATAGGGAGTCGACGGCGGATGGGCCTTCACCGGCTTTCCCACGAGGAATCGCCGGACGTCGTCATGAAGTTCTCCCGTAGACTGGTAGCGACGCCCGGGCTCCTTCTCCAGCGCCCGCATTACAATCCAGTCGAGGTCTTCTCCAACCTCACGGCCGGCGGGCAAACGTCTGGACGGACGCACAGGATCCACCTGCCTGAGGATTTCCAATCTGCCGGGTAGTGTGGCCGAATTCCATTCCTCCGATTCCAGCGGATGTTTTCCCGTAAGTAGCTCGTACAGTACCGCACCGAGTGAATAAACATCCGAACGAGTATCGATCGCACTCCGTTCAAACCCCGTTTGCTCTGGCGGCATATAGGCCAGCGTTCCGACGAATTGACCATGTCGGGTGACCTCGTCGGAATCATTCTCAGGAGTCAGCGCTTTGGCGAGTCCGAAGTCGATAATCTTGGCAACCGGATGGTCATCAACTTCCATAACCAGAACGTTTGAAGGTTTGAGATCGCGATGAACTATAGCTTTCTGATGGGCGTGCCGAACGCCGCTGACGACCTGTAGAAAAATCTCCAGACGCTGGCTGGTACTCAGGCCTGCGTTTTCGCAGTATGCCGTCAACGGTCGTCCGTCGACATGTTCCATAACAAAGAATGGCTGCTGATCGTTCGTTGCGCCGGCGTCGAGTACCGTCGCAATGTTCGGGTGTTCCATCGCCGTGAGCGCGCGTAGTTCCCGTTTGAATCTTCCAGTCACCCCGGGCGACTCGAGACCGGGCTTGATGAGTTTGACGGCTACATTTCTGGCTACGGGACTGTTCTGTCTTGCGAGCCAGACATGCCCCATTCCCCCGGTGCCAAGCAGTTTTTCCAGGTAGTAGGGACCGATCGTGTCTCCCGGTTGTCTGCCGGGCGCTGCGACGCCATTGGTCGCGTCCGTGTCGAAAAGCGGTTCGTCGATGATACACCTTGTCTGTGCATCATGTTCGCGAAGCAAGCGGTTCAGCGAATCGAGCAGAGCGGCATCGGGGCCGCAAAGTCCGGCGACAAGATTTTGTCGTTCGAGAGGGTCATTAATTTCAATGGCCTGAAGAAAGATCTCCCGTTCGTTCAACTGGCTGTTCATGAATTCCCTGCGCAGAGCTAATGAGACTGTGGCCCGGTTGAGAGCACTCCCTGATTTCAGTGCGTAATTCGCGCTTGAAATGCGCATCCAATTTATCGCGGGGCAGGATTCATGCCAAAAAAAGCCGGCTCTGCAGGAGCAAAAACCTGCCGGGGAAAGAATACGGGCCGGCTGGTTGTTGCTGACCGGATTGCCACAGATCTTTTTTTGCGCATATCTCACCAGCTTTTCGCATTTCTTTCTGACGGTTGTCCGCAATGCGGACCTGACATGAGTTGAAAACAAACGAAAGGCAGAAAATGAAATCTCAATCAGCATTCAGGTCCATTCCAGCTGGAATTGCGACCGGACTCATTACCCTCGCATCCGTTGCTGCAATCGCCTGCGCAGTGGCCCATGCAAATCCCTCCGGAAGAACAGGCGCCAACGAATCCAGCGCAATTATCCAGTGGGCAAATGCATCCGGTGGATTTTTTGATGTCAATACAAACTGGTCGTCCGGATCTGCGCCCGGAGCCTTCGACTCGGCTTCGTTTGCGCTCAACAACACGTACAGCGTTGACTGGGATGCCATCACCGGAAACACCACGACTGATGACCTGTTCGTGACTGCCGGTGAAGTAACTCTTCGATCGGTTAACAGTTCAACCACCGGTGTCGTCTATTCCCACACACTGAACGACTCGCTGATCGTCGGCA
>JBCCFB010000125.1:0-17264 GCA_039029995.1 Planctomycetota bacterium
AAAGGCAACAAATTGCATCTGTCATTGATTTTTTTGATACGGGCCCGAAAGTGAGGCGGTTCGCCAAAATTCAGATTTTCATCACTTTACGTTGACGCTCAATGCCCTCCAGATTGACTAATCGTCCTGAACCGGATCCGGGGCAGATATCGCATGTTTCTTCCCATGATTCCGGACTCTTCAGGTTGCTGTCCCAGAACGGCCAGGTTTTGCACTGCCGTGGTCGTACATCATATACCTGGCATTTCCGCTGGTCATCGAGGAAGACGCAATCGTAGTTCGGCAGTTCCTTCAGGCTTTTACGAATTCCTATCTTTCGAACGTAGATTTTCTCAAATTCTTCGACATCAAGATCGAGACATTTTGCCATCGCTTCAATTTCTGCTTTGTTAACCCAGACGTAGCCAGGCGAACCAGTACAGCAGTCTCCGCAGCCTGTGCACTCGAATTTCAGGCCATCTTTGTACCAGGGAGCATTCTCGGCAGATTCCTTTTTGCCTGTCATAATTTTTCCTGATGATTGACTATTGAGGAAAGAGGAGTGGCTCTGAGTTGGACAGTTTAGCAAACTCCGTGGAATCGAGCTTGAAGGGGCAGAACGTTATCAGTCGAAATTGAATCAGCGGGTGCTCGCGGCACGATTGAACTCATCCGCCGATCTGATACATCGCTTTGCCGGGACGTTCGAAATGCTCAGAGTCGATTCCATGAGCCGCTTTTTTCTGTCCGACACACTCACGGACCCGTTCGAGGATCTTCTCATCCGAAGAACCATTTCGCAGCAGTTCGCGGATATCCCATTCGACGGTTGAAAAAAGGCAGTTGCGAAACTTCCCTTCGGAGGTGATTCGCATTCGATTGCAATCGGAACAGAAAGGTTGTGACACGGGATCGATAAAGCCGATTGTTCCATTGCCGTCCACATAATTGTAATCCCGCGCTGGCTGGCTGCGATTGATCCTGTCCGCCACGACCAATGGTGCAACCGCGTCTGAAATAATCCGCCGGACTTCCTCACCGGATAAAACGCTGCTCGATCGCCAGTTCTCATCAGCGTCCAGCGGCATGAATTCAATGAATCTCAATTCGAGTCGCTTGTCTCGAGCAAAACGAGCCAGTGGAATGATCTCGTCTTCGGTAACTCCGGCGACGGAAACTGTGTTGAGTCTGATCTTTTCAAAACCGGCCTCTACTGCTGCATCAATCCCGTCGAGGACTCTCGGCAATTCATCGCGGCGCGAAACTTCTTTGAATCTCTCTCTATCCAGCGTGTCGAGGCTGATATTGAGCCGGTCCAAACCTGCTTTTTTGAGTTCCAACGCCTGATCACGCAGGAGAATGCCATTGGTTGTCAGGGCGATGTCTTCGATTCCAGCGATCGATTTCAGTTTGGCGATCAGGACTGAAAGTCCTTTCCTCACCAGAGGTTCACCGCCGGTCAATCGCAGACGGTCAACACCGTGGGCTGCAAGGATGGAGACAAACCGGTGTATTTCCTCGAACGTCAGAAGAGCGTTTCGCGGGAGAAAGGTAACTTTCTCGGGCATACAGTAGGTGCACCGAATGTTGCATCGGTCTGTAACTCCGATCCGGAGATTGTTGTGCAGCCGCCCGAATGAATCGACGATTGGCGGGGTGTTTTTGCGAAGCGACTTCATTGTGACTGATGAACCCATTCACTTTGACCGCTAGTCCAGTTCTCACGCTTCCAGATCGGCACCTCTTTTTTGAGGGTATCGATCAACCAGTTGCCGGCTTCGAACGCTGCTTTCCGGTGCGGACTGCCCACGCCGATTGCAATGCTTGCTTCGCCCGTCTCTACGGTTCCGATCCGGTGAACGATAGCTACCGATTCGATTTCAAATTCGGATTTCGCCCGCTCAGCAAGCTCCTTCATCTTTTTGATCGCCATTTCGTTATAGCATTCGTAGTCAAGTCGTTCCGTCTCGAGTTCGCCGGTGAAACGTCGGGTCGATCCGACAAACAACAGTGCAGCTCCACTGGTTTCACTTTGCACGTCTGCGAGGACTGCTGCTGTGTCGATGGCTGATTCTACAATTTCGATCATGTACGTGGCTCACGAAGGCGAACGTGAAGATGAAGTTCCTGATCAACCACCACTGACTGGCGGGATAAAGCCGACTTCAGCCTCATGGTAAAGGACTTTTTCATCACGAACATACTCCTGATCGACAGCAAATGTCGATTTGTCGATCAGGTCTTTGAGTGACGGGTGTTTGTCAGCCAGAAACTGTTTCAGATCGCCGATGGTCGCTTCGTCGTCCAGAGACACTTCCATTTGCTCGGCCCCTGCAATTTCTTTTGCAGCCGCAAACAACAACAGCTTAACAATCATGTAACAACTAGCTCCTCGCTTCTGCGGTTAAACAGATCCTCCAGTTCCGGCATCAGCCCGTAGGCCAGAGCCAGTATTTTAACCGGGTGGATTGTCGGTTTCGTAGTCCCTTGTTCCATCTGAATTTTACAGGTGCTGCATTCTGTGGTTCCTGCCACGATATCAGGGCTTCGCATGGCGGTGATCAGCGGCAAACCCATCCTGAGGCTGCGGTTGTAGTTCCTGCTCCTGAGCCCGTAAGTCCCGGCCATCCCGCTGCAACCCTTTTGAATCAATTCCACTTGAAGCCCGGCAACCATTTGCAGGAGTTTTAGCGCTGGCGGAGCCGATTCGACACCTTGTTCCATCAAAGCCCGCTGGTGGCAGGGCAGATGATAACCGATGGAAAAATTAAGCGGATTGAACTTCAGCTTCAAGTTGCCGGCTTCATGCAATTCCAGCAGATAATGCATGGCATCAACTGTGTTTTCCGCCACTAGACGGCTGTCACTGTCATCCATGAGAGCCAGGTATTCATGGGTCAGAGCCAGCGCGGCTGAGGGCTCGGTTGTTACGATTCGATACCCATTGCGAACCAGCTCAGCCAGCATTTCCACGTTTCTCGCGGCGATTTTTTTCGCTCGCGTAATCACACCGTCCGTCAGCAAAGAAATTCCAGACATACTCTGCGCTTGAGGTACGTGGACGTCGATCCCGTTATGCTGAAGTACTTTGACGAATGCCTGCCCCAGTTCGATGTCGTTGAAATTGGCATAGCTATCAACGAAATAGGCCACTTTCCCGGATGTCTGGCTGGACAGCTCACTGAGCCTCTGTCGATTGGCCCATCTGAGGAAGTTAGTCGGAGCAAATGACGGTAACTTGCGTCCCTGTGCAATTCCGAATACCCGATCAAGAAACCAGCGGGCTGTTTTGTTTCGCATCAGGCGGTTGGTTACACGCGGCATCCTCGAAGCAAATTCGTAGAATTTGTCCATTCGCATCATCAGCCAGTCAGAGATCTTTGTACCGTTGATTGCGAGATGCTGCGCTTTGGCTTCCACCATCAGGCGAGGAATGTCTACTCCGGCAGGGCACTCAAGTCGGCACTGGTGACAGTTGATGCAAAGGTCTGCGACCTCCTTGAATTCTTTTTCGCCAATTGATTGAGTATCCAGTTCACCGGAAAGAATGCTTCTCATCAAATTGGCTTTAGCGCGCGGTGAAGCTTCCTCGCGCGGAGCAATTCTGAACACAGGGCACATTCGTTCCACGTTATTGGTGGTTCTGCACCTGGCACACCCGTTACAGTTCCGGGCAGCCAGGGCAATTTCCGGCAGCACCCAGTCGAGTTGCGGCTCTACGACCGGGAGCGCGGTCGAATCTACATCACCGATTTCCGCTTCAGCTTTGTCTTTGTTTTCCGAGGGGGCGTCTGGCGATGTTTCTTCGTCTTCGTCGTCCATTTCGCTCAAATCCGGCGGCGATTGCCCTTCAATGAACCGTGTGGCCAGACTGACGTTGCGAAGATGATCCGTCAGTCCGTTGTAAGGGTGACCGACAATTTTGCCGGGGTTGAGGATGTTCTGTGGATCGAACGTGTTTTTTATCTCTGAGAAAACGTTGTAGAGCCGTCCATACTGCCGCCGCAGGAACCACGTCCGCACCATTCCATCGCCGTGCGCACCGCTGATCGTTCCGCCGGCTTCGGTTACGAGTTCAAACAATCGATCAGCCAGTCTGAACATCTTCTGACGGTCATCGGAATCCGACAGGTTGAGAAAAGGTCGCAACATGACCAGCCCCTGAGGCGTATGCGAGAAGATAGACGCAGTCACGTCATGTTCGTGCAAAGTCTCATGAAGTTGTTTGATGAATGCGGGCAACTTTTCCGGAGCGATCGCAATGTCATCCACAAACGGTAACGCACGCTGTGAGCCTTGAAGGCGAAAAAGGCTCGGGATGACTCGTCGGGTCATTCTCCAGTAGAGATTCCTCTCACTTAGTTCCAGAGTGGTCCGGATGTCGAAGGCAAGCTTCTTGCGCCTCTGGATCCGCGTTTGCAGATGGTCCAGTTTGTCCCTCAACTTGCCGATTTCCGACGTCTGGAACTCGACCAGTAACATCGCCTCAGCTTCCTGCGGAATCAGGCGATTGAACTCACGTCGAGACTCACGAGCCAGCGTAAGGAGCCTGCGGTCGAGCAGGTCACAAGCTGCAGCGCCCATGCGGGCGATTTCAACGGCGGCATTTGCGGCGGATTCCAGACGGTGAAAAAACAACAATGCGACGCCGCGACACCTCGGGATCGGATCGGTCAGCAGCGTTGCGCTTGTGATGATGCCCAGTGTTCCCTCGCTACCGACGATCAGCCGGGCAAGATCGGTTTTGTCATCACCACAAATGTCGGAAAGATGATAGCCCGCCTGATTGATGGGTGTCGCTGGCAGGCTGGCTTCGATGAGCGAGGAATTCGACTGAACGATGCGGCTGATCCGGAAGCTCAGATTCCTGGCTGCGTTTCGCGCTTCTGTACTTGGACCGCCAGTCGGTGGCAGGCCCAGACCTGTCGAGTTTCTAGCCGAATTGACGGTAATCTGCTGGCCGTCAGCCGTAACGACTTCCATGCTGACAACTTTGTCGCGCGGCGCTCCGGAACTCGCCCAGTGGCTACCGGTGCTGTTCATCGAAAGGACGCCACCAATTGTGGTCATGCTTCGCGTTGCCGGGTCCGGCGCAAAAATTCGGTCATGAGACGCGAGTTCGCGGTTAAGCTCTGCCAGCACCATTCCGGCTTCTACGGTGACCGTTTCACGGTCAATCCGGATCATGCGACGCATACCATATGAGAAATCGAGAACGATTCCGGGGCCGAGGCACGAACCGGCGACGTTAGAGCCGGCACCACGAGGAAATACAGGTATGTTGTTGTCGCGAGCGTATCGAAGGCAGGCAACGACATCATCAACTGATTCGGGGCGCACGACGGCAAGCGGCCTCATCTCGTAGATGCTTGCGTCTGTTGCATACATCTGGAGAAAGACGTCGTCGCAGCGGATCTCACCAGTGAGCTGGCCACTCAAGTCCGCTTGTATTCGTTCGCGCTCCGGGTCCATAGATTTCCAATTGCGGTTTCTTTGCAGTTATCAAGTTTAAACAACGCGGCGTTCATCCGGCACCGCACAATTGCGATTGTGGCGCTGGACGGCGGGGCATCTTTATGGTCAGGCCCCTCTATTCAAACCAACGTCATGTGCGAAAATCCCCTGCTTCCTCACCAGATTTCCAGTGCGAATAGATGAACCGGACACTTTTAATGATGCGGCACGCAAAGTCCTCATGGTCGGACGGCTGCCTTGCGGATCACGACCGACCGCTGAATAACCGTGGATTACGCGACGCTCCACGAATGGGAAGATTCCTTGATTCGATTTCTTTGGTTCCCGATGCGATCATTTCGTCCACGGCCAATCGAGCTTTAACAACGGCAAAACTCCTTTCGGAAAATTGCGGTGGTTTCAACGGTGAGCTTGTGGAGTATGAGGCCTTCTATCACGCACCTCCCTCGATTTATCTGGAACGTGCAACCCTTCTGGATGATTCGACCTCAATAGTGATGTTTGTCGGACACAATCCCGGCATGGCTGAAGTCGCCTCAATGGTTTCCGAAAACTGGGAAACGATGCCGACAGCGGCTATTGCAAGGGTTGAGTTTCCAGTGGATAGCTGGGTAGACGTCCAGTCGTTTTCACAGGCAACGCTTGTCGAATTGTGGAAACCAAAAGAAATCGACTTCGAATAGATCTGCCACCCTTGGTGTCGAAATTCTATTCTGCAAAAGAGGGGCACCACTCCGGCAATGGTGTTTCGAATATCAGCGGCATCCCTGACAACGGATGACTCAGTTCAATGCGCCTTGCGTGAAGGCACATCGGCGGACTATCGACCGATTTGGTCTGATTGCCAGTCACACTTCCGTCCGGCAAATAGGAAGGATCACCGACAATAGGCATTCCCATATGCCAGAGATGAACGCGTATCTGGTTGGTCCGACCAGTCAGCGGCTTACATTCGAGCAGCGACGTTCCGTCTTCGAAGCGGCTCAACACCCGGAAGAATGTCCTGGCTTGCAAACCATCATCATCAATCAGTCGGACACCCGCGACGGCCGGCTGGTCGGCTATTGAGGCTTCACAGGTAAATGCGTCGTCCTCTGAACAACCTTGAACCAGTGCGAGATAGGTCTTCTTGACGTTGCCGTTTTCGAACTGAACACGCAATCCGTCCGCCGCAATCCGCTTTCGGCAGATCAAAACGATCCCTGTGGTATTCGCGTCCAGACGGTGTGCCATTCGAAGGCGTTCGCCGGGGAAAACAGAACGCAGGATTTCAATCAGGGTGTTTTTGTTGAAGCGGCCGCTTGGATGCATCGGCAATGGCGCCGGTTTGTTGACGGCGATCAGTGCCGGATCTTCGTACAACACGTCAATTCGCGCATTCACATCCGGCTCAATCGTGTGCGGAATCAAATGCTCTACTCGCCAGCCACCCCGGACCTCTGCTTCAGGATCAAGTGGTTTTTCCTTGTATTGAATCCGTTGCAACTCAATTTCGTTCGCCCAGTATTCAGATCCCAGGTGCGGATGCATTCCATTGAGGAATTCGATTGTCGATGAACGATCAAATCTCGCAGGCACGTTCATCGGGCGGACGTTGTCGTACGGCTGACCACCCGGTAAAGGCGAAGTCATCTCGCGAATCTGGTCATTACGTCTTGCTGCGGCAATTGCAGTTTTCTCTTCGTCATTCTTGAAGCAGAACGGGCAACTTTCAGTTGGAACGTAATATTCAGACGCCTGTTCCTCGACAGAAAGGACGGCCTGGCAAGCATAGCACTGTGCCAGCCCGGTTTCCGCCAGTGCTGCATTCAACGCGACACGTTTGTCAAAGACGAAACAGTCACCATCGTAATGAGCGCCGCCGCAGTCTTCGAAATATTTGAGTATCCCGCCATCCAGCTGAAAGACTTCATGAAAGCCCTTCTCCTCCATCATCGGCCCGGCTTTTTCACATCGGATGCCCCCGGTACAGAACATCACGACCGGCTTCTGTTTCATCTCTTCCGGAAGTCGGTCAACGGCATCTGGAAATTCGCGAAAGCTATCGACGCCGACAGGGACGGCATTTGCAAACGTGCCAACTCCGACTTCATAGTCGTTGCGCACATCCAGCAGAGTGATGTCTTTGCCCTCATCCAGCCAAGTCTTGAGTTCCTCTGCCGCAATTTTGGGGCTGGTTTTCAGTTCCGGCTGTATCTGCGGAACCCCCATAGAGATGATCTCTTTTTTGAGCCGTACGAGCATGCGCGTAAATGGCTGGTGGTCGCTGAAACTTTCTTTGACCGGCAGATCACTGAATTTTTCATCCGCCATCAGCTCGTGCAAAAACGTGTCGATCGAGTTGCGTTTCCCCGCGAGGAACATGTTGATGCCTTCGTAGCTGAGCAGAATGGTCCCTTTGAGTGCCAGCTGTTTCGCACGCGCGAGAAGGAACTCTTTCCGCTGAGCGATATTGTCGAGTTCGACAAACTTATAGGCGGCAATGTTGACGTAGCGGCCTGACATGGGCGGTTGATCGGCGAATTGATTTAGCAGGATTGTTTGAGGAACCATTTTGCGCCCGCATTCGATTTAGCTCAAACCCAACCGGGTATCCGGATGACCATACAATCCTGACAGTGGTTCGATATTTTGGGGATGTGACATGGAAATCGTCCTTCTGAGGCCGATATTCATGCATTACCATGGAACTTTCCACAGCTTTTCAGGCTCCAATTCGTCTGTATCCAGTCGAGCCATTCCACTGAATTATTCTGTCTATGTCGGACTCAAATAATCCATTTCATCTCTGGCTTGGTCTGCCGCAGAAAGCGACTAATCCCAATCATTATCAGTTGCTGGAACTCAAATCCAGTGAGCGGGATTCATCCGTCATCAAAGCAGCGGCGCAGAAGCGATTGAACCAGCTTAAAGAAGTTGACCCGGGTGCCAATTCGGATGCCCATGCCAGGGTCATCGATCGCGTCAAGCGAGCTTTCAAAGTGCTCTCGGATGAAACGTTGCGCGGAGAGTACGACGCCAAGCTACGGCTGACAGTGGAAAAAGCCAGAAAGAAACGAGCCGCAGCGTCTGCAGGACAACCTGAGCCGGTCTCAGATGTCGCATTGCCGCCACAATCTGTCGCCGCCGTCCCTACGGCCACACCTGTAGCCAGTCCCGCGCAGCCGGAGATTCCAATGGCGATGCCGGTTGCCGCGATCTCTCAGCCGGCAGCACCGGATACTGAAGAAGGCAGAGAGGTCGCGGATGTTTCAAAGCTGAAAAGCCTACGGACGAAATCAAAGAAGAAATCAAATCTGGTTCCCATTCTGGCTACAGTTTTTTGCCTGGCGGGGATCGCAGGAATTGCCTTCACCGTCCATAGCTATGGATTTCTAAGCCAGGCCTTTGAAGAAGAGAATGCCCTTCCACAAGATGTCCTTGATGCCTTAGAGGAGGAGCGTAGGAACGCAGGTGATGGCAACCGCGATCCTTCTTCCAGCCCTCTGTCATCGGTGAATGAATCAACTGATGGTGAATCAGGGGACGAAGATCCTGATGCGGACGCGGAAGAAGGGCCTTCGGATGAAGAGGATATTGAACCAGAAACGACTGGAAACGGCGAAGATGACGAGAACACCGATCCCGTCGTTGAACTCCTTCCAGAGCTGGACTTTGCTCAGGAGATTGAATATCGATGCGCTTTGCAGCGTGCACGAAGCGCTATGTATCGTCGCGACAAGCCAACCGCTGAACGCGAGCTGGAAAGGGCCATTTCAATATTTGACGGTCTTGATCCGGAAAGGCTTCCGCCGAAGGCAAAGCTGTTGAAAGAAGTCGCTGAATCGGATCAGCAAGTCAAAGTCTGGCTCGAAGGTTTCTGGCAGCAGGTCGTTAAGAGCGCTACGGCTCTCGGTACAACTGACGTTGAGGCCGGAGGCACAATCGTCAGCCTCGTCGAGGGAACCGACAAGCATTGCATCTTCCGGATCAACGGAAGAAACATGACCTACAGCTACGAAATGCTCCCTCCCGGGCTGGCTATGGCTGTTGCGGAAATGGGAGCAAAAGATGATGTGCCGACGTGGCGTCTGCAAAAAGCAGCTTTCTACGCCGTGCATCTTCACATCGATGAACTTTATGGCGAAAAGGCTGTCGACTTCGCCCGGACAGCCGCTCGTGACGGTCACGACGCGTCACCGATTGAGAATGTTGTTCTGAATCTTGATCTTGAGGAACTTGGTGTTCCGCGTCGCCGCAGGGAGGCCTCCAGCCCGCGTGAATTGAGAGAACCTGTCAGAAACTATCTTGCTGAAGCCGGCTTCAGGCGGGTCAATCGGATGTCTCGAGCCGACGCGGAGAATGCTTTCGATACGCTGTTTCAAAAGGCAATTGGAACCGAGGAACCGGATAAGCGGGAGATTGCACTTGAAGCGGCCTATCTTGTTGCGGTTCGTTCCGCCGATGTCCGCAACGCCATCGACGTCTTGAACGAACTCAACTACTGGTTTGAAGTTCCTCTCACCAGGCGTGCAGAAACGGCTTGTATTGAAGTGGCAGAAACTGATCTGGATGAAAGGACCGCACTCATTCTCTTGAGTGAGTCGATATCAATCATTCGTGCTTTGCAGGGGGCCGAGTTGGAACCAGATGAGAAGTTCGCCGAGGCTGTCTTTTCTGTCGGCGAGGAATTTAACTTCGGTCCGTACGTAATGAGCCAGCTTGAGCCTCAGCGATAAGCCCGGGCCAATACCATGCGTGCACATGAGCAGCAACTCAGCAATTTGATTTCAAGCTTTGACAGATCAAACGCCAGCAACCACGTAGTCTGCTCTAAAACCGGCTTATTCCGACTGGTTGGCTTCAAGGTATTCACGCAGTCGGTCCGTCAACCAGCTGCGCATGCCTACTTCCTTGCCTTCCTCAATCGCCTCGTCGATGGACAGGCCGTCATCCATCGCTCGATAGGCGCCCCAGATGCATCCGACGCGGCCTGCTGATTTGCAGTGTAGCATGACTTTCCGCTGCGAGTTCTCCGCCAGCGCTGCACGCGCCCGATTAAAAACCTCATCTGTCAAAGTTTCCGGTTGAGCAAAAGGAATTGAGATGTATTCAATACCTGCGGCTTCAAGAACTCCCTGCTCATCCCACGTCATTTCGGAATCTTCGCGAAGGTTGATTACAACTTCGACACCGGCGTCTTTCATAATGGCAACATCTTCTTCAGCGAACTGCCCCGCCAGATAAAAGTTGCCAAACCGGGTCAAATCCGGAGTGGTCCCCAGTTCGGCTTCGACCAACGTCGGCTGGTTTTCGTTCTGATCTCCACCGGCGGTCTCATTTGAGTTGTCTGACTGGCCGTTGTTAGAAGGAGATTCTTCAGACCGACAGCCGCAAAAGGTCACAGCGACAAAGAAAATTAAGGCGAACGTTGTGATATGTTTCATGTCTGGAATTGTTGAACAAGTTTCCTGTCTGATTTTGAACGAGTCACATGAATATACAAAAACTGATTGAATCGATGGACCGGTTTCAAACAATACTTCCAGTGCTGTTAAGGGAATTACCCATCGAAGATTTGCGCTGGAAGCCGGAGAGCGGGAATTGGTCGATCCTGGAAGTTCTCTGCCACCTGCACGACGAAGAGAAAGATGATTTCCGCCCACGTGTGCAGTCAATCCTGACGGATCCATCTCTTCCATTAGTTCCGTGGGACCCCGAAGGAACTGCTATAAGCCGGCGCTACAACGAACAGGATCCGGAGTCGGAACTCAATGCCTTTCTGGCTGAGAGGAGAACATCACTGGAGTACCTCCGCGGGCTTGAACGACCCGACTGGTCACTTGCCTTCGATCACCCGAAATTCGGACCCCTTACGGCGGGCATGGTAATGGCTGGCTGGGCGGCTCACGACCAGATGCACTTGAGGCAGATTACCAAGCGACTGTTTGAAATGAACCAACGCGATTGCGCGCCGTTTGTGACGGACTACGGAGGTGAGTGGAAAGCCTGAATGGCGAAAACCGGGGTCCGGAACGACACCGGTCATTCAATGCAAATCAGCCGTTCGGTGCTCCTTAATATGATTTTGTTTCCAGCGACAGCCGGAGAAGCCATAAAGCCGGCGCCAAGTTCTGATTGGGCGATCAACTCAAATTCATCCGAAGGCCGGCAGACGATTGCATTACCCTCGCGATCGAGCAGCAGGATCTTGTCACCGTCAAATAGCGGTGATGCCGCAAATGTACCTCCGATACGTTCGCGCCAGAGTGTTTCGCCGGACTCCGCATCAAGGCAGGAAAGTATTCCGTTGTCAGCAATCATGTAAATCCTTTCCTGGATGACCAGCAAGGATGCTTTTTTGGCAACGCTTTCAGATCCCTGCCATTCGATGTTGGAATCGGAGATGTCATCGCGTCCCTTCGGATCCACTGCCACCATGCGGCCCATTCCGTTGGTGATAAGCACCAGGCCGCCTGGCGTGATAACCGGGCGGCAGGAAGCGTTCATTCCGTCGTGGTAGACCGTCCATACGATTTCACCGGTTAGTGGTCGGTACGCGGTAGTGGCAATTGCCGATGGTGAAACCAGCAACGCCTCACCATCGATTTCGAATACAGCAGCCGTTGAATAGGCTTTCATGAAATCGCCGTTATCAGTGCCGTAGTCGATATCTCGGTCTGTTTTCCAGACGGTCTCGCCCGTTTGCTTGTCCAGTGCGACGACATACTGAAGATCAAAGCCGTCAAAGGCAACGATCAGAAGGTCTCCATAAAGGATCGGTGAAGATGCCGGCCCGCGGAAATGGTCGCATTGAAGATCAGTTCTCTGCCAGATCACTTCCGCGGTTTCAGTGTTCAGACATGTTGTGCCATAACTGCCGAAATGAAGGTAAATGCGGCCATCTTCAATTGCCGGTGTCGGGCTCGCATAGCTGTTCTCGGAATGGCAGAAGGCCGGTGCGTCATTTCGATGAATGATAATGTCGTGTTGTGTTTCGCCTGACATCAGGTCTACGCAGATTGCGGACATCTCACGGCCATCTTCCGTTGCCGTTGTCAGCCACACTTGATTGCTGGAAATTACCGGTGAAGACCAGCCCTTTCCATGAATGGGTGTGGACCATTTGATCTGCGAATCAGAGATTGAATCCGGAATGCAAGCTCCACCCGTGTGTCCGTTTCCGTCAGGTCCGCGGAATTCCGGCCACGCTTCCTGCGCAAATACAGTTCCACCTGACAGGTAGAAAACCGCGATGAGCAGACTCGCATTTCGGAGACTGGAGATCTGTGAGCAGAAACGCATGTTACTCCTCGAGGCTGATGCATTTTATTTCGTTATCGTTGCGGACGAAGATGCATCTGTTGGCAAAGGCCGGGTGGGACCAGCAGACACCATTACGTTGTCGAAGTTGCTCGGTCGTAGGTTCGATAATTTGAGCGCGACTGAATTCCGTAAAGCCATCTGGTGATAGTTCTCCGAGAATCAACTCGCCTCGCTCGTTGAACATCCATGTTTTGTCGCCGTTCTGAACAAAATGTATTGTACTCCAGCGCGATCGTGGTACGGCCGTCTCATCTTCCCAGACTCGAGAACCGTCTGTTGCATCGAGACACCTGAATTCGCCGTAGCTGTCCACGCCGTAAATGTGATTTTCGATGCGAACAGGTGTGCTGATAATCGACTGAATCGCTTCGGTTTGCCGCTCGTTCGTTCCGTTAAGATGCCATAGCTCTTTGACCGACATCTCGTCCTGGCTCATTTCCAGAAGCATAGCGCCATCGTAGAACGACGTCAGGAAAATCTGGTTGTTGCTGATCACCGGGGTGGCAACGCCAATCGGCATTCTGGTGGGCGTGAATTCATGTCGCCAATGGGATTCACCCGTTTCAGGGTTCAGGCCGGCCACGCTGTCTCCCGTCCAGCAAACGAGTACCTTCTGTCCGGCCTGCGTGGTCAGAACAGGACTGGAATACTGTGAGCGGTCATCAAGAGCGCGCCAGACCTCTTCCCCGGTATCGCGATCAAGCGAAACAATACAAGCGCCTTCCGCACCTCCGATGTGGAGGATTACGTTCTGTTCGTAGATCAGTGGTGAACCCGCAATACCCCATATCGGCATTCGTCCGGACTCGACGATTTTGTAATCCGTATTGAGGTCACGGGACCATTTCAGTTCGCCAGTGGCTGCGTCAAGACAATGAGCGTGTCCCATCGTTCCGATTGAGAATGCAGAACCGCCGTCAATGGTGACGGACGCTCTCGGGCCGGCTACGTAACCGACGTTCACGTAAGCTGCTTCGTACTCGTGTTCCCATGCGGGCTCGCCAGTTTTTTCGTCGAAGCAGAGGATTCGCTCAGTTTGTTTGTCACCATCCGCAATGCGGTCCATAACAAACACTTTGCCATCTGCGACAGTTGGGCCGCTGTATCCTGAAGAAAGCGGTTGGCTCCATACTACCGAAAGGGATTCTGAATCAAACTGACTTACCAGGCCTGTTTCATTCCAGTCACCGTCTCGATCATCACCTCGCCATTGTGCCCAGTCCTGCCCGCACAGGTCGGTTGAAGTGAAAAGAAGCAATGCAATTGAGCAAAATACTAACAGGTGATAACGCATGTTGATTCCCGGGGTCGAAAACTGACAGACGAATCTTATCCGAAATCACCCGTTTTCGTCGGAATGCAGCTGGAATTTAGTGTCCAGGTTCATAGTTGATTAAGGTTCGCACCCTATCATTGAAGCTGCGACTTGAAACAACGAGGCGTCCAGCAGGAGGGACAAGCCCGGATTCGAAAAGGTTTTCACTTCGGCTTGGTTTCATCAAACGCAGGAACGATCTTCCTTGACCATGAGACGGAATGTCATGAAAAGCAAAAATAATCGACGAATCATCGTAGCTGTTTCGCTTGCACTAGGAATGGCCATGACGATTCCAGTTGTCGGCAACTGGCAGCAGAGAGATCAAAGGCAAAACAGAGCGCCTGCCCAGCAGCGCGAAGGGATTCCAGCGGGGATCGTCTGGTACGGAAAGTTAAGCGATGGTCTTGAGGTTGCCCGAGCGACCCAAAAGCCGATTCTTCTTGTCTCCGCAGCACCGCAGTGCGCCGGAATTCCGGGGATGTGGTGACCCGGCAAGCAGGGAATGGATGAGAGTTTCTTGTCCGACGCCAACATCATCGAAGCCTCTCGCGACTTTGTTTGTATTCGCACAGCGACCTATGAGGACGCCGAAGAAGCTGAATTTCTGGAAAAGATCTATACGGGTAGGAGCGGCGATCTTGAGAATACGGTTTTTGCTTTGCTGACTCCTGATGCCGACGAATTTCTCAGTCGATCGGGACGCGGGCCACAATTCGCCTATCGCTCACCCGGCCAGATGGCCGACGCGATGAGGACGATTTCACTGGCCTATCCGGGTAATGACAGTGAAGTGACGATACTGCCGCAAATGAAGAATTTTCGCCTCGCACTTAATGTTGCATCCTGCGATGCTCTACCTTTGGTTGCAGCAGTCAGCGATGATCCGGATCAACTGGCAACGATGTCCGCAGCTCTTTCCAGCATTGCGTTTTCTGATGCTCTTGCCGGGCGTTTCCATTTCGTTGCTACGAACACCGGAGATGTCGCGGGTATTCACGGGTACAAATCTAATCCCGGAATCTATGTGATCATGCCCGGTACTTACGGCACAGATGGCGAAATACTGGCCAAAGTTGAAGCAGATGCATCACTCGAAGAATTCAGCTCTTCTCTTACACAACTGGCTGCTAGCGCAAGTATGCCTGATAAGAGTCACAACCAGCATGTAAGAACGGGGATGACAAATGGGCATAACTGGGAAACTGAAATTCCAGTTACCGACCAGATGTCGCTAAGGGCTATGCAAGGACGTAGCCAGAACCAAAGCCAACGCGGGCAACGCGATCAACGAAGGCCAGGTGGATAGACTTGTCCAAAACCTTGCGCCCGCTGAATTGAAGCTAAGAGCTGTCAGGTGCATATTGCGTTGGTGGTGTTTTTGCTCTGACAGAAAAACTGGAAAGAAAAATGGCCGGACCCTGCTATCTCGCAAGGCCGGCCCTTTTTGTGTTCAATCCAGGTTGTCAGCGACCGCCGCAGTCCCCGCAATCATTGCATGGAGTTCTGCAGCCTTGCTGCCAGTAAACCTCTGAACTCGAACCGTAGCCGCATTCGTCAAAGCACGCCTCGCGCTCTCTCTCCGCCGGCGTCAGGGTTGGGCATCCGCATCTGTCTTCGCAGCGACATCTGATGATACCGAGTTCGTTGGAACAGTCGCAATCGTAATAGATGCGACGAAGCATGCATCTACCTGCCCACTCATCGCAGCAGCCTTCGCTGCTGAAGTAGTTGTATCCGAGCCCCGAGTTGTAGCTGGGGAAACGATCATTGTTCGGGAACCATCTTGAACCCCAGCGATTGGCTGCGATTTCGCCCGGTCCTTCACCCGGATAGGATTCGATAATGGCGTTGGTAAAGTCGCCTCGAAGAAAGCGATCCTGGCCCGGCAACCCGACTGATTCGGTGTATCCGGTCCTCGCAGACATTTCCGCGTATAGCGCCTCGTCAGAGCGCGAAGGGTCTTCATACTGGGCTCGATATAGTGCGTTTGCACTCATCTGGCGATTGTCGTTCCAGTTCTCTGCGTACCTAACCGGTTGCTGATCAACGTAGTTGTAGGTCGATGTTCGAGGTTCAGGAACGTAACGCGATTCGGGAGCAGCATCCACATACTCGGCGTCGCGATAATCTATGTATTCGGGCCGAGCATTATACCCGGGTTGTACACTGGCAACTCGATCCATAGGCACAGCAGCGACGGGCAGCTCAAATTCGTCTTCGATGTCAATCTCGACTGGCAGCTCTTCCAGTGCCTCAACCTGCCCGGTTTCTTCTACGGCCTCAGGAGCGAAGTTCAGACCGTCGAGGCTTTGCAGCATCTCATAATCGCCCTGTGGCAGCTCAATTTCCGTGATAGACCAGTCTTCCGGCACGATGGGATCACCATTTTCCGCGAACATCTGCTCCTGATGAGACTGAAGTCTGATTGGCTCGGCCTCCTCCAGCACGGTTGCCTCGATGTGTTCGGCTGGCGGTTCAACAGGTGCAACCTCTTCGAGGATCGACCCCGGTTCGAGGACTGAAACGATCTCCTCCTGACACGGGATCTCAAGTGGTTGCGCCTCGCCGAACTCGTGCGGAGTCGGTTCGTTCATCTGGAAGACTGGCAGGAAATCAACCAGAGGTTCTGTTTCGAACGGAGGTTGTTCGACCGGTTCGATTCGGGGGGCGGCGGATGCCTGAACTACATTTTCTGACAAGTCGCCGGATGAGACGGCAATGGCGTCGGCCTGAATAAAGTTCGGGTTTGCGTAACGCGAAGCATCCCGCAGCGATGCGATTTCATCTACCGGAATAGTACACGTATCAAAACAACCAGTGGTCTGATCAGTGCCCCTGCGGATAGCATTGTCTTCCGTAACTGGAATGTCAGTCACTCTGAACCGTACAGCAGTCGGCCCCTGCTCCTGAGCTGGGGCCGTCTGAACCAGAGCACTCAATAGAGTGAAAAAAGTGATCAAGGCTACACGCATGATTTCATCCCGGTAAGCGATGTCAGACTTTTGCCCCGCAAAAAGCGCGCGGGCAGTTGTACGAACATCTTTTCGTTTCGGATTCACCCTTCATTCCATGGAAACTGGATTTTCCGGATCAGCTTCTGTATGACGCACGACGCGTATGTTCCGTTCAGGCTCGCCAGCCCGAACAGTTTGACGCCGGGGTGGCGTTGGTTTTTTCTCAATCGCTA
>JBCCFB010000126.1:0-17256 GCA_039029995.1 Planctomycetota bacterium
CAGTTTGATTCAAATCAGCAAAGCATCGTTTCTACCAGCATGCCGAGCCCGTTGTCGGTTCGGAAGGCAAAGAAGGACGAAACGAGACCGATCATGATTGACAGTAGCAGAATAATTGTTGGCAGTAGCAGCGCCTTGCCTTGCATGAATCCGAAGATGATGCAGTACAGACCGAGTGTACAGATGCAGATCATGCCCTGGCTGGACTTGGTAAGAAACGCAACGATCGAAATCCAGGCCATACAGCCAATTGCAATCAGCATCGACGCGTAGAAGCTGATCTTTGCCGAATTGATCACCTCAGCGAGGCTGTCCATGATAAAGATCGTGCCGACACCGATAGCAACGAGTACGAGAAGTACGATGAATGAAACGCCGGCGATAACAATTGAGTCCGCTCCGTCGCCGAAGTCCTGACCGACAGCCGTCACGGGCATATCATCGATCTCCTGTTCAGCGCGAGCCATGATCTTGTCGGCGTCCGTCATGCCGCCGTCCATGCTGCTTTCTTCATCATCATCGAAAACAGCAGTCTCCATTCTGCGCCCTGTTTCCCGGTTGTAGCCGCAATGAACGCAGACAACCGCATTCATTGGCATTTCCATACCACAACTTTCGCAGGTCGGACCACGTGGAGTCGATTCGACTCCGGCTTCGTCCAGCAGGTCCAGCAGCGGGTTGTATCCGCCGCCGGCAGGTTGCGCTGCAGCTCCGGCCGCCGCTACGGCTCCCTGTGCTGCTTCCGGCCGGGGAATATCTATGGGCTGCTTACATTTCGGACAGGGCACACGCCGTCCGGCAAGCGCATTTTTTGCTTTGAATCCAATGCCACAACTTTCGCAGCGTACTTTGATTGCCATCTAGTATCCTTGTTCCGTTTCAGCCCTGATCCGCCGGAAGGCGGGCAGATCAGGCCTTGAAAGAAGCGGCATGTAGAAAGGAGAAAAACGCCGCTTACTCTCTATTTTGTTAGCCCGCAACGGTTTGGCAACGGGCGAATCGGCAGTGAGCCGGCCAACCAGGGTGATTTTGCCGGTCTGTGAGGAAAATTCCACCCGACGGGCAGGGGCTGAGCCATTCTCTCGTCCCGAACCCGTGATTTTCAATATCTGAATTAGTTTCAGTTTCCCCAACCCGCTAGTCAGGCAAATTTGTCGAATTGCGGCCAAAACACATGGATTTCTGCTGCCAATCTGTCACAAACTCCGTCCCGACTCCGCATTCGAAGGAAGACATCGACGTGCAAAGGCGATTCGGATTTCGGTTTTGATAAGACAAAGTTTCCGACTGGCTTCTGGACATATAACGATTTCACGTGAATTGCAGCACCAATTCAACTCAACTTCATGCTGCACGTGAATTCAACTTCTTTTTTGGTCAATCCGGACCTGTGGCCCGCCAGTTGCATTTAAGGGGGCCGAACTTTTTGCGACCGCAAAATTGGCAGGCTATCCGTCTTTTAGCTTCGCCCGGATGAACAGCCCGTTTGGGCAATTCCGGCCGATTCGGATTGCTGAAGTAACCAACGCGAGTTGCTGACATACAAAATCCCGTCCGTGGTTTCGGGCCGGGCAGAGAATAAATCAGGAGAACGAATCATGGCGGTGACCGCGAAGAAAAAGAAATCACGAAAATCTGTAAATCTCCAGCCACTTGGTGCACGACTCGTCGTTGCACGTGACGACGCGGATGAGACAACAGCCGGAGGAATTCTGCTGCCGAGCAGTGCTCAGGAAAAGCCGACTTTCGGCACTGTTCTGAGCACCGGTGAAGGGCGTCTGCTCAAGGACGGCTCCCGCGCTGAGATGCAGGTCAAAGAAGGCGACAAGATTCTTTTTGCTTCGTACGGTCCTGATGAAATCAAAGTCGGCGAAGACACCTTTCTGCTGCTGCACGAAGACGATGTCCTCGCAGTGATCGAGTAGTTGTTCGCCGGACACCAACAATACAACCACAAACCTGAAATCAGGAGAGACAAGACATGGCTAAGATGATTGCTTTTGAACAGGAAGCTCGCGAAGCAATTCGCCGCGGCGTTTCTAAACTTGCCCGCGCCGTAAAGGTCACACTCGGTCCCAAGGGCCGCAACGTGATTCTTCAGAAAAGCTTCGGCTCGCCGACAGTAACCAAAGACGGTGTGAGCGTCGCCAAAGAGATCGAACTGGAAGACACCTATGAAAACATGGGTGCCCAGATGGTTCGCGAAGTCGCCTCCAAAACCAGCGATGTTGCCGGTGATGGAACAACAACCGCAACCGTAATGGCGGAAGCGATCTTCAACGAAGGTCTCAAGGCTGTCACCGCAGGCGTTAATCCGATCCAGATGAAAGAAGGAATCGAGCAGGCTGTCGCCGCCATCACGGAAAAGCTCACCTCGATGTCGATCAAGATCAAAAACAAAGGCGAGATGTCGAACGTGGCTTCGATCGCCGCGAATAACGACGCTGAAATCGGCGAACTCCTTGCCGATGCGATGGAAAAGGTCGGCAAAGACGGCGTTATCACCGTCGATGAAGGCAAGAGCCTGAACACCGAAGTTGAGTGGGTCGAAGGGATGCAGTTTGATCGCGGCTATCTCTCGCCATACTTCGTAACCGATCCCGGCAGCATGACTGCTGAACTGGAAGATGCCTACGTTCTGGTTTTCGAAAAGAAAATCTCAAACATCAAAGATCTGGTCCCACTGCTGGAGCAGGTGGTACAGCAAGGCAAACCGCTTCTGATCATCGCCGAAGACGTGGACGGCGAAGCCCTCGCAACGCTGGTCATCAACCGCCTTCGCGGCACTTTCAACTGCTGTGCCGTCAAAGCTCCCGGCTATGGCGATCGCCGCAAAGCCATGATGGAAGACATTGCAATCCTGACCGGCGGAACAGCAGTCTTTGAAGCTCTTGGAACCAAGCTCGAGTCACTTTCTCTGACTGATCTCGGTCGGGCTAAGAAAATCATCATCGACAAGGACAACACGACCGTCATCGAAGGCGCCGGCAAGAGCGCTGACATCAAAGCGCGAATCGACATGATCCGCCGCGAGATCAGCAACTCGAGCAGCGACTACGATCGCGAAAAACTCGAAGAGCGTCTGGCAAAGCTTGCCGGTGGCGTTGCAAAGGTTAACGTCGGTGCTGCAACTGAAAGCGAGATGAAGGAGAAGAAGGCCCGTGTCGAAGACGCTCTGCACGCTACACGTGCAGCCGTTGAAGACGGGATCCTCCCGGGTGGCGGAGTCGCTCTGTTGCGTGCGGCCAGCCAGCTGAGCGTTCCCGATGATCTGTCTGACGATCACGCGACTGGTTACAACATCATCCTTCGCTCCTGCCGTGCTCCGCTCAGCATGATTGCTGAAAACGCCGGCCAGGACGGTGGCATCGTTTGCGAACGAGTCGTCGAAAGTAAAGGCAACAACGGCTACAACGCTCTTACTGACACCTACGAAGATCTCGTCAAAGCCGGTGTCATTGATCCTGCGAAAGTAACCAAGACAGCCATCGCAAACGCAGCCAGCGTTGCGACGCTGCTGCTCACAAGCGATGCGTTGATCGCTGAGAAGCCGAAAGAAGGCAAGAGCGGCGGTCATGGCGGCCACCACGACATGTACTAAACGTACATACAGCACCTTTGCGGTGCATCGCGAACAAAGTAGGTAACTCGAGCCGCTGACCGTTTGGTCAGCGGTTTTTTTGTGCACTAAACTGAACTTCGGCGGTGCAATAGCCGTGTCGGTCCGCGAAGGTTTATATGTCGGCGACAGGCCGGCAAAATTGCGCCTTCCCGGCTCCTCAATCAGCCAAGCCCGTAGAGAAACGCCGTGATTCTATGACGCGTCTCAATGCCTTCGTCCCAATGCCTGTGACTCAATGCTCGTAACTCGGCAGCGAATGATAGAAGCGCCGGTAAACCTCAGCATCAACGTTTTCGATCTCCTCAATCTCAAACGACTTCAACCGCGGAATACCCTGCATCGCAAGCAGATGATCGTTGTTGAGGTGGCGACATTCGATTTGCAACCGCTCAAGATTCGCCAGGCCAACGAGACAATGCAGGCCGTCGGGCGACAGGTTATCGAGCCGGAAAAGTTCCAATGTCTTCAGTGGACTTTCCGCAGAAAAACTGCCGAACCCTTCTCCGGTCACCTGACGGTTGTCACTGATTGACAGGGAACGCAATGAGGGCATAGTTCCCAGAGCCGCAATCCCCGAGTCCGAAACGCGTTTGACCTCGAGAAGTTTCAACCGGTTGAGCGAAGGCAATTGTCCGACAAATCCGAGACACTCGTCGTCTACCCATTTGCAATCGCTCAGATTGAGAAATTCAAGATTCTCCAGTGTGGTGAGATGTGCTATTCCCTCCGCACGAATACGGGTGCCGGTGAGATCGAGATGCCGCAGCCCTGAGAACAACGCGACAGATTGAAGGTCGGGTGAGTCGATACGTTTGCAGCGAATCAATTCGAGAACTTCCAGCTGTGAACCCGCCAGTCGGGCGAGGGATTCGCCGGTTACGTTATCACACTCCGTCAGGTAGAGAACTTTCAGGTTCCGGCATTCTGCCATCGCGCTGAAATGCTGATCATTGACTGCGACTCCATCCAGCGCGAGTTTTTCCAGCTGCTGACTGGATGCAATCGCAAGCAGGCTTTCATCATTAAATGAATCATGGTGGCCGAAATACAACTCTTTCAGTCTCGTCAATCGACGCAGGTGGCTGAGTCCGTCCGCATTAAATCCAGTCTGGCGAAGCACTAGAAACTCCAGTTCCGCCGAAACGTGCTCCAGTGCTGTACCGGTAACCTGTGAACAGCGGAAAAGATTCAAACGGCGCAGCGCGGGAAGCTCCTTCAGGACTTCCAGGCCCTGATCGGTAATTGAATCACATCCGATCAGTACAAGTGACTCAAGTCCCGTTGCATCGCGTAACAGTTCAAGGTGCTCATCTCGCAGCGTTGAATTGTCATTCAGTTCAAGCTGTACAAGTCCCGGCAGTGTGACGATTTTCTGCAGACCGTAGAAATTGAAATGCGCGCTGTCTGCGATCTTCACACGCTTAAGATTCTGGCAAGCCCTCAATGGAGCCAGATTGAAAATCGAGTCGCAACTTGAAAGCTCGATCTCCTCCAGATTCGGAAGATAGTGCAGCACTGACAAAGATGCCTCGGTGAGGCTGTCACAGTTTCGGATGACAATCTTCTTGAGTGAGGTCAACCGCGCGATGCCCGACATATGGGAATCATTCAAACGGCTGGAATAGGTGAGTTCAACCGTCTCAAGGGACGGAAACACTTCGAGGTCACCGATAACGAATACGCGCGGCAGGTAACTCAACTCAACGCCGGTAACTTCACCATCACTGTTTTTCGTAACGTTGCAATGATTCGTCTCGAGCCACTGAGCGGCTTCATACGGTGCGGAAGGGATGGATTGCTGGGCACTGCAATCAGACGCAAGCCGGCAACTTAGCGCAAAGGCAATGAGAATTGTGAGATAGTTACGCTTCATCAACGTTGTCAGCCTTCTGTTCCCCGTCTGCACCACCCGGACGATGCGCAGATGGTTCAACTTGATTATATTAAACGTGTCAGGGGAACGAAATTCGCGTCATCGCGGTTTGGTGAATTTAATTCAAACCAATCGGAGACATTTATGTTTGCTCGGGATTTGCTGGTCGCTGCAGTTGCAATCGGACTGGGCACCGTACTCCTGTTTTCCGCACTCACCAATCATTCGCGGACGTTTGAAATGCGGACCCCGCATTACCTGGCCGAGACCCTCGGGCGAACCAAAGCGAGATGGATCATTGGGACTATCGGTTTCGTCGTATTGATGCTGGGTGCGTACATTCTTTGCGGCCCCTGGATTACGCGGTCGTCTGCTCAGTTGCGAAGTCGAACGGACCATCACTATCCTGACGAATCAACAGAGATTCCGTCGCAGATGCTTATTCCCTGACGGACCGAATCAGCAGTTTTGCCAGCCTGCTGTGAATCCGGTTTCCAGCAGGTTCACCTCGCATACGACCCTATTGTCCGGGGTCGCTGGTTTATCACCGTTGTAGTCGCCCGGTTTTGACGTGTATTCGAATTCACGTTTACTTTCAAACGGGAACCCTTGCAGCTTCTTGCCACATTGATTGGCGGTCGAGCGGTTGATTCGTTAACCTTTTGAAATTGTCCGCACTCGTCTTTTTGCCTTCGGAGGCACTCTATGTTCGGCCGCCTTAATGGATTCGCAGGTTGTTTGATCGCTGCGACACTAATGCTTGTTTCTGTGCACCCGTTGCAAGCTCATTTCATCTGGATCGCCAGGTCCGCCGAAACGGGTGAAATGCAGATATTCTTTGGCGAGGCACCTGTGCCCGGTTCGGCCGCTTTGCTGGACAACATCGAAGGGATGAACGTCAAAACCCGTAATCGTGATTTCAATCACGCCGATGTCGGATTCGTAAAACGTACTGACGGGGAAAACGGCTGGTACACCTGTGTGTCCGATGTGCCTCTTACGCAAGTTGAATGTGAGTGCGAATACGGAGTCATCACGCGAAACGAAAAGTCGTTTATGCTTCGTTATTGTGCCAAATATATGAACCACAAGAACGGCACGGCAAGGATCAGTTACAACCTGATTCCATTGGACATCCTTGTGAATTCAAGCTCAGGTGCTCTCCAGCTATGTGTTATCCATAAAGCACAGCCGGTTGCCGGCTGTGAGGTTGTCATTGTTGAGCCCGACGGAACGACGCATAACCTTGAAACCGATGCTGACGGCTGCCTGACTCCCGAGATAGCTGATTCAGGAAGATTTCTGATCAGAGCCAAAGTCGTGGAGCAGGAATCCGGTGAACATGATGGTCAAGGCTACGAAAGTGTCAGCAACTATTGCACGCTAACTCTGGATCGCTACAGCGACTCAGACGAAACGGCGACGGTTGCAGCAATGGAACTGCCGGACATGCCCGTGGGTATCACCAGTTTTGGCGGAGCATTGGCAGGAAATCACATATACGTCTATGGCGGGCACTGCGGCAACGCTCATGAGTACTATGCCGAAGGTCAGAATCAAACCCTCTATTCGCTTGACCTGAACGAACCGCAACAGTGGAATGCTGTCGGTGAAGGGATCGGCCTGCAGGGGCTGGCCATGATCTCGTACGATGGCAATCTCTATCGACTCGGAGGATTCAATGCACGGAACGAGGAAGGCGACGATCAGGACCTGCACTCGGTAAATGAGTTTGCCGTCTTCGACCACGATTCCAAAAACTGGCGACAACTCACGCCCATGCCGACCGCCCGTTCATCATTTGACGCGGTAGTCGTCAACAACACAGTCTACGTCGTCGGTGGCTGGGTCATGGAGGGAGCTAAAGAACAGGTCTGGTGTGATACAGCACTCTCCTTCGATCTGTCTGATGAATCGGCTCAATGGGAACAACTTCCAGACGTTCCATTCAGGCGCCGCGCAATCTCACTCGGCTACCAGGGTGAACAGCTTTTTGTCATCGGCGGTATGGAACCCGGCGGCACGACGAGGCAGGTAGCGATCTTCAACTTGAACAGTCGCGAGTGGAGCGAGGGACCGGAACTCCCCGGCGAAGAATCAATGGAAGGCTTCGGAAGCTCCTGCTTTAACATTGGCGGCACACTGGTCGCCAGTACCTACGGTGGCAACGTCTACAGGTTGAATGAAGCCGGAGATAACTGGGAGTTGATCACAAAAATGGAAACCGGCAGATTCTTCCACAGATTGTTGCCTGTGTCTGATTCGGCTTTCGCACTTTTCGGTGGAGCCAACATGAGAACCGGTAAAACAATGCAAGTACCGGTATTCAACCTGGAAAGATAACTGCCCCGGATCGCGGGAACGTAAACCACAACAATGCGCGGCACGTTCCCGTGAAAATTCCGGTGTCGATCAATACGCAATTTCACTTGTTCCTGCGCTTTCATTAAACTGGAGTGGTCCTCATCCACTTCCAGTTGAGTGCAGTCTTATGAAAGTCAAATGTCCCGGCTGTTCTGCCCGGTTGAATGCATCTGAAAAGCTTTACGGCAAGACGGTCAAGTGTCCCAAATGCGCGACACTAATTTCTGTTCCGGCACCGGCCAATGCCGCGCAAGCTCGTGAACCAGAGCCGGCTCCAGCGAAAGTCAAAGTCGCGTGCCCGCACTGCGACGCGCGGATGAGCGTAAAGCCTCAACTGATCGGCAAGAGCGTAAAGTGCCCTAAATGTAAAAGCGGATTTACGCTGACGCCTGCGACTCCGGCTGGCTCAAAGCAGCTACCTCCATTAGCGGCACCGGCAGATATGTTTACTGCGTCTGATCCGCTTGCTGCGCCTGATCCGCTTGCTGCGCCTGATCCGCGCGCTGCGTCTGATCCGTTGTCCTCGAGTGATCCGTTTGCGCCCGCGGCAGATCCGTTTGCTGATGCGACAACCCGATTTGCGACGCCTCCACCACCGCCGCAGCCACCCGCGCACGCGATCGGAAGCCGACCACAGCCCGCTGCCGGGGCAGGCGAAAAAAAAAGCTCCGGTCGTTCGTTGATCATCGTTGCGATTGCAGCATCGCTGCTTCTTCTGGCCGGATTGACCGGAGGTCTGATCTGGATTTTCGGAGGTAATGAAGATAACCCGAATAATGCCGGACCGTCGGTGGCTCAAAACGAAAACACTGGAACGAACTCAAACTCACAGGCATCCGGCTCCGAAGACGGCTCCGGCGGCAATGATCAGGGCAACGCTGCCCGGCAACAGGTCATCTGGACCCGCGACTACGACGCAAAGCCGACTGACCCACGCGATTGGATCGTTGAGCCTATTTTTTCGCTTCCGGGTGAAGTGCCGGTTGATGACGAAAACGCACAGCTCGCAGGATATGAGATTCTTGTTGACGCACAGTTGCCGGCACCTCCCGCCGAACTAATGCAAGGCGGGCCCGGAATGATGCCGCCAGGCATGAGCATGCCACCTGGAATGAGTGGCCCCCCCGGATCTATGCCACTGGGAGCGATGCCCCCCGGATCGTTGCCGCCCGGATCAATGCCACCGGGTGCGTCTTCCGGTGGAATGAACGGGCCCCGGGGAATGAGTGGTGCACCTCCGGGATTCGGCGGTGGCCAACCGGGTTTCCCCGGGCAGAATCAGGGTGAAAACAGGATGAACGCCCCGACAATCACGGGGCATATGCTACTTCAACCATCTTCTTCGAGCTTTGTTTCGTGCTCAGGTATCGTGGTCGACAGCCGGAATGTGATCGTACCTGCAAAGTTCATTGAGGATGCCGAATCGATCACCGTCTTCGACGGAGACATCGAATTTCAAGCACAGGTAGTTCACACCGATGACGCTTCAGGGTTCTCCATTCTCAGAATAGAAGACTCCGCAGTGGACACAATCAAAGTTGACCGCTTTTGCGAATTGAGTCGAAAATCCGAGGGCTTGAACGTTATCTGGGTCGACGCAAACGGCATGCTGAAAGTTGCTGAAAACATCAAAGCAAATTCTGGACAGAGTGGGATCTCCTGCACGGTTAACCGGCAGCTTCCTCCGGATTGCATAGGCGGGATCGTGTATCAGCACTGGGGGCGTGTTTCCGGACTTGTGCAAAGCAGAGATGGAACGAAGACACGACTCATCCCGTTTTGCAGTATTGGTTTGCCCGAAGACATTGTGTCACCCGAATCGTTGGACTACGAAATCCAACCGGTATCGACTGATCGTGAAGACATGATCAAGGAGATGGGCAGTCTGCTCATGCAGGTTCGTGTCAAAAAACTGGAAAGCCCTGCGACGAAGGCCTATCGGACTTTCACACATCTGAACATGACGGGAACGAGTCAATCAAGAATTGACGTTGGCGAAGACGGCAGGGTGAATTTTGATTCTGCGCAACGTGGAGTGCAGATGCCGCTCTATCTTGGTCAGGCTGCTCAACATATCTTTATTCGCCCGCCGACTGCCCCTGATGAAACATGGACGGAAGAACGGCGTTTCAAGCTAACTAACGATTTTGGCATCGTCCCCGTCAACTCGGATCAGGAATGGGCGCGTGTTCCGGAAATAAACAAGGTAATAGAAACCAGCAGTTTCCGCGTCGTTGATGCCGAGGAGATTATCTGGACCGTCATGAGAGAAACCAGGTTGCAATCGGTTCTCACGACAGCCCCGGCAGGAATTCATCCCGCTGAGATTCCACCATTGTTCCCGATTGAGGCTGACTGGACGACAGAAATTCAGTGGGACACTATCGAGGGATTGCCGATCAGCGTTGAGCTGGCTGGAGTCGTCAAAGGATCAACTCCCTTCGGACGTGACGAAGCCCGGGTCTCACTCTCGATGCTCAAAATGGATAACGACCTCGCCAACGAATTCGCAATGCCTTTGCTGGATGGTGAGGATGGCTGGAAGACTCTTGATGATGTTGCCCGCGTAATCAGGCAACTGCGAAGTGATAATCAGGACAATCACCGCAATGCGCTGCGCACTCTGGCGAAATGCATCCCTGAAGACAACGAGGAAATCTCAGACCTGCTTGCCACGAATTTCGATAGCCTCGAAGGGTTTGGTGACGACTATCGCAAAGCAGCGGTAAAGTGGATGCTTCCGGAAGACGTTCCGGAAATGCTCAAGCACTGGCCACATGAGGAGAACCTGAAGAACGTCCGGTGGGCGGCAACTCTGGTTCATATTCTGCAACGGAAACCGGCGGTAACGACCGATGACAACCTGAATCAGGTGCAAGCCATCCTTGAATTCGGATACGATTCGACTCACGTGAAAGATGAAATGGAACATTGCATCCGGTTCCACTACCCGATGCTTGCCGCACAGGTAATGCACCCCAGAATGACTCTCGAAAACAGAGTCTGCCTCTGGCGGATGATGCGCTGTCTTGGTGAAATTGGCGCAGTTCAGAGCATTCCCGAACTTGAGCGAATTCGAAATGAGATCGAAAACGCCGGTTCGGAATTTGTCGCTTCGCATGAGCAGTGGAGTCAGGAAGCCACCGCGTCGATTGAACGGATCAAAGCGCGGCAATAGTTGTGATTGGTCGTATACAAAAAAGGGGCTGACTCCAGAGGAGCCAGCCCTTTCTTTTTTTATTCAGTTTCCGGTTTCACTAGGGGCTGGTTGCCTGGATGTACTCGTAAGTCGAATTCGTACCCAACGGGAAATCGAGCATCCAGAATCCGATCAACAACAGTGACCACGTGATCAACAAGGCGATCGTATACGGCAACATCATCGAAACGAGAGTTCCAATCCCTGTCTTCTTCACGTAGCGCTGACAGAAGACCACGACGAGCGGGAAGTAGGGCATAAGTGGCGTGATAATATTGGTGGACGAATCACCCACACGGTAGGCCGCCTGAGTAAGGTCCGGAGAAAGCCCGAGTTCCATCAGCATCGGAACAAATACCGCACTGATCAAAGCCCATTTTGCCGACGCAGAACCGACCAGCAGGTTCACCATACCGACAAGCAGAATGATTCCGAAAATGGTTACCGGGCCGGGTAGGTTGAGTGCTTTCAGGAACGCAGCGCCTTTTACGGCAAGCAGAATCCCGATCTGCGACTGGCTGAACATCCAGATAAAAAGAGCACAAAAGAATGAGAGAACAATGTAGTAGCCCATCGTTTCCATCGCTTTTGACATCCCTTTTACGATGTCTTTGTGACTCTTGACTGAACCTGAAACGTATCCGTGGACTACTGCAGGAATAATCGAGAACAGGAAGATCAGCGGCACGATCATTTTCATCAACGGCGCATTGAAGTTAGTCAGGCTACCGTCAAAACGTAGTGACGAATCGGTAGACCAGCCCCAGGCGAACATAACAGCGATGCCGACCAGGACTGTTAAAATCGCCGCAATCATCCCTCTGATTTCCTCGGGAGTCACTTTCTCCATTTTGGGCATCTGCTCTTCATCACCATCGATCTTTTCATTGCTGACACGTGGTTCGACGATCAGGTCGGTAACGAGCCACCCGACAATCACGATCAGAAAAGTGGATGCGAGCGTGAAGTTGTTGTTATTGAGAACGCTGACTTCAGCAGCAGGGTCGTACATTTGCGCGGCACTCAGCGTGAATCCCTGCAGCAACGGATCCAGCCCGCTCGGGAACCAGACGTTAGCCGAAAAGCCACCCGAGACTCCCGCAAATGCTGCGGCGATTCCGGCCAATGGATGGCGACCGGCAGCATAGAAAATGATCCCGCCGACTGGAATTACAAGTACATATCCTGCATCAACCGCGTAGTGAGAAAGTACGCCGACGAAAATCACAGCAGGCGTCAGCAGGAATTTCGGAACGAAAGTGAGGAAGAACTTGATGACTGCAGAGATCAACCCCGTATGTTCTGCTACGCCGATTCCCAGCAACGCCACAAGGACGACGCCCAGCGGCGGGAAAGTCACAAACGTACTCACCATGGAAGTCAGCAGGCTGCTGATTCCTTCGCCGCTGACAATGTTTTTGATGCGGATCTGCTGACGGGCCGAACCGATCTCAGTCCCTTCTTCGACTTCCGCGCCTTCTTCAAGGTCGACCGTGGCTCCGCGCGGAATTTCAATCCGTTCGACTTCCTTGCCGTCGGCGTCGGTAACGATCGCTTCGCAATTGTCGCTGACAACAACCCCGTCTTCCTGGGGACGATCAGGGTTACTACCGATTTCAAGGTTAGCAAAGGCTACCGTTCCCGCGGCTGTGGCGGCAAACGAATCGCGTTCCACCGGATGAAATGCGTCGAACTCGACCATTGAAAGAGGCCAGGAAATCAGCCATATCCCCATCATCAAAGCAAGAAACAACATGGCGGGATCAGGGAGTTTGTTGCCCGCGTATTCGATGAAGTTCAAGAACTTATCGATCGGTCCGCCACTCTTTTTGGTTCCAGCTTCGCTCATCAGCTTAGTCTCCGGTTCGCATTCTGCGCGTGTCCCGGCAAACGCTTCTGTCGTCGTTTGCCAGCAGGGATTCTAACGCCACTTCGAGATGGAATAAAGCGTTTTGAGACGGGGCGCCGCGAGATATTGAAAGCGCTCTCAGAAATTGGAACCGATGTGAGACCGTGATGATATGAGACGGTGATTATAAGACGGTGATCTAAAGCGTTTTTAAATAGGCGTAAAGATCCGCCCAGTCCTGCGCGTCAAAGTCTTCAACAAGCCCTGACGGCATCGGGGAAAGCCGGGAAGGAGACCTTGCCTCGATGTCCTCCTGATTCAGCCTGATCGTGTCGCCCAGCGTGTTGCCAAGCGTTACGCCGTCCATCGATTCATAAATGACAATTCCTCGATGAAGTTCGCCGTCGATGGTCTGAATATTGATCGCCTTGTAGCGGTCGCTGACTGTCAAATCCGGCATCGCAATGGCAACTTGAATGTCATCAAACGAAAAGCGACTTGTGATTCCATCCAATGAAGGGCCCATCCGGTTGCCGCCTTGATGGCATTTGACACACGAATGGACTCGATATAGTTCCTCACCGCGCAGCGCGTCACCCTCTAACCGTTGCGCCTCGGCGGCAAGCTCCGCCAGACCGGCTGCCTGATTATTCAGCGCGCCAAGAATTTCCTCGTAGACTTCCGGATGGGTGGACGCAACAAACCGGGCAAATCCTGAAATTGCCTCTGCCTGCAGGTCATTGACGGCACCAGGTTCGTATTCGAAGCTTTTGCCGGTTCGGACACCAATCAATTCAAACAAAGCATCACGAGTTGAAACCTCCGGTCTTGCAGTTCCAAGTCGCATGACCGAACGCATGCATAACCCGAGTTCCCGGGCAGGCTCCCCGTTCTCCAGCGTCGACAAAGCCTTTGCCACGCGCGCTGTCGTGGAAAGATTACCGTACTCAAGCGCGTCAACCAGAAGTGTCAGATCTTCGTCGGTGGCAATGCCGCACAATATTCTGACGGCCTGCTCACGAATACTGCGAACCCGACAACAACTCCGGACGAATTCAGGGTACTCCCGCGCACGGGTGCGAACGATTTCCAGTTGCGCGCCGGTAACCTCATCAGGATCGAGAGAGACGATGAATTGGATTGCTTTCTCTTCCGCTCTTTGTCGAACGCCACCGGGCGTCAATCGAAACAGGTATTCGTTGCCATCGGCAACGAATCGAGGATCATTAATCACCGACAGAGCAACTGCCGGTTGCTGCATCAAGCGTCCCGCAATCGTGCTGAATCGCGGCACCCAGTTACGTTCCTCGTTGCGCGCCTGAGTCGCGATCTTGCTGCGCAGTTTTATGATCGCATTGCCTATCACTGCGGCATCTTCATTCTCCAGTTCGACGCCCGACAGTGAAAGCACGGCGAGATTGTGAACGTCATCTGGCACCGCTGTATTGTCGGAAACCCTCTGAACAATCTTCGAAGCCAGTGAGTCCGAACAAAGCCCCGTCATTGCAGCCAGTCGCGAAACCTCATGCTCCAGAGACAAATCCCCATCGGCAACAACCTCATCGAAAATCATCTCAATTCGCCGCACGAGTTCCAGGCTCTGAGCACCGGGAAATTCAGGCTGTCCTATTACAGCCGTATATCCGTGATAGACAGGCGGTACGCCATCTACGCGACCACAACCTCCTCCGGCAAGCTGAGCCAATCGGATCAAGACCCCGTAGTTCTCTCGCTGGTCGCTACGACACTGCTCCAAGGCGAATCCGATAGCATTCGTACGCAGGACTGAATCCGGTTCTGCCCCGATGTTGTTTGCAACAGCCACATCCAGAGCTACCAAGCCAATTGTGGAGAGAGACGCATCATCTCGAATTGCCTCCATTACATCTTCGGGCATCGAGCGGCAGGCATTCATCCATAAGAACAAATTGCGCCATTCATTTTCGGCCTCGATTCTTGACGCAGTTTCCACGACCAACCTCAAGAGCATCTCCCGGCCAGCGCCCGGCGACTCGTCGTTCCAGAATTCATTCGAATATGGCTGACCACCAAGCCATACCAGCATGGCTGTCCGGAATGAACGATCACCTTGCTGATTCAGTTTGCGCATCAAGCCAAGCTGACGGACGGACACATCCACGTCCGACGCGAATCTGATCATTTTGTCACGTTCGCGGTCAGACTCTGAGTCAATCAGGCTGAATGCAGCAAGTGGCCCTGTTTGAATCTCTGCAAGGCGCAACAAGCTGGGTGGAATTTCGTACTCGACCTCAGACTGACGTTCAATTCGATAGACACCACCTTGTGTACCGCGCCCGCCAACTGTCACGAACAGGTTTCCACTGTCAGGTTCAACTTCAAGATCGGTTACTGCGAATCCGAACGATCCGCTTGCTGAGGCAAAGACCTCGGGCTCAAGGTACCTGCCTGACGAAGGATCTCTTTTGATTGCAAACACCTTGCCGAATGTCCAATCGGCAACGAATGCCGCATCAAGGTATTCCGTGCCGAAACTTGTATGCGAATAACAGCAAACACCAGTCGGGCTTCCGCGACCGAGAAAGCCGATGGTCTCGGGCATATCAAAGTAATGCGATGGTCGCTTCCATGCCTCTGTCATCCAGCCGGCGTCATCGCCGGCGTTCATGCGATAGACTCTCGTCGGCCGGTACCAGGGCAGCGAGATATCGCGTTCTCCGTCGCTATCGAAGACGACAATCTCGCCGTCAAGGTTGAAGTCAAAATCGTAGGCGTTTCGGAAGCCATGAACATAGACAGTTCGTTCAGAAAAGTCCGGGCTTATGCGAAGCACGAAACCTGCACGCGGATCAGCAACCGGCTCCTTTTCTGTTGTCTGATACTCGTCGAGAATCCCCGTGTGGTTGCCGGCAATGACATAGTAGGCACCGTCGGGGCCACGACGTATCGCGTGAGAATGATGCTCTCCACCGGTCTTCATCGGGATCAGCAATTCCGGAGGGCCATCGGCAATTCCGTTTCGGTCTTCATCAGCCAGAAAGTGTAGTCCACCGTCACCGGTGAACAGCAATCCTCCGTCGATGAACAGCATTCCCTGCGCACCACTGCGAGGCCCGTCCGAGTACTGTGTTGACTCGTCAAAGATTCCGTCGCCATTAGAATCGCTCAATGTCGCGATATAGCCCGGACCTGACACAACCGGCTGACCAGCCGCGTTGACAGTCAATGAAAAGATGTTGGTCGCCAGCTCATCTCCGGCGACTTTCGTGATCTTAAACCCCCTCGTCAGTTCGACGTCGATGTCATCGTTTGAGCTGGATTCATTGAAAGAGGCGTCGACAGAGGCACTTACAAAATCATCACATTCAAAATCATAGCGTTGCGGGCCCGACACCAGAGACCCGTCTGTTGTCAGAACCGATACCGCAATTGCGATCACCGGAATCAGGCTGCAAACGAAATAGAATCCCCGTTGCGAAGTTCGGCTCTGCATTGTCGTGCCTCGAGATGAGAACGAAATTTATTCCTTGACCATCGGAGTATGTGCCGGCCTTGCTACTACAAACATACCGATAACCGCCGGCACAAGTGCAACGAACATCCACGAGTATGGAACCTCGCCATCTGACGGGAACCAGTCAAACTGTCTCAATTGCGGTTCGTAGTAAGCCAGAAAAACAACGATCCCATTGTGCAACATGTGCAGCACTACGCCGGGAACTATGGAATTCGATTTGTAACAGACGTAGCCGAGGATAATCCCGATTGCGATCGTCGGAATTAACCGGTCAAAGGCCACTACGCTGCCTGAAAGGGTATGGAACAATCCGAAGAGGACAGCGGAAATGATAATCGCCCGCCATCTGGACATTCGGTTCAAAAGCCCCCTCAACAGGAATCCGCGGAAGAACCACTCTTCACAGATTGCAGGAATGACCGAGAACGCGATAAGGATGGAAAGTGGAGGCAACGTCCGGATGATTTCCACTTGCTCACTACTCAGCTCAACAAGGCGTTCCCGCCATTGTTCTGTAGACTCCGCCCCCGCGATCGTCGCATAGAGATCATGCCAGAGTGAGATCATCGACATAACGATCGGCCAGAGGCTGACACCTAGAATGACAGCCCCGAGAAGAAAAACGGCTCTGGGCATTGCCAGTCCGAATCCGGATGTCGCGTTAACTCGTTGATGCCTTGCAATCAGCCAGGGAATCACAACAAAGCTGATAAAAGTAAACAGCCCCATCAGCGCGAATCTAACTTGAACAAACTCTCCGAATCGCCCGAGGATGGCAATCATCACAAAGTTAAGCGGAAACAGGAGAGCCAGGCTGAAGGCGATTGCAGGTAACGGCGCAAACCGACGCACA
>JBCCFB010000127.1:0-17241 GCA_039029995.1 Planctomycetota bacterium
GTTTCGGCCAGCCGGACAAGGATCTCGGCCTCGCCCCTGGTCGCTTCTGGGCCGGGCAATGCGCCAGTGGCCCCGGTGCGCGCCAATCGCGACAGAGCGATATCGGTCAACAACAGGAGCAGGTCGAGCCGTTCCCCGGCGCCCCGGGCCGCGACCTTGTCGGCGAGCGCCCGCGCGCGCGGACGGTCAAGGCGGGGAAGGGTGCCCAAGAGGCCCATCAGTTCCCCGTAGGTTTCCAGACCGTCCAGAGCCAGAAGTCGCAAGGCCATGCCGACCGACCCGGACGACAGGACGGCCAGATGCGCGGCCTCGATCTCGGATAGCGACGCGGCTCCGGCCTCATCCAGAGCGGCCCGCATGTCCTCGGGACCAAGCGGTGCCAGCCGAAGCGTCCGGCAGCGGGACCGGATCGTCGGCAAGAGCCGGGATGGCTGATGAGATACCAGGAGCAAGGTTGTCCGGTCCGGCGGTTCCTCGAGCATCTTGAGAAGCGCGTTGGCCGCCGAGACATTCATCTCGTCCGCGGCATCCACAATTACAACGCGACGCCCGCCATCCGGTGCGGAAAGCCCGAAAAAGCGATGCAAGGCCCGGATGTCATCCACCACAATCTCGTCCCGCAGGCGCCCGGTTTTTTCGTTCGGCCCGCGCCGCACCGAGGCGAGGTTGGGCTCTGAGCCGGCCAGAACGCGCCGGGCCACCGGGTGATCGGGTTCGATCCCGAGGTTGTCCGGCAGCGACGTTGGACCAAAGAGACCCGTGTTTCCCGGATCGGGCGTAGCGATGAGAAACCTTGCCATGGACCAGGCAAGCGTCGCCTTGCCGATCCCTGCCGGGCCGGTCAGCAGCCAGGCATGGTGCAGACGTTTGTCGGCAAAGGCCTGGAGCACCGTTGCTTCGGCGGCATCATGGCCGAATATCTGCCTGGTCTCGCGCGGATGTGGCGCGCCCTCGATCTGGTCGGCGCGCTGGGTCTCGTCAGTCATAACCAGGCCTCGACCGCGTGGCGCACGTCATGGGCCACGCTGTCCATGTCCCGGTTTCCGTCCACGACACGGAACCGCTCGGGCCAGTCCTGTGCGAGATCGAGGAAGCCCGCGCGCATCCGGGTCTGAAGTGCCGCAAACAAAGTTTCGGGCCGGTGTTCCTTCTTCAGGATTCCTGAAGGCCGGTCAGGACATAAACAAAAAATATACGGGAGAGTGATATGGTTAATTTTGTACGAACGTCAGCTGTAGCTTTGGCAATGGCCGCAATGGTTGGATTCTCAGCCGGTGATGCGGCCGCTCAGGAAGCACTGACGATCGCCGGACCGGGAATCGGTCATGTTGCTCCAGGGTATTACCCCGGATGTTCGACTGGTCTCTACGGCGGCGGCATCTACGGAGGCGGCTATTACGGCGGCGTCTACGGGGGGTATTACCCGGGTTACGGAACTGTTTATCCGGGCATCAATCACGGTGCCTATTATCCGGGCACCTGGCACGGCGGCGTAGTAACTCCAGGCCTGATTTACTGTCCGGTCCGCGGATGGGGGCGCTGGCACTAAGCCGACAAACTGAACAGGCAAACGTTGCGGGGCTGGCAGGACCCTGCGGCGATTAAGAAACCCCGGTGGGAAACCACCGGGGTTTCGTTTTTTGGGTGAAGCAGTTCCTGGAGGCACATCAGGTCGCATCGACCCGTAACGGCCAGCTAAAATGTCCGGATGATTGAATCGTTCCCGGAGTCACCAATGCGCTTTAGACATCTCCTGATTGCTGTTGCTATTCTTGCTGTTGATGTTTTGTTAGTACCGGCCAGCGGCCTTGCCCAATCGACGGCACAGCACCAGGTTTCCGCTGAGTCTTTTGTCAATATCGGGACGTCATTTGAGTTTCAGTCAGGGGTAATGGAATCGGTTCGCGAGATAAACGTTCGGGTACCTGCGTCATATTCTTCGACGGACCAGGGGTACAACGTTTTGTACGTGATTGATGGCGGGCTCGAACAGGATTTTCTGCACATTGCCGGTCTGGCTCAACTCGCCTCTGTCAATCTTGACTATGAAGAGTTGATCGTCGTCGGCATTCGAACAGAAAACCGTTTTATGGAGCTTACCCATGAACCGCAGGATCCGAGGTACGTCGAAGATCCGCCACGAACGGGTAAGTCGGAACAATTTTATCGCCACCTGACCGAAGAAGTGGTTGCGCTTGTCGAGTCGCGGTTCCGGGTTGGTGACCGCAAAGCTCTCGTTGGCGAGTCATTGGCAGGTTTGTTCGTTGCCGAGGTCTTTCTTACTCATCCTCATTCATTTACGGACTATATCTGTATAAGTCCGAGTCTCTGGTGGGATGACCGTGCCCTTGCGAGACGATCCGCCACATTGCTGGCAGGTCACGACGAAACGCAAAGGCGGCTCTATCTGACAATGGCCAACGAGGGCGGCACAATGCAAGACGGGCTGGATCGATTGATCGAGTCGCTGAAATCAAATTCGCCCGCAGGGCTGGACTGGCATTTTGTAGATCGCAGCCTGACGCACACACACGCAACCATTTATCACCCTGCGGTTCATGACGCTCTGAATCATCTGTTTGATACGCCGCACCCGGAGCCAACGGAGACGCCGTGGTATCTGATAGAAGGCGGGCAGCCGCCGGAATTAGACCGGTAACCGATCTTTTGTTATGCCTGTCAGATCTAAGGGGCGTTCAACGCAACATGTATCAATAACGATGCAAGGAAGATCGCAAGAATCGAGGCGAAGAAAATCAAGAAGGCGAAGACGAGAGATATCAACGTTGTCGCTCTGGCTAGAAAGCCTCTCCGGAAAAATCCGGTGTGGGCGAGCATCGTGATCACGATGTAGGCACCCGGCCCCACGACCATCTGAACGGTCATATCAATTCTCACCGCAATCGGGGTCAGGATCGCGGTAATGATCAGCATCTGCGCAACCGCATAGAGCGCAAAGACAAGGGTTTCGCCAAGTGTGAAATGCTCACCCCCTAGTTTGTGAAACAGCATCAGAAACACGGCCAGTGGAAACGCAAAGAAAAACAGAGCCGCATAGGAGTACGCCTGTTTCATTGCAGAAATGTAAATCTCAGCCGTCGCCTCAGGGACGTTTTCGCCCAAAGATGGCTTAAGGCTTTCAACGGCCGCAGAACCTTTCAACGGTTCGAAATCTGCAATGACTCGTTCCTTTAGTATCTGCTGGCTGAACCACAGCGAGACAATCTGCAGAGCGGCGCCGAGAAAAAAGTACGTTAAAGGATTGATGTAAGGGCGCTGTTTTCCACTGACATAGTCTTTGGCGACGTGACCGGGTTTGCGGCACATATCCAGGAACGTGTGAAAAAGTCCGCGATCAAGATTTGTCAGTTGGGCGAAGGACTGTTTGATAATCTGGCCGAAGCTCAATCTTCCGGACAGATGTTTCTGGCCGCAATCAACGCAAAAGCCACCACTGCGGGGTTTTCCGCAATTGGCGCAGCAGTCTCCCTTTGCAATTGTCTCAGTCCAGTGCGCCTCGGCCTGTTCGCCGAATCGTTCTGTCTCAGGGCCCCGGGAAAGGGATGAATTGGGATCAGCGTTCATCAGGATCGTTTTGCTTTTTTTGAGCCGGGTACGTCACCGTTGCCACGGAGATTGCCTCGTAACCAGCGTGCGAAGAAACAGCCTGTTCCATTTTGCTATATGAATCGCGTTTGAGGCACGGTCAATCTCAAGCTCAGTCAGGATTTTTATTTAATTGTCTGCCAAGATGGAAACCGCCCGGGAGAATAGAGGTAATATTCTCAGACAGCCTTCAACTACTTCCATTGAAAAAGGGGTCGATTGTGTATCAACGCTTGAATCTGTATTCATTGTTGGTCGTCATGTTGGGGCTTCTGCCTTCTCTTCTGGCGAAACCTGCCGGGGCTCAGGAATCGGCTTCGCCGGCTGACTTTCTACCGGCAACGACAGCAGTTTATGTGGCGGTAGCTGATCCTGCCGCTTTGATTGATTCAGTCGAGAACCACCCGGTCATTCAGGAAATTCAGGCGATGCCTGAATACAAAGACCTGATTGCATCACCCGATTTTGCACCGGCTCTGATCGGCCTGGCTTTCTTCGAAAATCAAATTGGAGAGTCGTGGAGAGAAGCGCTCGCGACTAATACCGGCGGTGGCCTCTATCTTGCCGTTGACGCCGGCACCGGCGGCGCGGCCGTCATCGGGAAAAGCAATGACGAAGCAAAGCTGCGCCGATTGCTTGGCACGGCTCTTGCGCTTTCGAGCATGGGGCCTGATGGTCAGCAAGGCGACAAGCCTTATGAAGTCAAGGAATATCGAGGTGCGAAAGCTGCAAGCTTCGATGACTTTGTTGTAGCACGCTATGAGACGTGGTTTGTGGTTACCAATAAAGGTGAATTCGCAAAGCTGCTTGTTGACAATATCATAGACGGGACGGATGACTCGCTGGCGTCGCAGGACTGGTTTGGCGAAGCGGTTGAGCATTCGGCGTCCGCAGAGAATGCAGATGCCGTGGCCTTCATCAATCTGGAAACAGCGCGGGTACTGGGCGAAAGCGAGGATATTTTTCGTGGCCGAACGGACAACCCCGCGATCGAACTGATGTTCGGTGGAATACTTGATACACTCAAGCACGCGCCTTACGCGGTTGCAAGTCTCGAACTTGAAGACGATCTGGGCCTTTCACTTTCGACTCCTTTCGAGTCGGATTGGGCAAACGAACACCGGCGATTCTTTTATGGCAGTGACCTCAACGGAAGCGCTCCGGCCCCGTTGATGCCTGAGAACGCGGTTGCGAGCATTACTTCATACCGCGACATTGCCGACTGGTGGCTTTCCAAAGAGGACCTTTACGATGAAAACGTAATCGCGCAACTGGCCCAGGCCGATACCCAGCTTTCCACCATCTTCTCAGGTATGGATTTCGGACAGGAAGTTCTTGGAGCGTTGCAACCGGGAGTTCAGATTGTGGTCGCTGAGAACACGTTCAGCGAAGACTATTCACCTGATGTGAAACTGCCTGCGTTTGCTATGGTCGGCAAACTGAAGGACCCGGGCGCGATACAGCCGCGACTGAAAATCGCGTTTCAAAGTGCGATCGGCGTCACCAATCTGCAGCTTGGCATGCAGGGGCAGCCGCAACTGGCAATGGACACCGAGCAAGTCGGATCTGCAAAAATTTCATCGGCTTCCTACTTCGTGGACGGAGAGGACGCCGAGGGATTGCTTCTATTTAATTTCTCACCTTCAATCGCATTTCAAGGTGAATACTTCATCCTGTCTTCAACGAGAGATCTGGCAGTCGAACTTGCATGGCTTGCAGTCAATGATCCAGGGAGTCTTGAAGAGGCTGGCAGAAGCATCAATACCAGCATGCAGATCGACGGGGGGACGTTGGAGCAGATTCTCATCGACAATCGGGAGTCGCTAATTGCGAACAACATGATTGAAGAAGGGAATACTCGAGCGGCAGCGGAAGAGCAGATCGACGCTTTGCTGGTATTCGCTGCTTTTTTGAAAGAAACGAAGCTCGACTACATTGTTGATGAAAGTCGCATGGATCTCGATGTGACGGTCCGTTTTGGCGATTAGCGAACCAATCCTTTGCGGATGTCGTAAGACTCGCCGATGTCAATGAGATGTAGCGTTTATTGAGCGTTCAACGAGTTGTTTCAATCCGGAGTGTGGCATGAACCGTCAGTTGTCCGAAATCGATCCGCAAACGGCGTGGCAGCCGTACCGGCCATCGGCTGAGAATCCATGGTCAACGCGTCTGGCGGCTCATCTTCTGCGACGCGCAGCCTTCGGCGGAACCATTACGGAAATAAGTCGTGCGGAATCCGCAGGGCCTTCGGAAACACTTGACCGGCTGTTCGACCTCGAAGCAGCGGCTGATTTCGAAAAGGAGATGGCCACAGCCGGAAGGCTTGTTTCATCGGGAGCTGACTCACGCGCGTTGTCAGCCTGGTGGCTCTTGCGAATGGTGCAGACACCCGTGCCGCTGCAGGAAAAGATGACTTTGTTCTGGCATGGTCATTTCGCGACCGGTGGCGACAAGGTGAACGATTCACGTGCCATGTTGCGGCAGAACAACCTGTTGCGTGACCATTGCCTCACAGAATTCCAACCTCTGGTTCGAGAAATATCATGCGACGTGGCAACTCTTATCTATCTGGACAGTGAGGACAACAGGAAAACTCGGCCGAATGAAAACTATGCCAGGGAATTGATGGAGTTGTTCTGTCTGGGGCCGGGCAACTATACCGAGCAGGATATCAAGGAGATTGCACGTTGTTTCACCGGCTGGGAAGTCCGGCGCGGGCGATTTAACTTCAACCCTTATCAGCATGACGAAGGAACGAAGGCATTTCTCGGAGCATCCGGAGACTTTGATGGCAACGATGCGGTTGGAATTGTCCTTGAACAGCCTGCCGCAGCCCGATTCATCGCCAGGAAGCTGATTCGTTTTTTTGTATTCGACGATCTCGAAATTTCCGATGAACTTGCTGAGCCGGTGGCTGTTCGATTGCGCGAAACTTCATTCAACATTGGCTCAGCACTCCGAATGATCCTGGAAAGCGAGTTGTTTTTCTCGGAGCATGCCATCGGTCACAAGATCAAAAGCCCGGTGGAGCTTGCCGTCGGTTTTCTACACTTCTTCAATGCGACAACCAACATGCAGCAGTTGAGCGATCGGTTGGCGGGACTCGGGCAATTGCCGCTTTATCCTCCGAATGTCAAAGGGTGGGACGGCGGTAAAACCTGGATCAATGCGTCCACCGTGCTGGCGCGCGCTAATCTGATCAACGAGCTGGCAAACAACGCAACGTTTGCAGACGGAAGTCTCTCGCAGTGGGCAAGCTCAAACGGGATGTCAGAATCCGACGGCGTTGAAATGGCCGAAGAATTTCTACTCGCGACTCCAATGCCAGAGGAGACGAGGCGGAAGATTTCCGGCGAACTGCGCTCCAATGACGTCCAGTCTGCAAGGCTGATCGCACTGGTCGGCGCTCTACCGGAATTTCAGCTGAACTGATACGTGGCGGACTCAAATATTTCAAAGGTGAAAAGATGGGTACAAGACGGCAATTCTTAAAAACATCGCTTGCAGGTTCCGCAGTCATCAGCCTGTCGGGCGCGGTTCCGGGAGTTCTACTCAGCGCATCCAGAGATGCGGCACCGGATAGCGGTGAGAAGATTCTCGTCGTTGTTCAGCTGTCCGGAGGTAACGACGGTCTGAACACGATCGTTCCTTTCGGTGATTCCCGTTACTACGAAAACAGGTTCACTCTGGCGATCGGGCAGAACCAGGTTCTGAAGATTGACGATCATGTCGGTTTTCATCCGGCCATGGACGGAATGAACCAGCTGTTGCAGGACGGTAAACTGGGAGTCGTTCAAGGTGTCGGCTATCCGGAACCTAATCGTTCACATTTCGAATCGATGGACCTGTGGCACACTGCTCACCGGATTGTCGAAGGTCGTTACGGGTGGCTTGGGCGCACGCTGGATGCAAACAACATTGCCCCGGACCTCCCAGCGGTTCACTTCGGTCCCGGTCTTCAGCCGCTTGCGTTAAGAAACGAAAACACGCCGGTCCCGTCAATTCGCTCGATTGATAATTTCCGATTGAATCTCCTGCGTGACGGGCGGAACCGGGAATTGCTCAATCAGATCGTGCAACCACCTCGTGACAATACAAACGAATTGCTTGGATTCATCCATGACAGTGCGAATGTTGCGATTCGAACCAGCGAACGCATGGAAAACATCAACTCGAACAGCCAGGCAGGTTCAGGTTATCCGCCAACCGGACTCGGCCGGAATCTGCAGGCGATTGCCAGACTGATCGGTAGTGGTCTTTCAACCCGAATCTACTACACGACGCTGGATGGATTCGATACTCACTCCAACCAGGCAGCCGGTCATCAGGGGCTTCTCAGTGACCTCAGCCGCAGCGTCAGCGCTTTTGTGGCTGACCTGGAAGAGCAAGGCAATGCGGATCGGGTTGCACTGTTTTCTTTCTCCGAGTTTGGTCGTCGTGTTCGGGAGAATGCAAGTGCGGGTACCGATCATGGGACCGCCGGACCAGTTTTCGTAGCCGGGCCGAGTGTGAAAGCCGGACCGCTTTCAGAACACCCTGATCTCGGCGACCTGCAGGATGGCGATATGAAATTCGGCGTGGACTACAGACGGGTCTATGCGGGGCTTCTCAAAAACTGGCTGGGAGTCGATCCGGATCCGATCCTCGGCGCCAGTTACCAACCATTCGAATTGTTCGACTAAGACGCAAGCATAATTCAGCCAAGCCACAAGTTTTACGCCGGTGATCTTCACCGGCGTTTTTTTTGTTTCACGAAAAAATCTTCCGGCAAAGTGACAGAATTGCAATAAACCATGAGCCATCCGACAGATATTCATGGGAGCAGCGCTTTGAACGATAGCGCATTCTGGAGAACCTGGACGTACACCTGGAGTGGAGCATGTGCAATCGGAATCAGGCAAAACTGTTTTTTTTTGCGATTCTCGCGGTCTTTGCCTGGCTGGGGTGCAACTCAGTAAGTGCTCAAATAGGTTTCGAATCGGGCCACTTTGATTTTAACTGGGAAACGAACGGCACACCTTGCGACGTTCGAGGTACACACGCCCATTCCGGACAATTTCACGCTGTTCTTGGCTCGATCAGCAATGAATTCGGAAACGTCATCGGCGCTGCTGCAATGGAGTCTCATTTGGGCGTCCTGCCGGGTTCGATCGCAGATTCACTGGACCCGCGAACGCGCGGACTTCCGGCAGCGGGTTCGCTACTTCAGGGAAGTGTTCCAATGAACTCTGGCGAGACGGTCAGATTTGCGGCAAATTTCCTGTTCGAAGAAAATGCGAACAATCTCTTCTGGAATGACTCGGCATGCTGGATGGTTCAGCATTCGGATGGTGGCGTTGCTGTGCCGCTTCGGTCGATCGCCGACACCTATTCGCCGTGGCTGGGGTCGCTCAACGTCCCATCTTTCGTAGACCGCGCACATCAGACGCGCTACTTCGGCGTAGAATTCACAGCACCTGCCGATGATACGTATACATTCTCGTTTATCGTCATCCAGGTTGACGATATGGTTAAGCCTGCGGCCCTACTGCTTGATGAAGCGGTGGTTCCGATTGCCGGCACGATTGTTCCCGAGGACTTCAGTGTATTGCGCGGGGCTTTAAACAGTGGAAGCGTTTTTTCGCTTAAGGAATCTGACAATGTAAGGCTTGAAGTCGCCAACCAGAGGGATCATTCTCTACTGCCGCCGGTTCAGATTGAGTTCGCCAGTTCAACCACTCTGGCTGATCCGTGGACGATGCAGGTAGAGCTTGAGGCTCACACTTCACGGCGCGGGCTGCGCTATGCCATTGAGATATTCAACTTTCAAACAGGGCGATTCGAGCAAGTCGCTCGCGGATTGTCCACCACGACAGAGACCGCACGGGAGCATCAACTCAGCGGAAACTGCAGTCGATTCATCGATCCAATGACGGGCGATGTAATCGCAAAGGTCAACTGGCGACCCGGGAAATATGCGTCCGCAACAGGAACCTGGACCGTCTCCGTTGATTCATTCAGGATCAACTTCAACGAGTAGTGCCGTCAAGCCGAAAAGACCGGCAGATAGTTAAGCGGCATTTGCATAATGATGCAGGCCATCGCCGTTCCGTATTCGTTGCCGGCATGATCTGACTGCCATGAGCCATCGGCAAGTTGCTTGTTGATCAGATAGTCGCGGATTTCAGGATACCACTGATTCCAGTAGTCGCCGCCGGCGTGCCACATTGCCTGTACGGCATAGTAGTTACTGTAGAAGAAGTGGCTGCCGGTGCTGCCCGGTTTGAATTTGGAAAGATACTCCAGCGCTGATTCGACTTCTTCGCCTTCGTAGATGTTTGCGCTGTAAAGCGAGGTGACTCCGGCTGCGGTCATCGCAAACGTTGTATGGCCGCCACGCAGTGTGTAGCGAAAACTGCCGTTGCGATTCTGGCTTTTCTTGACGTAGTCGATGCACTTTTCCCGGACGTCACCGGGCACATCAATCCCCGCGTCACGTGCACCGCGCAGTCCCATGATCTGGCAGACTGTGATGGACAGGTCGGCATCGCTCTTGCGGGGCTGATAACGCCAGCCACCATCATTGTTTTGAGTCCTGCAAGTCAGCTCGACTGCGGTCCGGAGCTTGTCCCCGATCGCAGTTCGCCGCGTCATGCCGTAGGCCTGTGACAGGAAGAGCATGCTGAAGCCGTGGCCGTACATGTTCTCGTTCGGGTTGTTGCCCCTGAGCGCGATGTAGCCGTCTTCCCGTGTGTTGCTGAGGACGTACTCGACACACATGTCAACATTGCGGCCGTAAGGGCCCTCGCCCGGCGCGCTGCCGCCGCACATAAAGGCAAGGCCGCCGAGTGAACATGTCGCAACTCCGGAAGCGTATCCGGAGTTTCCGAACGCGCCTCGCTTGCGGCCGTTCTTGATCTGGCTGCGGCTGAGGTATTCGAGGCCCTTATCGATCGCTCTCCGGGCTTCGGGGCTGATCAGTTCGGCCGGTGATTGTTCGTTGGGCGATGCACGACGATCAGGTGCAAACGCAGACGCGAGCCGTGGAACGGCAAATCCAGTTGCTGCGCCGGCCATTCCGAGGCCGAATAAAGTGCGATTGAACCCGCGCCGGTTGAGAGGTGGATTCTGATTACTGGAATTTCCAGATCTATTCATTGGTACAGTCCCTGATCGTTTTGCAGCCGATGGACTTCCTGCCAGCCACGGCAATCACAGCTTTACTATATCCCCACCGCATTTTGCGGTCAAAATCAATGCAGATACGCGGGCCGTTTCGTGTAATTGACCGCAAAGATGATAAGTCGATAATCGGTCTCCAGATCGCAGCCGCGCGCTTTGGCGGTATTTTCGAGGCAGTCCTGCCCCGACCGGTTCAATACGGGAATTGTCCGGATGCGGTCCACGCGGGCTTATTTGACAGTTATCGGTTGTAGAAGTTCCTTTTTCACCGATGAATTGAACAAATCTCAAAATCTGTTGGATGTACGGAAACGAGTTCTGTGGATTGCTTCTCAGCTAGAAACCCCTGCCGCTGACGGGACGACCGTGAATTTCCAACATAAAAAAACAATTACCTGAAAACACTCGATAGGGAAAACATGACCACCACTGAAGTCGACATTCAGCAGCTTGCAATCAACACCATCCGCACGCTTTCAATGGATGCGGTGCAGCAGGCGAACAGCGGTCATCCGGGGACGCCAATGGCACTGGCTCCGATTACCTATGCGTTGTGGGCAAAGCACATGAAGTACGATCCGGCCAATCCTTCGTGGGTTGCCCGTGACCGGTTCGTGTTATCCTGCGGCCATGCTTCAATGCTGCTTTATTCGATGCTTCACCTTTCTGAAGTTCAAGCGACTGAAGACAGACAGCCGACTGGCCGGCCATCGATCACTCTTAAAGACATCCGAAACTTCCGCCAGCTGCACAGCCCATGCGCAGGTCATCCCGAGTTCGGTGAGGCTGCAGGCATCGAAACGACTACCGGACCGTTAGGGCAGGGCGTGTCCAATAGTGTTGGAATGGCGATTGCATCCAAGTGGATCGGAGCCCGGTACGATCGAGATGGTCACAACTTGTTTGACTACAACGTGTGGGCTCTCTGCAGTGACGGTGACATCATGGAAGGTGTGGCTTGCGAAGCTGCTTCACTTGCAGGTCACCTTGGCCTGGACAACCTCTGCTGGATCTATGATGACAACAAGATCACCATCGAAGGGGATACTGATCTGGCGTTCAGCGAAGACGTGCAAAAGAGGTTTGAAGGACTCGGCTGGCATGTCGTCTGTGTTGAAGACGCGAACGACCTCGGCGCGCTTGACAGTGCGTTCGAAGCTTTTGCCAGCTGCAACGACCGCCCGACACTAGTGATTGTCCGCAGTGTTATCGGATACGGCGCTCCGAACAAAGCCGGTAGTCATGACGCGCACGGCGCGCCGCTGGGTGACGAAGAGATAGCATTGACCAAGCAGAACTACGGCTGGCCTGACGATCAGAAGTTCTATGTGCCTGAAGAGGTGATGGAACACTTCCGCGAAGTCTCAGGCAAACGCGGCGCGGAAGATTATGCTTCGTGGGAGGAGAAACATCAGAAGTATCAGGCGGATCACCCGGAACTTGCGACGCAGCTTTCAACTATGTTCAGCGGGCGTCTGCCCGAAGGTTGGGACTCGGATATTCCGGAGTTTGAAGCAAGCGAAAAAGGTGACGCGACAAGGAACACTTCCGGCAAAGTTCTGAACGCAATGGCGGCAGCAATTCCATGGCTTGTCGGTGGTTCCGCTGACCTGGCTGGCTCTAACAAAACCAATATCAATGACGCTGATGCAGGGCACTTCTCACGCAACGAGTATTCAGGACGCAACTTTCATTTCGGAATCCGTGAGCACGCGATGGCGGCCGCGGCAAACGGGATGAACCTCTCCGGGCTTCGAACGTACTGCGCAACCTTCTTTGTATTCACGGACTATTTGCGACCGTCGATGAGGCTGAGCGGTTTGATGCATCAGCCCGTGATCTACATTATGACGCACGACTCAATCGGCCTGGGTGAGGATGGTCCCACACATCAACCTGTCGAACACCTTGCCGCTGTCCGCGCGATTCCAAATCTGCTTGTGATTCGCCCCGGTGATGCCAACGAAGTTTCGGCTGCCTACAGGGTCGCACTTTCCCAGTCGAATAGGCCGAGCGTCCTGGTGCTGACAAGACAGGCGGTGCCGACTCTCGATCGCAGCAAGTACGGCAGCGTTGACGGCGCGATGAAGGGCGCGTACATCGTTCAGGATTGCGACGGCACACCTGACGTCATCCTGATGGGGTCAGGCAGCGAACTGACTTTGTGCATGGAGGCTGCGGAAACGTTGACCAGTCAGGGCAGGAAGGTCCGTGTTGTCAGCATGTTCTGTATGGAACTGTTTGATGAGCAGGATGAGGCGTACCGTAACCAGGTCCTGCCAGCGGAAGTCACAAAGCGTGTCGGAGTCGAAGCAGGACTGGAAACGGGCTGGTGGAAATACCTCGGGGCTTCGGGCAGCTTTATCGGAATGACGGGTTTTGGCGCGTCTGCTCCGTACAAAACGCTTTACGAACATTTCGGAATTACCGCTGATGCGGTTGTTGCGGCGGCGAATTCGTAGTGTTCGACCGCTTTAGCGGCTGATTGCGCCGGCGACAGCGCAGAATGTATATGTCAGAAAATTATTGCTGACGTTGTATTTGGCTGATCCGGCAGGCTTGTTTTTGAGGAAGTCCGAAACAATGACGCGAGAAGAACTCGAATCCAGGATTCGCGAACTGGGACCGTGGCATCACGATATTCAGTTGACCGATGAGCTTTCTACTGGCGGAGTATTTTCACCTGACGGCACGCTGAAACGGGTGAACAACGAAGGCGTCAGCCTGATTTCACCGCGAACGCGGTTTCATGCCGAATTGAAGACTTTGTTCCCCCGTGGAATGAAAGGAAAGAGATTTCTTGATTGCGCCTGCAACGCCGGTGGCTACTGTTTCTGGGCAACCGAGTTCGGAGCTGACCATGCAGTTGGTTTTGATGTTCGAGAACACTGGATCAATCAGGGGTTGTTCGTCAAGGAACACCGGACCGTTGCGCCGGTGGATAACGTGAATCTTCAGGTCATGGATCTTTATGATTTCCCGAAAGTGGAAACAGAAGATTTTGACATGACGTATTTCAGCGGGATCTTCTATCACCTGCCTGATCCCGTTACCGGGCTTAAGATAGCGGCCGATCGAACACGCGATATCCTGGTTTTGAATACGGCGATGATGCCGAAATCCAGCGAGGACGAGGAATCACAGCTTGCCGGTATGACGTTGTCGTTTGAAGGTACCGAACAACTGATGTCCGGTGTCCATCGACTTTCCTGGTTGCCGAACAATCCTCAAACTCTCGTCAAGATTCTGCGCTGGCTTGGTTTCGAAGATGTCTTTATGACCATCGATAAGACCAAAACGCTTGACCAGTCGAATTTCAAAGGCGGTGCCAATCCGCAGCTCTCGAAGCGCAGGCGAAGAATCGGATATTATGCTGCCCGTGAAAAAGGTCGATTGAAAGAGATGCGTAGGCAACTAAAGACAGCTGTCGTCGACAAAGACGAAGAATAATCCGCATTTTTGCTGCAGGAATAATCTGTAGTACACGGGTTGTCATGATGCTCTTCGGCTCGTCGTTGGCTGATCAACGGGGCGTTCGTGAGATGTATCCAGGCGTGGTGGAACTCTTGTTCGCAACTATTACAATCAGGGCTCACTTTCAGCACCGCACGTAGTAGCCCCCTGACTGTTTGTGCCCATAACCCGCCTCATTTTTCTACTCACGCTTTTTGTTCTGATTCCAGTAATTGAAGTTTCTGCTCAACGTCTGGTTCCGGAAATAATCAACCATGAGCCGCCAACAAGCGATGCCCGCGGATTCGGGTGGGGCGTCGCTCAGGACGACCTTGGACTGATTTACACCATCGACCACAAAAATTGCCTGATCTGGGTATATGACGGGACAAGCTGGTCGTCATTCTCAACTGGAAGTTCGTTTCCTGTTGCGATGCATCACTCGAATTCGGGGCGCATCTGGATTGCGACAACTGATGGTATCGGAACTGTCGATCGCAGTTCCGACGGTACATTCGCCTACCGGCCTGTTCCTGTTCCCGGGCTCGAAAGGCATCATTTTTTCAGCGTTGAGGCGCGTCGCGACGGTGTAGTCGCTTTCTTCAGTCCGCACCACCGGGTGCTTTGCAACAATGACGAGGAACTGGCATTGTTTTCCTGCCGATCCGGCGAGACGATTGTCGGAAACGGAGACCACGGCACCTATGTAGTAAGTCTGGACGACAGTGAACTTCTTATTGTTGATGATTCGGGGCATCGGAAAACTTATGCAAGCGTCGAAAACTGTGATGAGATCGCAGTCGTTCTGGAGCTGGAAAAGGACCGTTTGATCCTCTGGCGATCGGATCGTTTTGACGTAATACATGACGGTAGGGTGGAGCCGTTTTCCGAAGAGCTCAATTCCCGTGTTGAAAACGGGCAGGACAATCTATTTCTGATGCCAATGCTCGACGGTGTCGCCGTCGGGTTTTACGGCGAGTTTTTGTTTCTTAACGCGGATGGATCTCTGCGCTACCGGATCGGGACTGACGATGGATTGCCCGAATCGCTTATCGCCCGGGTTCGCGCGGATCGTGACGGCAATCTCTGGCTATCCCACGACGATGGAATCAGCTGTGTACAGCATTCGAATCCGATATACCGGTTGTGTTCAGCTAACGGAAGGATTGCGAATTGCCTTGAGATAGGGCGCCATGCAAATCTGCTGGCTCTATTCGGAGTGGGAAAACTCCTTTTGTTCGACGATGAGTCCGCAACTGAAGCAGAACATCTGGAGTTGTTTCCGCGATCAATTGAGCTAGGCGAGAATCGCCTGTTAGTGTGCACGAGTTCGGGTATTTTTCGAATCGTGGACGACCTTGGATTGGAGCTCCTTGAATGTTCTAAAGAGGTTTCCAGCGGCGTGTGTCTTGGCGATGATCGAGCGATGATCGGAAACTTGCAGGGCGAGCTCTTACTTGTCGACTTAAATGGAGAAATGGAATCAAAGGCTGTCTTGCAAACTGACAGTCCTTTGTACGGTCTTTTCCTCGACTCAAAAGGAGGCGTCTGGGGGAATCTTGGCGGTGGGCTCATCGCGTATTTCAGAAATACTGATCATGACTGGAACGGAAAAACGGAAGTTGAGTATCTGGATATTGAGAGTACTTTCGGGTTTGCATCTTCCTCCACCCCAGAGCGGGTACTTATCAAACAGGGGGACAGTTTTTTTGACGTTTCAAGTGAGGGCGGCGAAATTACAGTCAGTTCGATTGAAGATCTGGACAACGAAATTGAGTCGCAAATATTCCTTGAAGGCAGAGAAATCGGCGTACGTGCCGAGGGCGGTAGCTCACGTAGCGCAAGCTGGACGCTGCCTGAGCCGGTTGTTTGTGCCTATCTGGATCGAGATACCGACAGGTTGATCGCTTCGACCAACCACAACGTATATTGCATCGACTTAAACGTTGAAGCAGGGGCAGAACCTTTGGCGCCGATTTTTCTGCGAAGTGCGAATGCCGACTCGATTGTCAACGCATCAGGCACTTCCAGCTTCAACTCATTCTGTTTCCAGTTCAGTGTGCCCAGCTACAACAGTTTTGAACCGGTCGTCTATCGGCACAAGTTGAACGGGCTCGATTCAGATTTTGGCGAATGGTCAGATCAGGTTCTGGTCGAGTATTCGAGACTTCCGCCGGGCAGCTATTCATTTGAAGTCGAAGCGAAAAGGGGCGACGAGGTAGTTTCCGCCGCTTCGCGCGAGTTTGTTGTTCCGATTCCCTGGTACGTTCAGCCGTTGACGTTGCTTGGCTACCTCGTTGCGGGAACCGTTTTTGTTTTCGGACTGATTAGCTGGCGTACCCGAAGTCTGGCAGCCGCGAATCAGCAGATGGAGCAACTTGTCGAACAAAGAACAGAAGTTGTCAAACGGCAGAAAGCTGAAATCGAATCTCAAGCAGAGAAGCTTGTAGAGCAGTACCGCAGTGCTGAATCCGACCGGTTGCGAAGCTTCGATACGCTTGTGGCGGGGATTGCACACGACTTCAACAATCTGCTGACTGTGATCTCGATGAGCAACGAGGTGTTTCTACGTCGCCGTGAAAATGATCTGGCTCAAGCAGCGGTACCTTGTGGCACGTTGGTCGCAGGGTCATAAATCTGCACTTTGCCAAAGGACAGTCTCTTGAGGGCCATCCCCCAATGCCCATGGTGAGTCCGCCCGGTCAGTCTGAGGTACCGCCCGTGAAACTGGCCCATTGACCTTGACATGAGGTCAGGGTCACACGTGTCCGTAGCAGGGTTGGGCAGATGACCGCTCACTGCGACCCTTGTCCATGCTGACTTGTCGTCGGACATTGCAAGGTCGTACGTCTTGACGCGGCTGTACAGCGGTACAATTGAAGACTAGTTATCAAATTGTCTTTGGTCCATTGTCTTGAGGTCCATTGTCTAGAGGTCCATTGTCTAGAGGTCCATTGTCTAGAGGTCCATTGTCTAGAGGTCCATTGTCTAGAGGTCCATTGTCTAGAGGTCCATTGTCTA
>JBCCFB010000128.1:0-17185 GCA_039029995.1 Planctomycetota bacterium
AGGTCTCCTTTCGACCTCAAATACGCACAATAAAACAGAAGGTTTGCTAGCCAGTCAAAGTTTTGAAACTGCCTCTAGTAGACCGCCTGACGAAGTGCGTGCTCTCGACGGTTTTGTGAATTCGATTTCGCGGTGTCTCTGAATCCCGAGACACACGATTCCACGGGTTGATTCCGGATTTTCAGCCTTGACACGTACGACACCATGTCGTAACAATACGTCCACATGTCGTACACATGCGACCCGATGTCGTATTTTTACCGCTGTCCGCCTGAATTCGGCTGGTCAGCTGCGGACGGAGGAAACATGAGCCAACTTGCCAATGCCGAACTTGCAGTCATGGAACTGCTGTGGGACTCGGGTGAGCGGATGACCGCGAGAGAAATCCGCGAATCGCTTTATCCGGATGAAAAGAAGGCCCAGCACGGGACGGTGCAGCGGTTGCTGCAGCGACTTGAAGACAAAGGCTTTATCGATCGGGACCGTAGCATTTCAGTTCATTTCTTTTCGGCGGCCGTCAGCCGCGAGAACTACGCGGGCACTCAGCTGGAATCCCTTGCCGATAAGCTGACATCGGGTTCCTTCGCTCCATTGATCACCAATCTCATCGAGCGCAAAAAGATCTCGCGAAAAGAGATCGAGCGTATCCGTGAGATCCTGGATGCGCACGAAAGCGCGGGCGGCCAAAAGAAGGGAGGCCGCAAATGATGGACTTGCTTCTTCAGGTTGGATTGAGCAACGCGTTGTTCGCACTCCTGCTGGCAGTTCCTGCGGTAGTCGCAGGACGAATCAACCGTCCGCAACTGGCTCATCTGTTGTGGCTACTGGTCTTCGTCAAGTTGATCACGCCACCGGTTATCGATGTGCCGGCTATGTTTCTACAGGCACCGGAGAACATAGTCGTCGTACTTGAGGCTCCGGCCAACGGTGCTGCGGAACAAGACCTTTTCCTGCTGCACCCGCATCAATTCGAATTTGTCCCGCCGGCGTACGACGTCAGCGACATTCAGTTGAATAACCAGAACGGTTCTGTTGCATTCAGCTGGTCGCTGCTGCTGGTTGGTATCTGGATTTCCGGAACATTTCTATTGCTGCTGTACACGTTGGCACAGGCCATCCGTTTTCACCGGCTACTGAAACGGAGCACGGCTCCTGCAGGAGTCGAGGTGCAACAAGAAGCCGCTGCATTAGCACAGCGGCTGGACCTGCCGGGCAACCTGCTGATTGAAACGACTACCGCAGCCATCTCGCCGATGGTCTGGTGGATCGGCGGCCGTGTTCACGTCGTCCTGCCCGAACAGCTGATTGAAAAAACACATCGTGATGACTGGAAATGGGTACTTGCTCACGAGCTGGCTCACGTCAAACGTCGCGACTACCTCGTGCGCTGGCTTGAATGGCTGGGAAGCGCATGTTTCTGGTGGAATCCTGTAGTGAACTGGGCGCAACAGCAGTTGCGTGCAGCGGAAGAGATCTGCTGCGATGCTCTGGTGCTGGACAGTCTTTGTCCGGCTCCCGATTCATACGCACGATCTCTGCTTAACGCGGTCGAATCTCTCACGTTTCCGGCAGTCCGCCCGCCGGCAATGGCAAGTGAAATAAACAGTGGCGGATTTCTGGAGCGTAGATTCAAAATGATCCTGTCAGGAAAATCTAGAAAAGCGAAGTCAGGGGTGCTGCAGCTGTTTGCAATCGCCATTGCAGCTCTCGTCGTATTTCCCATCGGTCTCGTTCAGGCTCAGGATTACGAAGCTGTCTGGGAGCGTCTTCAGGCATCTGTCGAAGACGGGGAGATCAGTGGCGATCAGGCTGACGCCATGATGATGACTCTCAAAGAGCTGTCTGAACACGAAGAGGAGAACTCGTTCGAGTTTGAATACGAAATTGAGTACGACGACGGTTTTGAGCGCGATGAGGACGAAGAAACTGAAATGCGTTTCCGTCGCCGCCGTGGCGAGCAACGTCGCGATCGCGAACGCCTTGAATATCGCGATCGTGAATATCGTGATCGCGATGTTCGTGATCGCGATGATCGTCGCCGGCTGCATCGGGAACACGAGGAAGAGTGGCACTACCATGAAGGTGAACATGGCCACGACGGAGAGCACGGCCACGACGAAGAACACGGCCACCATGGCGAACATGGTCACTGGGAGCGTGGTGACGCCGAAGGCGAGTGGCAGATGCGAGTCGAGTGGGAACATGACGACCAATGGCATGAGCACCATGAAGGTGAGTGGCATGAGCACCATGACGGCGAGTGGGAACATGAAGGCGAATGGGAAGCTGATTTTGAGTGGCATGAGCATGGAGACGAGGAACATCGCCACGGAGAACATGGGCATGGAGAGCACGGTCATGGAGAATGGGGCCACGATGAGGATGTTGAACTCTGGATCGAAGACGGAGAGGGCGAAGGGCAAAACGTCATCATTCGCCGTTACCGGCTGGATGATGATGACTTCGACGATGATGAAAACGAGTGGCAGGAAGAAGAGGAAGACAGGCTGATTCGGCTGCGTCTCTATGACGACGAACGAGCTCAAGAAGAACATCGCGAACATGAGGAAGGCGGCATCCGTGAAATGACATTTCACATCCAGGATGCTGTGGAATCCGGAGAAATCTCGCCGGACGAAGCGATTGAGCACCTCCACGAAGCAATGCGCATGATCGAGGAACACCATCAGCGTGCGCGGCAACTCGAACGTCGCGAGCTGGAACTACGACATCGCGAGATGGATCTGGAACGCATCGAACTTGAGCGCATGGAAGAAATGCGCCGCATGCAAGAGATGCGCCGCATGGAAATGGAACGACGCGAGCAGATTGAGCGTGACCGCACGGATGCAGAGAGAGCTGAAATCCAGCGTCAATATCAGGAGGCATTCCGCATACAGGACTCCGCTCAACAAGTGCGCCGGCTCCAGGAACTACGCGAAATGGAGAACCGGCAGATGCACGCCCAACAGCAGGCACTCGCAGCCGGCGATTACGAACTTGCGCTTCGTGAAATTCACCGGGCGGTCCAAACCGGGGACGTCTCTGAGCGTGAAGCCCGGGAAGCAATCCGGACTCTTAATGAGTCAACCGGGATTCGTTCACAGGAGGAAGGTGAAGTTTATGATCTGCGTATCCAGGCGGCTGATGGCATGGAACGAGTTGAACTCGCATTGGCCGAAGGTGAAATATCCGAAGCCGACGCAAGGGCGAAACTTGAGGACATCCAGATGCGTCTGCAGATCAGACAGGAGCAAGTGAATATCAGATCCGCTGTAGAGGCAGGCGAACTCTCGATGGAAGAAGCGGAACGACTGATGCACGAGCTACATCAGCACATCGGCGATCAGCACAGAGACGATGATTTCGAAACTGATGAGCAGAATGAAGACGAAGAGGAACACGACGACTAAGTTTCGTCGCGTCTGCTGCTAATTCTAAACCGGAGAACGACATGTGACGTTCTCCGGTTTTTTTTTAGTAAATCAACCATACTGAATTGCAGCAAACGAAGTCATTTGCCGGGCTATCTTTCAACGCGACTGCTCAACACCTCATTGTCGGGGTGAAAACGTAATCCGCGCTGCCACACCTCGCGGGCCTCGTCCTGCTTTCCGTGCCGCGCAAGCAGATCACCGAGTTCGATGTATGCCTTCGCATAGTGTTCCAACTGCTCGAACTGCTCTTGCCCCTCAATAAGCTGACGAAACATCCGCACCGCTTCGTTCTCATATTGGCGGTCTTCTGCTCCGGCATAGAAAGCTGCCTTGGACATCCACGCATCCCAGTGGTAACTATCCAACTCAAGCGCGGCGTCGTAGTCAGCGTCGGCTTTCGCGGACAACTCCATCAACTTCCTCATGTCCGTTTCCTCCCAGGTTCCCGAGGCAATCAATGAACCGCGGGCAACCAGCAGATTTGCGTTCTGAGGTCGTGTGGTGATGGCAGAATCGAGCAACTCAATGACCTCGCCAACCTGTCCGGATGAGTAGATATCAACCAACAGTTGCTCGCCTTCATCGGTCCAGAAGCCCTCACTTGCAAGTCGTTCGACGACATCCTTCGCGTCAAAAGACGTTTCATCAGGGGCTCCTGACCGGAACCAGGAGGCTCCTGCCTCGGCGTAAATTTTTTCGCTTTCCGCACGATCGACAGGGACGTAGGTCATCCAGACTTCCGCCATCTCATCTCCCGTTTCCCACCCCCAGCCGACTTCTCCTGGATTCTCAAGCGGATTGGCCGGGTTGTCAGCCGAGTTGTCAAAACTCAACCACGCATCAATTCGACTTCCCGCAGGCAGCCGCACCGGCTGCCTGAACGTGTACAGGCTCTGCCAGCGGAAGTCCCAGTTCTCAATATTGACCAAGGGCAGCTTGCTGCCGTCGGGAAGTGTCGCCTCAACCTTTGCAGACTTTCCGATGTAATGCATGTGTGGAAGGATATCGACCAGATCAATATCAGCCGGAACATTCATCCAGAAGTGCCGTTGGTAATCGTCATCGCCCGGCTCGATAGCAAGGTTCTGTGTGCCGATGACCGTTCCATCGATGTATTTATCAACTGGCTCTTTCGCAAAATAGAATGCAAGTTCACTCTGATCTGTCGCCGCTTTTCCACTGAGGTGGTAGTGGACTTCGATAACAACTTCGCCGCCGGCCGGAATGTAGATTCCATAGCCTTTCGGGAAACGCATCGGCCCCATACCAGGCACCCATCCGCCGAGAGCGTACGCCTGATCAGTACCGCTTCCGTCATAGCTCATGAAGCTGCCGGTACCGAACACGGAAAACCCGGGCTCATCATCCTGCTCATCCATCGCGCGTGCGCGACCCGCGAAATCGACAAAAGAATTCATGTGATGGACAACCGTTCTGTCGCCCGGGCGAAAATCCATCGCCGTGATCACCATTTCATGGTCAAGCGGATTTGAGATTACGAAGTAACGATAGATATCGTCGCCGGTCGCGGGCACATCATAGGGCTGTGGCATTTTCATGATCCGATCCGGCTCGCCCAGAGCCCAGCCGTCGGCGGGAAATTGAGGAGCCTCGATCCGATCTTCCGGCGCTCCCTCTGAAAGCCCACAGTCTATCCATGCACTAATCAGATCGATCTGCCGCTGGCTAAGAAACATCTCCTGCCGGAAGTGTCCGAATCCCGGCTCAGCCTGCCACGGAGGCATTAATCGCTCCGCCACGCTAAATCCGATCATCTGCGCACGACGTCTGGTTTGTTCGAAGTTCTGAAGAGTAAAAAGGAGCGACCTCGCCATCCCGATGGCAACTCGTGCAGTTGGCATAGATAATCGGAGCGATGTGCCGGTTGAAATCCGGCTCATCGGGTATCGAATCAGTCCACCCTTCAAATATGCATCCGACCGGCGGTTCGTAGCTGACCTCAGGTAGCCGGCCTTCAGCGACCGCCGTCATCGCATCACGAAGTTCGTGAGCAGTTACATTCTGGCGCAACTTTCCCGGTGCCTCGAAGCGATTATCTATCCGTCCGCGATACACAACTTCGCCAGACGGAGCGATGACAAAGCACTCTGGAAACTTTGTTGGAGCAAGGCGCAGTGCCAAATCACCGTTGGAGTCCCAGATAACTGGAAACTCCAGTTCGAACGAATCGCGGAATTCGATTGCATCGCTCAGCGAAAGGACCGGATCGGAAAGCAGTCCGTACAGCTCAACCCCCAGCTCATCCGCCCGCTGGCTGTACTCATTCAGCTCAGGTGAATACCGGCGTGCAATCGGACAACCGATATCCAGCAGAACGATTACAACAGGCTTCAGCTCGCCGTCGTTGATCCCAGGACATAGAATCCGGCCGTCCAGATCGACGACGCGGGTGCCGATCACGGACGTCGCATTATCTTGCGCATTCTCGGTTGCGGTCACATTTCCGGTCAAAAATATCGTGAGAAGTAATGCAATGACGGACAGCTTGTTCATACGAAATCTCCCGGTTGTAGTTGAATCGACAAGGGCAGTTCGAGTACCCGCCGGATTCCTTGACAAGTAAATTGTCACATTTGACAATTTATTCCTGACCACCGATAATGTCAATGCAGAAAACGTACCTGCGGTGCCGACCGGAAATGCCCCGGCCATAGCTGTGCCGCCCCTGAATTGAAGAAGCGACTGGATACACATGGGACGCCCGAGTCTTGCTGAGCAAAGAAAAGCCGAGATACTTGATGCTTTCGGTCGCTGTGTTGCGCGCTTCGGACTGGAAGGCAGCACCCTTGAGCACATTGCTGAAGAAGCCGGGATGAAGCGGAGTATCCTGCGTCATTATCTCGGTAATAGAGACGATCTGGTTCACTCCCTCGCGCGGAAAGTCATTGCCGACTATCGCGGCATAACGGAATCCTCGCTGGACACATTCCGCGACGGGAACCGCTCAACAAATCTGGTGGATTTCCTGCTGCCTACGCAAGCATTCGGTTCTACGGAACAGTTGCTGATCCTTGAGGGGCTGATTGGTGCGTCGGGAAAATACCCGCGAGTAATGAAACTGGTTCGTGGCTATGTTGAAGACTTCGTTGACCTGGTTGCGCAGCAATTGAAACTGATTTCTCCGGAAACTGCGCGATCCCGTTGCTGGGATACTGCCTATGCACTGGTTTGCATTTCATTCAACCAGGAATCGCTTCAGCCGCTTAAGCTCGAACCAAAGTACCTGAAGGCGGCTCGAAAAATGGCCCGTGATCTGATCAAAAACATCTGAACACGTGTTCTGCCTGGCCAAAGCCTCCTGTCAGGTCAGGGATGCGACCATTCGTCGCGTTGCCTTGGGAAACGATGGCCGAAAAATGAAGTAGTGCCAGTACGTTTACCGCGGAAACATAGACTGCCTGAGTAACAACTCCATGCTCACTACGGCATGAATGCTAAGGGCTCCGTGCAAACGCAACGAGCGCCGCTGCTTCCTTTTCCTCATATGCTCGCGGGAGAAGTCATGTCACATATGAAATTCCGATCGACGGGAAACCGTTTTCTCACAACATGGAAATTCATGCGGGACCCGTTCACCTGTTACCGAAGATGGAAACAGGATTTTGGCGAGTCGTTTATGGTCCGCGCATTGAACGGAAACGTGGTTGCAACCTGCAATCGAGAGAATATCCGACGTGTATTTGCGGCACGCTCGGGAGAAGTCGGACAGTTTGCCGTCGGCACGATCGCGCCGTTAATGGGAGGCTCCTCGCTGTTCATTGTTGAAGGAGAACAGCACCGGCGCGAAAGGGCGATGCTTTCGCCGTCGTTCCGCGGTGAAAGAATCAACAACAAAGCCGAGGAGATTCGCGAAGTCGCGATGCGCGTCGCCCGCGGCTGGCAGCCCGGTCAGACGATGCGAATGATGGATCCTTCGCTTGATGTTTCTCTTGAGGTCATCATCCGCGTCGTGTTCGGAGTGCAATCCCCGGAGCTTGTCGAGGAGTTCAAAGCCAGAATCAAGAAGTTCGTTTCTTCATTCCATCCATCGCTGGCATTTTCACGCCTGCTTCAACGACCCCTACTGGGATTGAGCCCGTGGAACAGGTTCCTCAAGGCACGCAGCGAGCTGTTCGAGCTTCTGGATGAGCAGATCAAACTGCGCAGGCAGTCAGAGATAGATTCGGACAATATGCTCTCCGGCCTGATGCACGCCCGCTACGAAGATGGAACGGGCGTGTCAGACAAAGGCATCCGCGACCAGCTCGTGACGATGCTGCTCGCCGGTCATGAGACGACTCAGATCGCCATTTCCTGGGCGATGTCATGGCTGCACAGACATCCGGAGTTTGCCGAACGGCTGCGCGCTGAACTGGACAAAGATGATTCGATTGACGCAATTCTTCGTTCGCCGCTACTGGACGGAATCTGCAACGAGTCGTTGCGGATCAATTCGATCGTTTCCGACATCGTGCGCACTGTGCGTGAACCGATGGAGTGGGAGGAAGGCACCCTTGCCGCCGGTACAAACATTGCAGTCGCTATCTGTCTCGTGCATGAAGATCCGGAGTTGTATCCCGACCCGATGGCATTCAACCCTGACCGCTGGTCAGGCGCAAAACTCAAGCCTCATGAGTTCATGCCTTTCGGCGGCGGCATCCGTCGTTGCCTCGGGGCTCCACTGGCGATACTGGAAATGAAGATAGTGATTGCGGCGTGGATGCAGAACTGCCGTTTTGAACTGCCACCTGACCGACCGGAACATGAACCTGTCTATCGACGCAACGTAACCATGGCTCCGAAGTCCGGTATCCCCCTGACCTATACAGGCCAAAGAAACTAGCGGCTAGTCACCACTGCCTTCCACGAATGATTTCAACCCGTCAGTAAACAACGTGGTCCATCCAGACTGGTTTCCGGAAATCGAGCTCTCGTCAACATTGCCGTGGCGCGCATCGCTGACCTGAAGAACGCAGCCGTTTTCCGTCTCGATCAGACTGAGCGCCAGCATACTCGTGCAAGGACCACCCCAATCAGGAGCCACGTGGCCCGCAAGGTAGATTTTGTAGTCGGCTGGAAGATGCATCTGGACGGTGTACCAGAGTAGTCCACCACCGTCAGGAGTCAGCTCCAGCAGCCCGCTTCCACCGGGCTGAGGATCGAACGTCACAGTCGAGCGCGGACCTGCGACATGAAAGTCCGGCAGCCACCACATATTGGTATCTTCAAAAATCGCTTTCCAAACCGCATCACGCGGCGCATTGATTTCGATCTCCAGTTCGTACTTGTGGCACTGAGCAGGCGTTGCTGTTGCTGTCGTCATTTCGTTCTCCGGTTTCAAAGCAGAACATTTGTCTGCATTCAGGATTTGTTCTTCTGCTTTCCTTCAACATGCTCTTTCAAGCGATTGAGCGATGAAGCCATCTTGCGAACATGGCGCGACACCCATCGATCGCAGACCGCTTGAATCGGAACAGGATTCAAATAGTTCCAGCGGACCCGCCCCTCACGCCGCACGACGATCAGGTTCGCCTTCACCAGAACGCCGATATGTTTCATTACGTTCGTGCGGCAGAGATGATCAAAATGTTCGACCAACTCTCCCGTGGTACAGGCTCGCGCCGACAGAAGATCCAGAATTTCGCGCCGCGTTGAATCCGCCAGCGCCTTCCAGATCCCGTCGTTTTCCTTTTGTTTCTCCGCTGATTCCTTCATGTCACTAAATAGTGACATAAAACACACCGGCTGTCAAGGGTTTTGTTGAGAGTGCAGGGGACAGGTCAAGATACCCCGAGAAGATGACAAGACGAATCAATGGTCGAGGTAGTACTCGAAGCCATCCACCAGCTGCAGGCCCAGCTGGTCTCGAATTTTGAAAACCGTTTCCGGAGTTTCAAAGCAGAAGTACACGGGACCGTCACGCTTCGAATGAGCAAATGCGAATATCCGTTTTTCGCAACCTTGTCTCGCTGCAATCGTATTGCAGACTTCAAACTCGCCATACTCATGATCCAACGAATTCCGGATGTGATACGTTCGATTGCGAACAACTAGTTGCACACCGCCATTTATGACGTCCATGGACTGAAACCCGAACTCATCAGGCAAAGATTCCACGAGGTTGAAAAGGTTGTCATCCACGAACCCCGTATCCTCGAACTTGAACAACACGCCGGCGTGCTCCAGGACGTCCAGGGTTGTTCTTAAGGTATGCCGGGCCTCAGTCCCGGACTCCTGTTCGAATATTTCGCTGGCGATGGTTGGTGGCTCAATATCCCAGATATCACCAATGGACTCACGCACGTGCTCGCCTGTCAGGCCATTGGAATACCGGAAGTGATAATGCAAGATAACCGGATCACCTTCGACCTGGCCGAGTGGCAATGCTTCAATGAAACTAAGGATCTGTGGATCGCCCAACCGGCGAAGTGCCAGAATCGTTTCTGCGATAGAAACGTTACTGATTTCAGGAAGTTTGTTACGAACAAGCTCAATCACGTCGGGGTCGGAAGTCCCCTGAAATGAACTCGCAAGATTGATTGCGGCAAGGCGCGAAACAGCAGGATTGTCAGTGTTGTAACGGATCAGTTCAAACCAGCGCCGCTTTTGCTCTTCCGGCTCGAACAGCTTCGAATAAACCCTTGCAAACTCGATTGCCCGCGGCTCATCCAAAGGACAGCTGTCGATTCTATCTATGACCTCATCTTCAAATCCGAGACGAATCAACATCGAAGCAGCAGAAGGCAAGCCGCGCCCACTTTCTGAATCAAGCGCGTTCCGGCAGAAATCAAGTGATGCCTCCGTACCCTGGGAACTGAGAACCTGCCAACAATCGATGGCATGACCATGCGGTACCAGGTTGAATTTTCCATCGTAGCTTTCAATTGCCCGGCGAACTTCCTGTTCGAGTTCCCTTTGAGACTGCTCGACTGCTTCACAGTCAGATTTCAGGCTGAGTGCAGCACCGACCACGCGATACAACTGTCTCACCGCGTAGTCGCCGGAATTCCCATCTGATTCCTGTGGAAAATTTGCAGCCACAACGCTGACAAGATCAGCTTTGATCAAATCAGAAAGTCGAGAGTCCAGGATTGCAAACCGCATACTGGATGCGGGCTGTTTTTTATCGGCGGAGTAGCTGGCCATTATCTGCTCGGCGAACGGCCTCTCATCCACGCCGGAGTAGCAGAGTGCACGAGCTGCGACGCCACGGGTGTTTGGAACGTCAAGCAGTTTGGAAACGACGTCAATCGCATCCTGGTCATCTGAGATCCGGCTGCACCAGCCGCAGGCTATCAGCGCCTGTAAAAATTCGCCTTGCTCCACTGTAGAGTAAGAAGCAACAAACGCATCTCGAACATCGGTGTAGGTTGATGCAGCACCGGCCTCTTCGGACAGGTAGGCAGCGGCCAGTTGGTCGTCCAGTCCCCCGGTCTTCAGGACACGTACAGCATCCATCCACTCTTCACGGAAGTATTCCAATCCGTCACGACACCACTCGTCTTTCGGCTGAAAATCATAACCTGCACCGGATTCAAGCAGTCCCTCCCAATGTCCACGGTATTCCGCTGGAACATAGGTTTCATTGCTGCGTTGCATCGCCAGAATCCAGCTACTGGATTCGCTGATTGTCGTTGTAGTTGACGAGCCGTCACTTCGTGGTTTTGAAACCGGATGGGCGAGTTCAATCGAAACCGGAGTCCGCGCCTGGTAGTCCAGAATTAGAAAACCGGCGATTGCGCCGACAACGACCGACACGATGAGAATCGTACGCAAGCTGAATTTCATTCCCCGCGACCTTTCCTTGCTGCCCCTGAAAAGATCTGATGTCCGCCAGTATTTCCCTGTGTACTCAGCGAGTCCACAATTTTCTATTCCGGATTGCGCGAAAATTGAACCCGATCGCCGGTATTTGTTCGGTGTAGTGCCTGGTATCGTTTTACAGTCTAAGTGGACACTGTAAAACACACTGTTCAGGCGTGTACTGTCGATTCTGCGCTACCGTCGGTTGCGGCTGAACAAATGTCCCGGTAACTGAAACCCGATGTGCGATTTGTCAGTACAACAGCTGCGCTTTAACGCACCGGGAATGCATGTTTTTTGATGCCTTCAACTGAATGCCGGCTTGTCGCATTCGTTTGTACTGCAAGTGAATTGCCAGGCAGGCAACAAAATACGCTTGAAAAAACACCTGAAAAACAAACGAAACGGAGAGATGAATTCCTGATGGAAACCGAACCAGAGGAGACGGGAGTTCCAACTTCAGAATATGAGGTGTTCATCTCCTATTCGCGCAAAGATGACGAGCCGCAGGCCGGCGCGGAAACCGGCTGGGTCACGGCGCTGCACAACTTGATCATTGAAGATCATCGCAAATTCTCAACGGAACCACTCCGTGTATTTTTCGACCAGAACGGCGAGGACATCAAAGCTCTTGAAGACTGGAGACATCGAATCCTGAAAGCTCTCAGGCAATCCAAAGTCCTCGTGGTCTGTTTATCTCCCAATTATTTTGAAAGTGAATACTGCTGGTGGGAGTGGGAAGAGTTTCAAAGAAGACAAGTTCACCGGTTGAGCGGATTCGAAAATGTCGCGCCGGTATATTTCGTCGACATGCCCGGTACGGACGGACACCGGAACGAACAGCGCCTCAAGAAATGGATGCACGATGTCAAGCGGCCGCAGATCACCTGCAACCTGAGACCGTGGTTTCCTGATGGTGCAAATGCGCTCAGGGAGGACACGGTAAGACAACGTGTCGCGGCTCTGGGAACGAGCATCTGGAGCAGGGTTGAAAGAGCACGTCGTGTCAGAAAAACGCCCGGCAACCTGCCCAGAACCAATCCCTACTTTGTCGGTCGGACCGAAGAGATCAGACAACTGAGGGAAAACCTGTCTCTTGGCACGATCGGCGTTGTCACTGCTCTCCACGGGCTGGGCGGGCTCGGCAAGACCGATCTGGCAAACGCATATGCTCATGGTTACGCCGACTGTTACCCTGCTGGTCTGTGGAAACTGGACGCGGAAGACCAGAGTCAGCTGCTACCGCTGATCGGAAAACTGGCCATCGACCTGAACCTGCCTTTTTCAGCCTCCAGCGCGGAAACCGAAGCGGACCGCGGCCGAAGGGTCCTCGCAGAACTGGAACGAATGGGCCGGCATTCCGTCGAACGAGACCGCGACGGTGGAGCATCCTGCCTGCTGATCCTTGATAATATCGATCGCGCGGAACTTCTTTCAACTGATCAATTGAACCTGCTTCCTTCTGCGGAATGGCTACACGTCCTTGCAACCACCAGACTGGGCAAGGACCGCCTCGTCGAGTCGCGTGACAACACTCTCGCAATGCTGACGATCGACAAGCTTACTCTTGAGGATTCTCTGGCCATCTTGTGTGATCGCCAGCCGGTTCGTGATGAGAACGGCACTGTTATTGCTGACCCGACGGTTCAGCAACTATCGGAACCACGACGATTCAGCAGCGATTCCGAAGAGCGAGCCGCAGAGGAAATCGCAAAAGAGCTTGATGGATTCACGCTGGCTATCGAATCCGTTGCAATCTATCTCGGGCTGAATCCGGAAATTCAGCCGTCGCAGTTTCTCGACCGCATCAGAATTGAAGGGCTGGCGCAGATCGATGAGGTCGCGAGCCAGTCCGATGTTGCCAACCAGATAAGACATCGCGAAAAACAACTTGCCGTAATTCTCGATTCGGTTTCCGGCAACCTTGATGTGGATGTCCGAACTACGCTTCAATATGCGGCGCTGATGTCGCCGGAGAATGTTGTCTGGGACTGGCTCAAGCCTGTTGTTGCGTCTGTGCATCCCGACGCATTTGAGGAACGACCAGGCTACCCGGACCGCTGGCAGCAGATCAGGCGACAACTTGAAGGCCTGCGGCTGATCACGCAAACGGGTAATCCAAGAATCGGACGGATGCATCGTCTGGTCGCGTCCTATTTCAAATCTGACAGGACTACAGAATCAGTTCGCGCTCAGACTGACGAACTACTCGAAAGCATCGGTCGAAGTGCGGTGGACGAGTTGTCCGGTGATAGCCGTGGATTCGAGTTGCTCAAATCGCTGCAGGCCACGGTGGATCACTTCTACACCGAAGGTTCCACAGATCTCAACCTTGCCGGACTGGCAGGACTGGCAGGAGGCTTTGAACTGCACGATGGCAGCCTGGTTTCTTCGGCGAATTATCTGACGATTGCAAATCAAATCGCGGAGAACGCCTACGCCGAAGATCCCGCCAGTGATGACGCAGTCAGGATTTATGGTACTTCAGCCAGAGAACTTGCGCGATTTCACTACATGCGCAGATCGACAGGTGATCTGGAACAGGCTAAATCTCTCGAACAACGAGCAGCATCAATCTCGAGAAAGTTCTTTTTCCGTACCGGGCCCCTGAAACTTCTGCGATGGCTCGGAGGACTGCCGCGCAAACTATTGTCGGTGCGAAAATTTTCGTGGGCGAGGTTGAAAGAAAGGTACAAGCATGATGTTCATGAAGGCGCGTGCCAGAACGCAGAGCGACTCCTTCAGCAAGCAGAATTCGAACGGGTGAAAACTGGCAGCAATGATCCCTCAAACCTGCTTCGGCTGGTTACAGAAGCACTTGGCGATTCGCGAACAGCATTGCGCATGCAACCGGAGTCTGAAAGAGCGGCGTGCCTCGTTTCTCTCGCGTTGACTACCACGGCCTTTATCCTCTTCGAGGGTGGTGAGGACCTGGACAAGGCGCTCGAGCACGCAAACGAGTCGCTGGTCTTGTGCGAGAAACTGGCTGAATCCCATCCCGAAAACCAGAAGATGACCGGCAACTACGCGCGGACGCTGATGTGCGCCGGCTTGATCAACTCTCAAATCGGCGGCAGAAACTCCTCGATCGCCGGACCTCAGATTGAAGAAGCCATTAGGCTTCGAAAGCAACAATACTTCGAAACCCCGGACTCGGTACTTCTGGCCAGGGAAGTCTGCGAATCATTGTCCAGCAAGGCCGGTCATCTGATCAGGTCCGGCAATCAGGATGACCAGCCGGAAATCGAAGCTGTTTTGCAGGAATGCCTGTCGATCAGCCGGCAGTGCTCTGAGCTAAACCAGTCGTCCGCACAATCGCAACGTGATCTCGCTGTAACACTTGATCAAGTAGGAATGTTCTATCTGCAGAGGAACGGTGACGGCGATGCCGAACGAGCATTCGAACTTCTTAAAGAGGCCAGCGGCATTCTTTACCGCAGACATGTAGAAACCTGGCCCAATGGAGAGATGGAAGAACAGGATTACAAGGGAGTCCAGCAACACTTGAGCCGCGCTATGGAGACGATTCAAACGCGCGACTATTGAATGTGAGGGCGGTTGTCTTTTTTTGACCTTAAGACTACCGGATCACGAACCGGTCTTCGCCGAAGTCCGGTTCATCGAACTCAAACGGATCCTGCCCGTATGCGATCTGGACGAGTTGCTCGACCTCTACGTCCGTCGAGGACGGGCTGTGGACACGGATCAGGTCCAAAAGATTCTCAAGCTTGCTTAGCGCTGGATTCAAGGCAGCGAACAATCCCGGTTGATCGCCGGCAGCGACCAGTCGCCCTGCGGCGTCGATGAACTCGGGAATGAACGATTCCAGCTCCGGAGTCATTCCTTGTTTCATGACCAGCTCACTCATAATCACAGCCGCATCAGCTCGCCTGCGATGCCGGAAAAGATAGCGCAGATAATCAACAACATGGTCAGTGTAGAGCCCCTGTCCGGCGAGAATTTTCGCCGCAACGCTGGAAAACGTATCGTCCCTTTCGTCAAGACTGGCCTGAAGGCAGCCGACGACCTGCGTTGGAAATACGCGGGTTTTCGTTAAGAGGTACTTTGCGGCCCCCGCCACATCAGGCTCGACATGATGAAATGACTCGACGACCGCCGACATAACTTTCTCGTCGTCAAGCTTTTCGCTTTCTTCAACTGTCCAGAGGGCGAGCAGCCTGATCTGAGCTGACTCCGACGTCAGGTCATCCACACAGGCGCTTGCGCGCTTTCCGAATGTGTCATCGCGTAGATCCCCCGGGGTTACACACGCGTCTCCCGTCGATCTCAGATACTTGACCGCCTTCTTCATCATCACACCGGCATCGGGCCGAAGCAGCTTCTGAGTTTCACCGGGTTCCTCACCCATCAACCAGCTTTTCAAGGCAAGTGCATAACCGAAATACTGCGCGGGTATTGCGCCGACATACCGGACCCGGGAGACGTGCGTTTGCTCCATGGTTTCGGTGGTCATCTTCAAGGTCCCATTAGCGCAGATGATCCCCAGGCCATGGAAAACAGCAAACAGTGCCAGAATGAGATCACGATCTTCATACTCAAGGAAATCGTGATGCTTCCTCCCGGCATAATCGTTGACGACGAACTGAACCAGCGCCGCCATCGTCATACAACGATCAAGCATTACGTTTCTCGATACCTTGATGGTCGGAGTGCTGACCGGATCGACCGACTGGAAGTCGTAATGAAACTCGATCCCTTCTTCCTCGCCGCCGGGCATCAGCCGTTGTGGCAGCGCAACGATTTGAAACTTGCTTTCGTTGTCAGGCAGTGAATCAGCCACCATGTCGACGAAGACCTGCGCATCTTCTTCGGAGATACCAGAGTCGAACCAGCTGAACTTGAGTGGCGTCCACGTTTCTGATTCTCGAAGAATATCCCATCCGATCTGTTCGGCGAGCCAGCTGAACCGGAACTCGATGTGGGCTTTATCAGCAAGATCGATCGGTCGTTTTCTTGAGAACCACGAAAGCATCTTTGTGCCTCAACACCGATCCGATCTGCCATGAACCACGCGAAAAAACCTGACCGCGCTATCGCCTTTTTCGAAAAACCAGAAAGTAGTTTTCCTCGAGTGCACTGATCTGTTTTTCCTCGACGAGTTCAAATCCGGCGTCTTCTATTTCCGCACGGAAGACTTCTTTGCCGGCGCGAACGTGCCCAAGCAGCCACTGGCGCGTGACGCCTTCAATGCGTTCAAAGTCAATGACGACAACATGACCATCCGGTTTAAGCGCGCGATTGATCGAAGCCATCGTCGATGCCGGAAATTCGAAATGGTGGTAGGTATCACAGATAAAGACGACGTCTACCGATTCAGGCGGCAGATTTACACTATCGCCTGAGCAAAGCACACCGGTCACATTGTTCAGTTCAAGCCGGTCTGCTTCGGAGTTTACATGTTCAATCATCCGTGCGGAGATATCGACGGCATAGACCCACCCCTCATCTCCAGCCGCAACAGAAAACATCCGGGTAAACAAACCTGTTCCCGCGCCGACATCGGCAACGAAGTCCCCTTTTTCGATTCCGCATTCGGCCAGAATTCGTTCCCGCGCGACAAATACCTCGCGGCTTTCGACTTCGAATCGCTCGACAAAGTCATCAACGTTCAGCTCAGGATCGAGAAACGAGTCATTGATGCCCGGCTTTACGCTTTCCTCTACCGCGTCTACGGCAGCTTCGTCCTGCGCAGTTTGGACCGGCTGTCCAGTCGTCTGCGCCGGTGATCCAACTTGAACAGATACGGGAGACGCCAGCAGGAAAATCACAAAAGAAACGATGATCATCTTCATTCGAACACTCAATTCAAATTCTCAATTCAGTTGCAAAATCGCTACCGTTGCAAAATCACTCGTCTACATACGCGCCGTATCAATCACACGCAGCACATTAATCCGCAAGCGCTTCGAGTTCCTCCCAGCGAG
>JBCCFB010000129.1:0-17143 GCA_039029995.1 Planctomycetota bacterium
GATTAGAGCTTCACGGCGTACCATCCAAAAGCGAGGTGAGTCACCATCAGTTGCTTTCTGTATCCATTCCAATGCTTTGGTTAGGTCTTTACCTGATTCGTGGTAGTAGCTGGCAGCTGCAAAGGCAGTATTGATCGCCGTGAAAATCATCCCGTCAAACTTGGCGAGTCGATTTTCGAGATTGCACCGCTGACGCCGATACGGGTTGAGCTTGCGGTTTCGGCTGAAGAAATAATGCACATCGAAGAAGGCCAGACGGTCAAGCTTCGTTTTGATGGCTTCGGATCTAATACGATCGAGGGCGTGGTCAGTCGAATCCGCCCCCGCAGCGCTATCCGCGATGAACGGAACATCTTTATTGCAGAAGCGATAATCAATAACGACGACGGTGCCATTCGGCCCGGGATGGAAGGAACCGCGAGGATTCTTGGTAAACCCATGCCTCTGGGCTGGACGTTTTTCCACCATCCCGTTGAGAAGATATCGACGGCTCTAGGATTCTAAACAGCGATCCCAATCCAGTTTTCAAGCTGAACCACATGTCAGGTGAATCGTTGCAGCAATACCACTATTCAACCGTAGAACTCGCCAACAGCCGGCTGACGCTGCGCAACGACCTTACTTTTCATCTGCAGGAATACGGGAACGAACCGTGTTACCTGATCGAAGATGAACTCAACTCAAGGTTTTTCAGGATCGGTGTTGCCGAATACTGCTTTGTTTCGATGCTCGACGGTTCAACTACTGTGGGCGATGCAGTTGCGCGTACGGCAAACGAACTGGGCGCAAAGGCCATTTCTGAACAGGATGCGATAACGCTTTGCAAATGGCTGATCGAAAGCAACCTCGCTACGACCAGCGCGTCCTCAAGTTCAGACAGACTTTATGAGTCGTTTGCCGAGTCCAAAAAACGAAAGACTCTCGCATCAGCAAATCCCGTTACACCGAAGTTCAAACTACTCAACCCGGATCGCATGCTAGGCGCGATAAACCGGGCATTCGGATGGCTGCTCAGCGTGCCTGTGTTCTTTGTGTGGATGGTCGTCGTGGCTTGCGCGGTATACCACGTATGGAGCCAGTGGGACCACGCAACAGGCGCCTCGAGTCAGGTTTTCGCGGCAGGAAACTGGATGTGGCTGACGATTTCATGGTTGGCGCTGAAGCTGATTCATGAAACGGCGCACGGAGTCGCGTGCAAACGATTCGGAGGCGATGTTCGCTCTGCGGGCGTGGTTCTAATCGTTCTCATTCCTTTGCCGTTTGTTGATGTTACAAGCTCATGGCGTTTCAACTCTAAATGGCAACGCATTTTTGTGGCGGCTGCGGGCATGTATGCGGAAGTCTTCATTGCTTCCATCGCGGCACTGGTCTGGGCGTGGGCCGATCCGGGAGTATTAAAGACACAGGCCTTCAACATCGTATTGGCGGGAAGTGTTACGACCTTGTTCTTTAATGCGAACCCGCTGATGCGTTTTGATGGCTACTACATGCTGACCGACTGGCTGGAACTGCCGAACCTTGCTACTCGCGGTCAGCAGTATTTGAAATGGGCAGGAAAGAAATACTATCTCGGAATGGAAGCCCGCTCTCCTGTTAACCCCGAAGGAAGCACAAAGACAATTGTCGCATACGCGATCCTCGCTTTTATCTGGCGGATCGTAATTTGCGCCGGCCTGATCATTCTTGCAGAGTCAATTCTGTTCGGACTTGGAGCCGTGCTGGCAATTGCCGCGCTGGCCTTGTGGGTCCTCTGGCCGGTCATAAAACTCTTTAAATTCGTATTCATCGGGAACGAAACCAGCCAGCGCCCATCCGCCATTCGATTCTGTCTTTTGACGAGCCTCCTGGTATCCGGCGGCTGGTCTTTTGCAACATTTGCCCCATGGCATGCACGGATCTCCGCACCTGCAATCGTCGACTACAGCGAGTTGGTCGTATTGCGAACACCCGTTGGAGGATTTGTCCGGGAGATTCATGTCAAACCTGATCAACATGTCGAGGAGGGTGACCTGATCGCCCGACTCGAAAACGTTGAGCTGGAATCTGAAATTCAAAGAGTAAGAATCGAAATTGAAACCGCTCAACTGAAGGCCAGAATCAACAAACAGGAAGACAACATCCCGCAGTGGCAGATTGAACTGAATAGTCTTGAGGCACTTCAGAAACGCCTGACTGAACTATCCGGACACTGGTCGCAACTCGAACTGAGATCTACGATCAGCGGGCAGGTCATTGCGGAAGACCTTGAGAATCTGAAAGACCTCTACGTCGCACCGGGGCAGATGATCTGCTCAATCGGTAAAGAAGGCTCGAAGGAAGTACATGCACTGGTATCGCAGATGGACTTCGAACGATTCTCTTCGCGCGAAGGCGAAGAGGTGGATGTTCATCTGACAGGGCAGGGCATTGGTCATTTCGAGGCGACTCTGTTGAGAGTGAATCCCGGAGCCAAACTTCAGCTTCCGCACCCTGCTTTCAGCTCGACAAATGGCGGCCCGCTTCCGGTTCGTTACCGAACCACCGATGAATCCTTCGACAGCGCAGAAAGGCAGTTGGCGTATGAACTCGTGAATCCGCGGTTTCTGGCAACTGTTTCCCTTGGAAACGCCGAAAGTGCAGATCTCCGGGCCGGGCAGCCGGGCTTCATCAGCTTTCGCACAACCCGAGGAACAGTCGGAGATGTGCTAGCTCATTCGCTATCGAACTGGCTTCAAAAGATGCGCGACAAAATGCGAAAAGATTAGCAGGCCGTTACAGATTGTCATTTTCCGGCCAAGCGGGCCCGGAACGGGAAGCCTGGGGGTGAACACCCGTAGGGTTTTCATCCGAAAAATCAATTAGATGTGAATGATTGTAATGCGCCGCATCGGACGCGGATGTGTCATTTTCGTGACGCATGGCAGTTTGCAATCTCACACCTGTTTTCCCGCATTAACGCCCGACCAGCCCCAGACTGTCGGGCGACCGCTCCGGTACCTCCACACCGGACGAAAAGAGACAAGACCCGATATGAAACGCATTACTTTTCTACGCAACGGAGCAGCAACAATCCTGCTGTCCGTCTGCGCGGCGTTCGCTCCGGGCATTCTTTCAGCACAAGACTTTGGAAGTTTTAAGCCGCTTGAAGAGTCCCGAGAGTCAACTTTTTCGAATCAGCAATTTGAAGCTCCCCCGGTGCCGACAATCGCAGATTCACTCGATCAACCCGCCGAGTTGTTTGACACGATTGCATCTGAAAACCCTGACGCCAGAGATGACTCTGCCTATGGTCAGTCCACTTCGGAAATGGGTTGGTGGTCCAATATGGTGTCGAATCAGATGCGCCACGATTCTGCGCCGATGCAAATTTCTCTGGAAGAAGTGCTCGTAAGGACACTTCACCATTCCAATCAGATCAAAGTATTCAGCGAGTTGCCGCAGATCCGTCGAACAGCAATTGTAGAAGCCGATTCAGCGTTTGACTGGACAAGATATCTGCAGACGCGCTGGGATGACCTGAATGACCCCGTGGGCAGTTCACTTACCCTCGGGCCCGGTGGCGGCGACCGCTATGACAACGAACACTGGACCGGTTCAGCCGGCGTCAGACGTCGAAACCGTGCCGGTGGTGAGCTGGATTTGAGTCAGCAGATCGGTCACCAGGAAACGAACTCGAACTTTTTCGTCCCGAACCCGCAGGGTACAGCGCGACTTGTACTTGGATACACTCAGCCGTTGATGCGAGGGCGGGGACGAGTCTACAACGAAAGCCTGATCGGGCTGGCGCGCCTCGATAAAGAGATCGCAGACGATGAATTCCATCGTCAACTGCAGGCGCATCTGCTTGAAGTCACCAGAGCGTACTGGAGCCTTTATCTGGAACGGGGAGCATTGTTCCAGAAGATGAACTCCTTCCAGCGCGCTGACGAGGTCTATCAGATACTCGAAAGGCGTGGAATTATTGACGCCCAGACGTCCCAGATCGTCAGCGCCAAAGCTTCTGCGTCGACTCGTTATGCTGAGTTGATCCGGGCGCGCGCTGCTGTTAAGAATGCCGAATCCCGGTTGCGTAGTCTTGTGAATGATCCCCAATTCGGTTTATTCGCCGAAGTCGAGTTGATTCCGGTTGATGTTCCGACTTCGTTCTCCTACGAAGCGAGTATGCAGGAAGCCATGATGCTGGCCGTCCAGAACAGACCGGAAATCCTGCAGGCACTCAAACAGATCAAGGCAGGCTCTGTACGGATGAGTATGTCGCGGCACGAATTGCTGCCGATGCTCAACCTGGTAACTCAAACCTATGTTGCCGGCCTTGAGGGTGACGGCGATGTCGGTGAAGCCTGGAGCAGCCAGTTTTCAGAAGGCGCTCCGGGATACTCGATTGGCCTGAACTATGAACTGCCCGTCGGCAACCGCGCCTCGAGTGCTCGGCACACGAGGCGCCGGCTGGAGATGAGACAGCTCAAGAACCAGTATGCGACAACACTTGCAACCGTCCAGCTGGAAGTAGAAGTCGCCGTTCGCGAAGTTCAGACGTCCAGTCGTGAAATGTTCGCCAAAGCCGAGGCGATGAATGCGCGTGCGGCTCAACTCGAAGCATTGACCCGCCGCTGGCAGGAACTACCAGGCGAGGATGTCACGGCCAGTCTGGCATTGGAGAACCTTCTTGAAGCCCAGGAACGGCTTGCCAATGCTGAATTCGAATTCCTGCAATCACAGTTGACGTACAATCTGGCTTTGATGAACCTCAAACGCGCTTCCGGGATGCTACTGCAAACCGAGAACATTCAGATCGGTGAAATGTGCGAGTCTGATCTCCCGACAAGCGTCATTCTTAAAGACGAATTCAACGGTCAAACGGCGCCTGCTTCAGGCAGCTTGCCGGTCAATGATGGAGCCGGCTGGTCATCTCAGATGCCTCTTCAGCATCAGAACTAGCTCATTCGTTTCAATCCTGACTATCCAATCTGACCGGCTACAAAACGAGGCTTCGATAGCTGTCCCTACAGCTGCCTTAGCGCGCCGGACCTTGTGTGTCGCGACACATGATCCGGTCAGCCAGTTTTATCGGGCACCCGATCGAGAAAGGGTGGCTTGCTGCGCGCGACCTGATTAAGTGAGTTGCATGCACCACCCGACTTGATTGATAAGGGTTATCCTCCCGGTAGCGACGCTATAAGCCGGAAAGTCAGTTGTTGAATCTCCCGCAGGTGGAATGACTGTTGTAATCGTGCGAACTCCTACGTTTGCGCAGACTGCAGGTTCAAGAACTATCGGGTCATGGTAAACCGCCAGGGTTTTCCCTCTTTGTAAAGGTAGGGTTCAGATACCCGCCTTATGAGAGTCCCCCTCTCGTTGTTTTGCCCCCTGCACGTTATTCCGATGTTTGATCACGCTCCCCACGATTCAAGTGCGCCATTGCGTCCGGACTCTCCGCGAACACGATTGTTCGAGGCACTGGAAAACCGGATCATGTTTGATGCTTCCAGCGCAATGGCTGAACTCGTCGCAGGCGCAGAGCCTGAAATCACAACGACGAATCACTTCGATCAACCTGCCATCGAATCCACCGTTGATGCCGCAGACCGCGCGCTCAACCAGATCGACTTGGCGCCACGTCAACTTTTTGTAGTCGATAGTTCACTCGCTGAAACCGCTCACTTCCTGAACGAACTATCCGCGATCAAAAATTCAGAGATCGTCCGCATAGAGGCCGGTCTTGATGGATTCCAGCAACTTGCAGGGTACGTAGAAGGTCGCGCCCCGTTCGACTCAATTCACATTTTCTCGCACGGCGAATCCGGTCGTCTGTTGCTGGGCAGCGCCGACTTGAATTCGGCAACGATTGACGATCTCTACTCTGACGAGCTTGAAAAAATCGGGGCTTCTATACGAGAGGATGGCGACCTTCTGATTTACGGTTGTAACTTCGGTGAAGGCAAAACGGGACAGGATGCAACAAGACGACTCAGCAATATCACCGGAGCTGATGTTGCTTCGTCAGCCGATCTTACCGGGAACTCTGAATCCGGCGGAGACTGGGAATTAGAGGTCAACAGCGGGAACATTGAAGCCACGACTCTGAAGGTCACGGGGTTCAAGGGAGTCATGATGGTTGATGCCGTCGATGACACAATCTCCGTCAGTGAAGACTCTTCAGTTCAGTTCAATCCGACCGACAACGACACATTCACTCCTCAGGGCTTTTTGAACTCCTGGACACAGCCGACATGCGGAGACGTCGAACTGGAATTCGGAGAAGTCGGTCACGCGGTTGTAGGCTCCACTGGAACGACAATTTCTCTCACCCGCAACTATACAAACGCCATCATTTTTGCGTTCGTGACGACCGACAACGACACTCAAAATGCACTCGCACGCGTAACGGACGTCAAGGAGAATTCCTTTGACCTTGCTGTTGTCGAGCCTAACAGCGGGGCGGCGATTGATCCGACAGACGGAGTACACGGGTCTGAAACTGTCACCTATCTCGTTGTCGAGGCGGGAAGCTGGGAACTGGCGGACGGAACGCGGATTGAAGCCGGGACTCTGGACTACGACAGGCTTGCCGGAAATTTCGCGAGTGGCACTTTCAACAGTCCATTCTCCAGCAATCCGGCAATGCTGGCCCAGGCCCAGACAGACAATAACGGCTTCGATTTTATGAAAACCGTTCAGCGAAATGTCAGCACTACAGGCTTTCAGGTTTCGCTCGAACGCTATGAGAGCATCGGGGGTTCTCTGGGTACCGATGAAACAATCGGATACTTTGCCATCGAACAGGGAACTGGAGAAGCAAGCCTGAATGGATTGAGCTTCGAGGCGGACGTCACGGGCAATGCGGTGACCGACAGCGATTTTTCAGTCTCCTTTACCAACGACATGACCTCCGCTGTCAATTTCCTCGGCAATCTTACCACCTACAACGGAGGCAACGACGCTGCACTCGGCTCTCATGGAGTCTCGTCAACCGGCGCCACGATCTACATCGAAGAAGATCAGACAAATGATACCGAGGTAACCCATATTGCAGAGTCGGCTTCCTGGCTTGCGTTTAACGGTGACGGACTACTGAAAGCGACTTCCGGTTCAAACTTCGCGATGAATGCGAACCATGTCAACTTCACATTCACTGCTGCCCCGGACAGCAACGGCACTGATTCGTTCACCTACACGCTCAACGAACAGCCTGACGGATCGGGTGCCAGCGACACAGCAACCGTTACTCTGAACATCGGCGCGGTCGCTGATGTCGTTACGGACAACATCAGCCTGAATGAGGACACAACGGTCTCATTCAATGTCTTGAGCAACGACAACTTCGAGGGACCGGTTTCGGTCACCTCCGTCTCTGGTACGTCAAGCGGCGTTTTGTCATTTGACGCGCTGGGCAATATCTCATTCACGCCGCTTGCCGACTTTAACGGCATCGTTTCATTCACATACGAAGTCACCGATTCCTGTGGAGGAATGGAAACGGGCAATGTTGTAATTACCGTTGCGGCCGTCGATGACACCATTGCCGACAGCGGAACCACGGCTGAAGACACACCTGTGACAATTGATGTTTCCGCTAACGACAACTTTGAAGCACCGTCGTTCGTTTTCTCCGCGACTGACGGAGCCAATGGAACTGTAGTCGTCAACCTGGATCAGACCGTCACTTACACTCCTGACGCCGATTTTCACGGAACCGACTCATTTACCTATACAACCAACGACATTCACGGGAACCCCGAGATACAGACGGTCACAGTCATCGTAAATCCCGTCAGCGACGTTGTTGATGATACCGCGTCAACGAATGAAGACGTCGCGTTAACCTTCAACGTGCTTTCCAATGACAACTTTGAAGGAGCAGTATCCCTGACAGGTGTCAGTGGCGCAGCAAACGGCTCAGTCAGTTTCGATGCTGCCGGAAACGTCACGTACACCCCTGACGGTGACTACAACGGCAGCGAATCACTGACCTACACCGTCACCGACAGCGCCGGAAATACTGAGACCGCGACTCTGGGTATCACGATCAACCCGGTATCCGACATCGTGGACGATAACGTATCGGGCAGCGAAGACAGCGTCATCAGCTTTGACCCGCGTGCCAACGACACCTACAGCAATTCATCGTCCATTACATCGTTTACGCAAGGCGCTGACGGCACCGTCGTCCTGCTCGGTGACGGCACATTCGACTACACGCCGGATGCTGACTGGTTCGGATCCGATTCGTTTACATATTCTGTGACCGATGCTTACGGTCAGATTGAAACGGCAACCGTTACTGTTACGGTAGTTGCAGAAGATGACACCGTCGCTGATGTCCTGACCACGAATGAAGACACACCGGTAACCTTTAACGTTTTTGCGAATGACAATTTCGAAGGGCCCGTCTCACTGATCAACGTGACCGGTCTGTCGGATGGTTCAATTTCGATTAACGGAGCCGGTGACATCACCTACACGCCGGACGCCGACTTTGCCGGCTCCGAGACACTCACCTACATTGCACTCAACTCGCACGGACAAGTTGAAACCGAATCGATCATCATCACCATTACCCCCGAGGATGATACGGTTGCCGACTCAGCCGCCACAAACGAAGACAATCCGGTCAGCATCAACGTTCTGGCCAACGACAATTTTGAAGGACCGGTTACCCTGACCAATGTCACAGGCGCCACCAATGGCGCGGTCTCTTTCAATGCCGCCGGCGATGTCACCTACACACCGGACGCGGACTATTTCGGCACCGAAACACTCACGTACACCATCACCGAAGACAACGGAACGACAGAAACAGAATCGCTGACCATCACCATCAACCCGGTCAGTGACATCAATGATGACGCCGCTACACTGGTGGAAGACTCGACCACAGCGATTGATGTGCTTGGCAATGACACCTACAGCGGAATCGCATCTGTCACTTCGGTCACTCAAGGTGGATTCGGCACGGTTTCCATTAACGGAGATGGCACGCTCCAGTACACTCCAAGCGATGACTGGAACGGAATCGACACGTTTACCTACACAGTCACCGACGCGCATGGACAGACTGAAACCGCCACTGTAACGGTGACCATCTCAGCCGAAGACGACACCGTAACAGACACTGTTACCACTGACGAAGACAACCTCGTCAGCTTCAATGTCCTGGCCAACGACAACTTTGAAGGTGCCGTCTCACTGACAAACGTCGCCGGAGTCGCCAACGGAGCAATCTCGTTCGACGCGTCTGGAAATATCACCTACACACCGGACGCAGACTATTTTGGCACCGAAACGCTGACGTACACCATCACAGAGGATGATGGCACGACCGAAACCGAAACGGTAACAATCACTGTAAATCCAGTCAGCGATATCGACGACGATTCGGCAACCACGGCCGAGGATGTCTCCATCGCCATCGACGTACTCGCCAACGACACCTACGGCGCGGCGGCAGCCGTTACGTCGGTAACCCAGGGAGCCAACGGATCTGTATCCATCAATGGCGATGGAACAGTTCAGTACACCTCCGATCCTGACTGGTTCGGCACAGATTCATTTGCCTACACCGTGACTGACGCCCACGGACAGACCGAAACGGCAAACGTGACCGTGACGGTAACCGCTGAAGACGACACCGTCGCTGACATCATTGCAACCAACGAAGACGCACCCGTAACCTTCAATGTTTTTGCGAATGACAATTTTGAAGGCCCCGTTTCACTGATCAATGTGACGGGGCTGTCAGACGGCTCTTTGTCGATCAACGGCGCCGGCGACATCACCTACACACCGGACGCCGACTTTGCCGGCTCCGAGACACTCACCTACATTGCACTCAACTCACACGGACAGGTCGAAACCGAATCGGTCATCATCACCATTACCCCGGAAGATGACACGGTTGCAGACTCTGTCACCACGGACGAAGACAATCCGGTCAGTATCAACGTGCTGGCGAACGACAATTTTGAAGGACCGGTTGCCCTGACCAATGTCACAGGCGCCACCAATGGTGCTGTTTCTTTCAATGCCGCCGGCGACGTCACCTACACGCCGGACGCGGACTTCTTCGGCACCGAGACTCTCACCTATACCGTCACCGAAGACAACGGAACGACAGAAACAGAATCGCTGACTATCACCATCAATGCTGCCAGTGACATCAATGACGACACCGCGACACTGGTGGAAGATTCGACCACAGCGATCGACGTACTCGCCAATGACACCTACAGCGGAGTCGCTTCTGTCACGTCGGTCACTCAAGGCGGATTCGGCACGGTTTCCATTAACGGAGATGGCACGCTTCAGTACACACCCAGCGATGACTGGAACGGTACCGACACGTTTACCTATACCGTCACCGACGCGCATGGACAGACTGAAACGGCAACGGTCACTGTTACCATTTCTGCCGAAGACGACACCGTAGCAGACACAGTCACCACTGACGAAGACAGCCCAGTCAGTTTCAATGTCCTGGCCAACGACAACTTTGAAGGTGCTGTCTCACTGACAAATGTTACAGGAGTCGCCAACGGAGCAATCTCCTTCGACGCAGCAGGAAACGTCACCTACATACCGGACGCCGACTATTTTGGCACCGAAACGCTGACGTACACCATCACAGAGGATGATGGCACGACAGAAACCGAAACGGTAACAATCACTGTAAATCCAGTCAGCGACATCAACGACGATTCAGCAACTACGGCCGAAGACGTATCCATTGCCATCGCAGTTCTCGCCAACGACACCTACAGCGCGGCGGCAACAGTTACGTCGGTGACTCAAGGTGCCAACGGATCTGTCGCCATCAATGGCGATGGAACGATTCAGTACACCTCCGACCCTGACTGGTTCGGCACAGACTCATTTACCTACACCGTGACTGACGCCCACGGACAGACCGAAACAGCAAACGTGACCGTGACGGTAACCGCTGAAGACGACACCGTCGCTGATGTCATTGCAACAAACGAAGACACGCCCGTAACCTTAAACGTCTTCGCGAATGACAATTTCGAAGGACCCGTCTCACTGGTCAACGTGATCGGCGCCTCCAATGGTTCACTCTCGATCAATGCCAGCGGAGACGTCACATACACACCTGACGACGATTACTTTGGTCTTGAAACGCTGACCTATACCGCTCTCGATTCCCACGGGAACAGCGAGACAAATACAATTTCCATCACGATCAATCCCGAAGACGACACTGCTGCAGACTCTGTCACAACAAACGAAGACAATCCGGTCAGTATCAACGTGCTGGCGAACGACAACTTTGAAGGACCGGTTACCCTGACCAATGTCACAGGCGCCGCCAACGGCGCTGTTTCTTTCAATGCCGCCGGTGACGTCACCTACACACCGGACGCAGACTTCTTCGGAACAGAGACGCTCACTTACACCGTCACCGAAGACAACGGAACGACAGAAACAGAAACGCTGACCATCACCATCAACCCGGTCAGTGACATCAATGACGACACCGCGACACTGGTGGAAGACTCGACCATAGCGATTGATGTGCTTGGCAATGACACATACAGCGGCCCAGCGTCTGTAATTTCGGTCACCCAAGGCGGATTCGGCACGGTTTCCATTAACGGAGATGGCACGATCCAGTACACGCCAAGCGATGACTGGCACGGAACCGACACGTTTACCTATACCGTCACCGACGCGCATGTACAGACTGAAACCGCCACTGTAACGGTGACCATCTCAGCCGAAGACGACACCGTAGCAGACACAGTCACCACTGACGAAGACAACCCTGTCAGCTTCAATGTCCTGGCCAACGACAACTTTGAAGGCGCCGTCTCGCTGACAAACGTCACCGGAGTCGCCAACGGAGCAGTCTCCTTTGACGCGGCAGGAAATATTACCTACACACCGGACGCAGACTATTTTGGCACCGAAACGCTGACGTACACCATCACAGAGGATGATGGCACGACCGAAACCGAAACGGTAATAATCACTGTAAATCCAGTCAGCGACATAAACGACGATTCGGCAACCACGGCCGAAGACGTCTCCATCGCCATCGACGTACTTGCCAACGACACCTACAGCGCGGCGGCAGCCGTTACGTCGGTAACCCAGGGAGCCAACGGATCTGTCGCCATCAATGGCGATGGAACGATTCAGTACACCTCCGATCCTGACTGGTTCGGCACAGATTCATTTACCTACACCGTGACTGACGCCCACGGACAGACCGAAACGGCAAACGTGACCGTGACGGTAACCGCTGAAGACGACACCGTTGCCGACATCATTGCAACCAATGAAGACACAGCGACCGCGTTCAACGTCTTTGCGAATGACAATTTCGAAGGGCCTGTTTCCTTAATCAATGTCACCAGCGCCTCCAACGGATCACTTTCAATCAACTCATCGGGCGACATTAGCTATACGCCTGATGAGGACTATTTTGGCTCGGAAACGCTTACATACACTGCGCTTGATTCTCACGGGAATTTCGAAACAGACACAATCACAATCACCGTCAACGCAGTAGATGACACATTAGCCGACGCTGTCACTGCGGACGAAGACAATCCGGTCAGCATCAATGTCCTGGCCAACGACAACTTTGAAGGACCGGTTACCCTGACCAATGTCACAGGCGCCACCAATGGCGCTGTTTCTTTCAATGCCGCCGGCGATGTCACCTATATACCGGGCGCGGACTTCTTCGGCACAGAGACGCTCACTTACACCGTCACCGAAGACAACGGAACGACAGAAACAGAAACCCTTACCATCACCATCAATCCGATCAGTGACATAAATAATGACACCGCGGCACTGGCGGAAGACGCGACCACAGCGATTGATGTGCTTGCCAATGACACATACAGCGGCCCTGCGTCTGTTACGTCGGTCACCCAAGGCGGATTCGGCACGGTTTCCATTAACGGAGATGGCACGGTCCAGTACACACCGAGCGATGACTACAACGGGACTGACACATTTACTTATACGGTCACCGATGCACATGGACAGACTGAAACAGCAACTGTAACGGTGACCATTTCTGCCGAAGACGACACCGTAGCTGACTCTTTCACAACTGACGAAGACACATCTGCCAGCTTCAATGTCCTGGCCAACGACAACTTTGAGGGACCAGTAACCCTGACCAGCGTCATTGGAGCCGCCAACGGCTCGGTCTCGTTCGACGCGGCTGGAAACATCACCTACACACCGGACGCAGACTATTCTGGCACCGAAACACTGACGTACACCATCACTGAAGATGATGGCACGACAGAAACCGAGACCATTTCGCTCACCATCAATCCGGTAAGCGACATTGCTCCGGATACTGCATTTACAATCGAAGACACTTCGGTCGCGATCGTTGTTCTTGCAAACGACTCGTACAGTGCTGCCGCGACGGTAACGGCTGTGACGCAGGGCGTCTTCGGCACCGTCTCCATCAACGGTGACGGCACGGTCCAATACACCCCGAGCGCGGACTGGCACGGCCCGGACACATTTACGTACACCGTCATGGATGCATATGGCCAGACAGAGACGGCAACCGTCGTCATCACGGTTGCTCCGGAAGACGACACCAATCCTGATGTCATTTCGACCGACGAAGACACACCGGTAAGCTTCAACGTATTCGCCAATGACAATTTTGAAGGGCCAGCCTCGCTCATCAACGTGACTGGCACAGCCAACGGTTCGCTTACGATCAATGGCGCAGGAGACGTAACCTACACGCCGGACGACGATTTTTTCGGAACCGAATCACTGACCTACATTGTCCTTGAGGACGACGGCACTACCGAAACAGAAACGATCACGATCACGGTCACCCCGGTAAGCGATATCAACGATGATACGACCGTTACCCTTGAAGACGTGTCTATCGCAATCGACGTCCTCGCAAACGACACCTACAGTGCAACCGCTACCGTCACATCAGTCACTCAGGGTGCAAATGGAACCGTTTCCATCAACGGAGACGGAACACTTCAATACACGCCGGCAGACGACTGGAATGGAACCGACTCGTTTACCTACACAGTCACCGATGCCTTCGGTCAGACCGAAACTGCGACGGTCACCGTCAACGTGACTCCGGAAGATGACACCAACGCGGATTCGGCGACTACCGATGAGGACAATGCCGTCAGCTTCAACGTCTTTTCCAACGACAACTTCGAAGGAACCGTTGCATTGACCGGAGTCACCGGCGCTGCAAACGGAGCAGTGGTCTTCGACAGTGCCGGGAACCTGACTTACACGCCGGACGCAGACTATTTTGGAACTGAGACACTTACATATACAGCATCTGAAGACGACGGCACCATCGAAACGGAGTCGATCACAATTGTCGTAAATCCCGTCAGCGACATTGCCGACGACATCGACGCTACAATCGAAGACGTGTCTACCGCGATCGACGTACTCCTGAACGACAGCTACTCAGGCTCCACCACGATTTCGTCCGTAACCCAGGGCAGTTTCAGTTCGGTGGCGGTCAACGGAGACGGAACGATCCAGTTCACCCCGAACGACGACTGGTCGGGAACAGATACATTCACGTACACCGTAACTGATGCCCACGGACAAACCGAAACGGCATCCGTCACGGTTTCGATAACGCCGGTTGCTGACGTAGCACCTGATTTCATCACGACTGACGAAGATGTCGTGGTTACATTCAACGTCTTTACCAATGACAGCTTTGAGGGCGCCGTTTCTCTTTCCAACGTGAGTAGTCCTTCCAACGGCAGTGTGACTTTCGACGCCAGTGGCAATATCGCATTCACTCCGGATGCAGACTATTTCGGCACAGTGACGCTTACTTACACTGCAACCGAAGACGATGGCACAACCGAAACGGGGTCGATTCAAATCGTCATCGCTCCCGTGAACGACACCCAGGCTGACTCTGCCACCACCATTGAAGACATTCCGCTTACGATCGACGTGCTTGCAAACGATTCATATTCAGGGCCGGTTACGGTAACGGCGGTAACACAGCCCTCCTCTGCAACGGTGTCAATCAATCCCGACAACACCCTGAGTTTCGTTCCAGACAGTGAATTCAGCGGCACACAGACTTTCACGTACACCGTTACAGATCAGTTCGACGATTCCGAGACCAACACCGTCGTTGTCACTGTAGTTCCTCAAAACGATAATCCGGTGGCGACGGACGACATCGCGACAACGCCTGAGACGACACCCGTTACGGTAGACGTACTAGGCAACGATTCTGACTCGGACGGAGATCCACTGACCATTACATCAGCCAGCTTGCTGAGCGGATCCGGAACTGTTTTCGTCATCGGCAATCAGATCAACTACGATCCCGGCCTCATATACGACTCGCTTGCTGCCGGAGATTCAGAGACGATCGTCGTAGACTATACGATTTCCGACGGGGCGGGCGGTTCTGATTCTGCACAACTGACGATTACAGTCACAGGAGAGAACGACCAGCCCGTTGCAAACCCGGACAGCGGAATCACTGACGAAGACACCGCAGTATCCTATGACGTTATTGCCAATGACACTGACATCGACGTTCCCGATACGCTGACACTCGCAAACGCTTCGATCGTATCCGGATCAGGCACCATCAGCCTCGCCGGCAACCGGATACAGTACGATCCTTCCGCGCATTATAACACCCTCGCGTCCGGTGAAACTGCGACTGTCGTCATCAGCTATGAAGTTGCTGATTCAAACGGAGCAACTGACACCGAGACTCTTACTGTTACGGTTCAGGGCAGAAATGACGCGCCGATTGCCTCGGATGTAGCTGCAGTTACGGACGAAGAATCAGCGATTGGCACCAACCTGTTGTCAGCAACTTCTGATGTTGACGCTACAGATGTTTTGACAATCACCTCGATCGGCGGCACAGCCGTGACATCGGGAGACACCGTTACACTTGCTTCAGGCGCAACGTTGACTGTGCTGACCGGTGGAAATGTGATTTATGATCCCAACGGGGTCTACGACACATTGCCTCAAGGCGGAATCGCACTCGACTCGTTTGACTTTACGGTCTCCGACAGCAACGGAGCCAGTGCAACAGCCTCAATGGACATTACAATTGTCGGCCTCAATGAAGCACCGGTGGCCAATGACGACACGGTGGAAACAACTTTCGGGCGTCCCGTTACCTACAACGTGCTCGCCAATGACAATGACCCTAACGGCGATTCGCTCACTGTCACCATCGTTACGCCTCCCTCATCCGGCACGGCAGTCGTCAATGCCGACGGCACAATAACATACCCTCCTCCACGCACTTTTACCGGGAGCGTGAGCATCGAGTACAGAATTGACGATGGACTTGGTGGTTCTGACACAGCGACACTCAACATCGAAGTCGCGGATACATTTGCATTCGACTCGTTTAACAACTTCTCTGAAACGGAATCGACGTCTGCTCCTGTATTCGATGCACCTGCACCAGCAACGATTTCGCGCGAAGTGTTCACACTTGCCCGCGACCCCCTGTTCAGTGGCTACGCGCGGCCCGGGACTCAGATCATTGGAAAAATCTACGATCGTACTGGAAATCTCGTCGGGGAAGGCCGCACCTTTTCGGACCCGGGAGGCAACTGGTTGCTAAGAATCCCGACCGCCAATGCACACGAGTTCTATCGAGTCGAATTCGAACAACAGTCCGCTGGCGCTGCTGATGTTTATGCAGCGTTCGGCCTGATTCCATCCGGAAATTCCTACCAGACGATGGAAATGAAGCCGTGGACGCATTACCAGCAGGGATCCGGCATCTACGACGCACTAAACAACCTGCCGCACCAGACTCTGCGTGATGCATTCGAGCAGAACAACAATCCTCTCGGCTTCGGCACCTGATGCATTTGTCAGACTGAATAGCTCATTACGCTGGACGCATCCAAACGCGTTGCAGTCAGCCGTATTCTTTGTGCGCCTGAAGCGCACCTACAAGCTGATTCATGGTTGATTGGCCAGCTTCAACATCAGCTTTTTTTTCCCGACGTTCCCAGCCGTACAAACCCTGCCAGGCTGTACCGCTCAGCCAATACGTGCCGGTTTCGTAAAGAGGTTGGTTTATCTGGCCGTTTTTCCTGCCGATTTTGACATAGACTTTCGATTGGAAAGACGCGCAGGCCGTGCGCAAACCACCGCTGCC